>NZ_JBBKBT010000001.1:0-481142 GCF_037890305.1 Enterocloster sp. HCN-30185
CGTTTTTCATTTGTCAACAACTTTTTTAAATTTATTTTTTCTTTTTTTCAAACGCCCCTGCGCTCTCTCAGGCGCGAGATATATAATATCAAACATATCTTCATATGTCAACAACTTTTTTAAGATTTTTTATTTTATTTTTTCTCAACCAGGCGTTTCCCTGATTTGTGTGATCAAAAGCGAATATTTAGACAATTTCAGGCTTCCGAAGAAGCCTGAAACCCATCTGCGCCAAAGGCGTTTACAGAAGATATTTCTTTATATATCTCCCTGTATAGGATACCGGGCTTTCCGATACTTCTTCCGGCGTTCCCTTTGCGATCACCGTACCGCCCTTGTCTCCGCCCTCAGGGCCGATATCAATAATATAATCTGCCGTCTTGATCACATCCAGATTGTGTTCGATTACAACTACCGTATTCCCTCCGTCAGAAAGGCGGCGCAGAATCTCGATCAGTTTATGAACGTCAGCAAAATGAAGTCCTGTGGTAGGCTCGTCCAAAATATAGATGGTCTTTCCGGTTCCTCGCTTGGAAAGCTCTGTCGCCAGCTTGATCCTCTGCGCCTCACCGCCGGAAAGTTCTGTGGAGGGCTGTCCCAGACGGATATATCCAAGCCCTACATCATAAAGGGTCTGGATCTTTCTGGTAATGGAAGGTACATTTTCAAAAAACGTCAGGGCATCCTCCACTGTCATATTTAATACATCATAGATCGTCTTTCCCTTATACTTTACCTCCAGCGTTTCTCTGTTATACCGCTTTCCTCCGCAAACCTCACATGGCACATATACATCCGGAAGAAAATGCATCTCAATCTTGATGATCCCATCGCCGGAGCAGGCCTCGCAGCGTCCGCCCTTCACATTAAAGCTGAAACGCCCTTTGCTGTATCCCCTGGCTTTTGCATCACTGGTGGATGCAAACAGATCGCGGATCAGGTCAAATACTCCCGTGTAGGTGGCAGGATTCGATCTTGGAGTACGGCCAATGGGAGACTGGTCAATGGCAATAATCTTATCCAGCTGCTCTGCCCCCTCAATACACTTATGCTTTCCCGGTATGGTTCTGGCGCGGTTCAGCTTCTTCGCCAGAGCTTTATACAGAATCTCATTCACAAGGGAGCTCTTTCCGGAGCCGGATACACCAGTAACGCAGGTCATCACTCCCAAAGGGAAGGATACATCAATATTTTTCAGATTATTTTCCGCCGCCTTTCGCACTGTGATCCAGCCTGCTGGCGTCCGGCGCTTGTCCGGTATGGGAATACGGATGCGGCCGCTTAAGTAAGCCCCGGTAATCGAATCCGGATTTGCCATGATCTCCTCTGCCGTACCTACCGCTACGATCTTCCCACCATGTTCACCGGCCCTGGGACCGATATCCACAATACAGTCCGCTGCCCGCATGGTATCCTCATCATGCTCCACCACCAGAACACTGTTGCCCAGATCCCTCAAATGCAGCAGCGTCTTTAAAAGCTTGTCATTGTCCCTCTGGTGAAGGCCGATACTTGGCTCATCCAGAATATAGGCCACGCCTACCAGTCCGGAACCAATCTGCGTTGCCAGACGGATGCGCTGGGCCTCTCCGCCCGATAAAGTGCCTGTAGCCCGCGAAAGAGACAGATAATCCAGTCCCACATCAATAAGAAAGCTGATCCTGGCCCGGATCTCCTTTAAAATAGATTCTCCAATGGTCTGCTGCATAGGAGTCAGCTTCAGCTCATCCATAAACTCCTTAAACTTCACAATGGACATATTGGTGGCTTCATAGATATTCCTGCCTCCTACCGTTACTGCCAGAGATTCCTTTTTCAGTCTCTGTCCGCGGCACACCGGACAGGGCGTAATACGCATATATGTCTCATATTCCGCCTTGGACGCCTCAGAAAAGGTTTCCTTGTAACGGCGGCTGACATTTTCAATCAGCCCCTCAAAGGCCACATCATAGACGCCTTCGCCTCTCTGGCTCTTATAGCGTACCTTTACCTCATGTCCTCCGGTACCGTACAGCAGGATATCATGGATTTCCTTCGGATATGCCTCAAAGGGCGTATCCAGATCAAAGTGGTACTCTTTCGCCAGAGCATCAAGGATCGCCCTGGTAAAGCTTCCCTTATCCGTGCAGGACTGCCAGCCTAAAACCACGATGGCCCCCTGGTTAATGGACAGGGACGGATCCGGAATCATCAGGCTTTCATCAAATTCCATCTTATACCCCAAGCCAAAGCACTCCGGACAGGCGCCAAAGGGATTGTTAAAGGAAAAGCTTCTCGGTTCTACCTCATCGATACTGATATTGCAGTCCGGACAGGAAAAGCTCTGGCTGAAATTAACTGGCTCCCCTCCGATCACATCTACCGTCATCAGGCCGCCGCTTAAGGCCATAACCGTCTCAATGGAGTCTGTCAGACGATTTTCAATCCCTTCTTTCACTACCAGACGGTCTACCACGATCTCTATATTGTGTTTGATATTCTTTTCAAGATGAATCTCCTCAGAAAGCTCATAGAGATTTCCATCAATCCGTACACGCATATAACCGCTTTTTCTGGCCTGCTCCAGAACCTTTACATGCTCTCCCTTCCGTCCCCGGACCACAGGCGCTAACAGCTGCAGCCTTGTACGCTCCGGCATAGCCATAATCTGGTCTACCATCTGATCAATGGTCTGCTTGTGAATCTCCCTTCCGCACTTCGGACAATGGGGGATTCCCACTCTGGCATAAAGAAGCCTCATATAATCATAAATCTCTGTCACCGTACCCACCGTGGAGCGCGGATTACGGTTCGTGGATTTCTGATCAATGGAAATGGCCGGAGACAGGCCTTCAATGCTTTCTACATCCGGCTTTTCCATCTGTCCTAAAAACTGACGGGCATAGGAGGACAGGGATTCCATATAGCGTCTCTGTCCCTCTGCATAAATCGTGTCAAACGCCAGTGAAGATTTTCCAGAGCCCGAAAGGCCCGTCAAAACCACCAGCTCATCTCTGGGAATATCCACGGAAACATGCTTCAGATTATGTTCGCTGGCTCCCCGGATCTTAATGTATTGCTTTGCCATGGCGTAAACTCCTAAAATCATTTGATGCAATCAGTATATCACATCAAAGCCTGTTTTTCAAACATTTGTTCGATATTACAAAAAAGGAAATTCCTATCTGCACAGACATTCCCTTCCTTTAAAAACCTCGCACATAATTCCGGCTCCCAGACGAAATCCGTCACAGAAGGTCTGGCTTTTTTCTATATAAGTCAGCTCCAGATAATGCTCTAACAGCGCATCAAAACTCTTTCGGCTTTCATCGTCCAGCTTTTTTGAAAATTCCTCGATTTCCTGAACTGACTGTCTGCACAGCCGGTCATACTCCTCATTTCCCTGAATCACGTTTTCTGCCGGAGTTAAATCTCCCGCATACAGCTGCTCCAAAATACTGCTCATCTGTCTTACCTGCCTTTCTTAATTTAGTACATATGTTCGGGTATTTCATCATAACACAGCCCCGGAGCAAATGCAATCGAACAAAACCTTACGATTGCACCCGTCCGGGGCTGTAATCTTTCTTTTATTCTTCCTCTTTCAAGGTATTTTCCCCATCTGCGCTCTGTTTTTCAAAAATCTCCATAAACTCTTCCCCGGTGATCGTCTCCTTATCCAGAAGATAAGCCGCAATCTCATGGAGCTTTGTCTCGTTTTCCTTTAAAATGTGAATTGCCTTTTCATGCTGCTCCCGGACGATCTGAACTACCTTTTCATCAATCCGTTTGGCTGTTTCCGGAGAGCACATCAGAGAGGTATCTCCTCCCAGATACTGATTATTCACCGTTTCCATGGCAACCATGTCAAATTCATCCGTCATGCCATATCGCGTTACCATGGCTCTTGCGATCTTGGTTGCCTGCTCGATATCATTGGAGGCTCCTGTGGTAATAGAATGGAAAATAACTTCCTCTGCCGCCCGTCCGCCTGTAAAGGTGGCAATCTTATTTAACGCCTCATCCCGGCTCATCAGATACCGTTCGCCCTGATCAACCTGCATGGTATATCCAAGGGCTCCTGAAGTTCTTGGAATTATGGTAATCTTCTGAACGGGAGCGCTGTGGGTCTGACAGGCCGCTACCAGAGCGTGTCCCACCTCATGGTACGCCACGATCCGGCGCTCATCCGGCGGAATCACCGCGTTTTTCTTCTGGTAGCCTGCAATGACGGTTTCCACACTTTCCTGAAGATCCTCCTGGCACACCGCCTTTCTTCCAAAGCGCACCGCCCGCAGCGCAGCCTCATTGACAATATTTGCAAGTTCTGCGCCGCTGGCTCCTGCCGTAGCCCTGGCAATGGCATTATAATCTACATCATCGGACATCTTAACCTTCTGTCCGTGTACCTTTAAAATTGCCTCTCTTCCCTTTAAATCAGGCAGCTCTACCGGTACCCGGCGGTCAAACCGTCCCGGACGCAGCAGGGCCGGATCCAGGGATTCCGGACGGTTGGTTGCCGCGAGGATTACCACGCCCTTCTTTCCGTCAAAGCCGTCCATCTCTGTCAGAAGCTGATTTAAGGTCTGCTCTCTCTCATCATTTCCGCTCATACCGCCGCCGTCGCGCTTCTTTCCGATGGTATCGATCTCATCAATAAACACAATACAGGGAGCCTTTTCATTGGCCTGCTTAAAGAGATCTCTCACCTTGGCAGCGCCCATACCCACAAACATCTCTACAAATTCTGAACCGGAAATGGAAAAAAACGGAACATGGGCTTCGCCTGCCACAGCCTTTGCAAGAAGGGTTTTTCCCGTTCCGGGAGGGCCTACCAAAAGAGCGCCCTTTGGCAGATTGGCTCCGATATCCGCATATTTTTCCGGATTGTGAAGGAAATCTACAATCTCCTTTAAAGCGTCCTTGGCCTCTTCCTCTCCAGCCACGTCACGAAACGTAACGCCGGTTTCATTTTCCCCGTAAATCTTTGCATTGGACTTGCCAAAGGTCATGGCGTTTCCGCCGCCCATGCGCTTTGCCATCATCCGCGCCATAATCTGTCCGATGACTACAAACATCAGGATTGGGAAAATCCATGTCATCAGAAAATTAACCAGGGGGGATTCCTTGTGCGGGATCTGTTTGGTATAAACCTCCACCCCTGCCGCTGAAAGCTTGGCCTCCAGTTCATCTTCCGTAACCATATTTCCTGTCTTGTAGGTTATGGCAGACCACTGGGGTCTGGCTCCCTCCTCCGGCTTTAACGAATAAACAATCTCTGTATTGTCACTGCTTACATATGCCTCTTTGATATTTCCCGCATCCAGCTGAGCCGTAAACTCACTGAACGGCACCTCCATGGAGCGTTCCATCATAGACGGGAATACAAGTGCATTTAAAACCATCACGACCAGAAGGACGATGATGTAATAATAGAGAAACGGCTTTTTATTTCCGTCATCGCTGTTTTTTATACCCATACAGTTTCTTCCTTTCCCAGACCGGCTGCGCATATTTTACCACCGCCGCTGTATATAGCTAAGATAATACCAATTTTACCTTTTATCAATAGACTTTATCAAATATTCTCATAATTTATTGGAATTTAATCAAAAAATCCCGCAGCTGGCACATACAGCGCCGAAGCCGCAGGATTCCCTGTTTTATAATACCTTGCTTAAAAAACTCTTTAAACGCTCATTTTTAGGATTTGTGAAAAATTCCTCAGGAGCTGCCTCCTCCATAATATAACCGCCGTCCATAAACAGAACGCGGGTAGCTACCTCTCTGGCAAAGCCCATCTCATGGGTAACGACCACCATCGTCATCTTCTCTTCTGCCAGATCGCGCATAACGTTTAATACTTCTCCTACCATCTCCGGATCAAGGGCTGAGGTAGGCTCATCAAAGAGCATCACATCCGGCTTCATGCAGAGAGCTCTCACAATAGCGATTCGCTGCTTCTGTCCTCCGGAAAGCTGGCTGGGATAAGCATGGGCACGGTCTGCCAGCCCCACGCGCTCTAACAGCCGCATGGCCTCTTTTTCTGCCTCCTCCTGGCTGATTCCCTGAAGCTTTACAGGGCCGATGGTAAGATTTTTCATAATGTCCATATGAGGGAACAGATTAAACTGCTGGAATACCATTCCCATCTTCTGGCGATGCTTATCAATGTTTGTCTTTGGATCTGTGATATCGGTTCCCTCAAAGAAAATATGGCCTCTGGTGGGCTCCTCCAGACGGTTTAAGCACCGAAGGAAAGTACTCTTTCCGGAGCCGGAAGGTCCGATCACGAAAACCACATCGCCTTTATTGATATCTACACTGATATCCTTTAATACATCTACGGCTCCAAAGCTTTTCCCAAGACCCTGAACATGGATCAGCGCTTCTTCTTTCTTATTACCGCTCATTCTGACGCAGCCTCCTTTCCAGAATCTGGATCAGTTTTGTAAAGATCAATACAATCGTAAGATATACCAGCGCCACTGCGATCAAGGGCATAAATGCGCTGTAGGTCCTGCTTCGTATAATATCGCCGCCCTTGGTAAGATCCTGAATGGCAATATAACCCGAAACAGAGGTTTCCTTTAAAAGAGAAATAAACTCATTACACAGGGTAGGAAGCACAACCTTAAATGCCTGAGGCATAATGATGTAGCGCATGGTCTGAAAATAGTTAAAGCCAAGGCTTCGTCCTGCTTCCATCTGTCCCGGATCGATCGACATGATACCGCTTCGGAAGATTTCAGCTACATAAGCGCCGGAATTGATTCCAAAAGCCATAATCGCCACGATCACCTTGTCGATGCGTGCGCTGCCGAATACAACAAAATAGATGATCAGCAGCTGTACTACAACCGGCGTTCCGCGGATTACGGTCAGATAAATCTGACAGATCACATTGAGGAATTTAAGTTTTCCCGTTTTATCATGGGTGGAGCGGATCATTCCCACAATAAAGCCCAGCACAATACCCATAAGGCAGGCAAAGCAGGTGATGATCAGAGTTGTCTGCAGACCATCTGTAATATAACGCCACCGATCCTCAGATATAAAATTTAAATAAAATGCATTTGTAAAATTTTCCCACATTCCACTTTTCCCTTTCTTTTATGAATGTGTAAGCCAGAACAGTTCCTTCGTTCCGGAATCTGTCTCACCTCTGCTTGCTGCTCTGTGACGGGACGCAGACAGACAGCCGCCCGCAGCAGATTTCAGACAGGCTCCGGAAAAGACCCGGCCCGCACCTGGCGGACCGGATATTGGCTGATTCTTATTCTGCTGTGATGTATTTTGCTACGATCTCATCCAGAGTCCCCTCGGACTCTAACTCAGAAAGTGCGCCGTTGATCTTGTCAAGGAGTTCTGTATTTCCCTTCTTAACAGCAATCGCATATTCCTCCTCTGTAAAGGCCTCATCTAACATTTTGATGCCCTCAGTCTCAGCTACGAACGTCTTTGCCGGCTCGCCATCGATCACAACTGCATCGATCTTGCCCTGGCTTAATGCCTGAACAGCCTCAAAACCCTTGTTGTAACGCTCTACGGTCGTTCCCTCTGCCTCCAAATCGGAAACATAGATATCGCCGGTGGTTCCCAGCTGAACGCCTACTACAACACCCTTTAAGTCATCCGGGCCTGCAATCGCGCTGTCTTCTTTTACGATGATCATCTGGGATGCCTTTGCGTAAGTATCAGAAAAATCTACAGACACTTTTCTGTCCTCAGTTACGGTCATGCCAGCCAGACCCATATCGGCCTTTCCGGAAGTAATTTCAGGAATAACGGAATCAAATGCTACATCCTCGATCTCTAATTCCATGCCCATCTTATCTGCAATGGCTTTTGCGATCTCTACGTCAATGCCAACGATCTCGCCGCCGTCATGGTACTCATAAGGCGGGAACTCTGCGTTGGTTGCCATTACCAGAACACCGCCTGCTGCTTCGGTCTCTTCCTTAGCCGCTGTGGTCTCTTCTGCCTTTGGGTCCTCTGCCTTGGTATCCTCTGCTTTTGCCTCTGTCTTAGCTGCTGTGGTCTCTGCAGCAGAACCGCCGCAGGCAGTTAACGATGCTGCCATTAAAGCTGCTGTAAATGCAAGTACATATTTTTTCATAATGCTCTCTCCTCTTTCCGTTTTGCTTAATCATGCATATGTATGCATAAATATAAATTCAGTAACGTTTTATATTATAGACACTTTTTTCATTTTCGCAAGAGGTAATTTTTGATTCACCTCATTTTGTCCGGTTTTTACTGTAAAACATTGCTTCGGGCTGCCTGAATCAGATGCTTTGCCAGTACTGCAGTGGTTACGGCTCCTACGCCTCCCGGCACTGGTGTAAGGAGAAGGTTCCGGCTCTCCATGGATGCCTGATCCACATCACCGCAGAGTTTTCCGTTTTCGTCCACATTAATGCCCACATCGATCACCACCGCGCCATCTGATACCCAGCTTTCTTCCACCATTCCCGCCTTTCCTGCCGCAGCTACTAAGATCTCAGCCTGCCGGCAGATTTCAGGAAGCTCTTTGGTGCGCGTATGGCAGATCGTCACGGTAGCGTTTTCCTTAAGGAGCAGCATGGACAGCGGTTTTCCTATTACCATGCTCCGTCCGATCACTGCCGCACGCTTTCCTTCTATAGAAATGTTATTTGCTTTCAGTATCTCGATCACCGCCTCTGCAGTACAGGGTGCAAAGCCGGAAGGATCTCCTGAAAACACCTTTGCAATGTTTACCGGTGAAATACCATCCAGATCCTTTCCAGGATCGATCATGGCTTCAATCTCCTTCTCCTTTATCTGCCCCGGAAGCGGGCGCAGAAGCAAAATGCCCGTAACATCCGGATCCTTATTGATCTTCTGAAAGGCTTCTTTAAACTCTTCGTCTGAAATATCCTTCGGAAATACAAAGGTCTGCACCCTCAGCCCAAAGGCTTCCATCTTTTTTACAGCACTTCTTTCATAGGACATATCGTCCGGTTTTTCTCCTACCCGGATAATGGCAAGCTTGGGAACCGATCCCTGAAGCTGTTTTATTTCCTCCGCAGCCCACTCTCTGATGGCAGCAGAAACAGGAGCGCCCTTTAAAAATTCCATTTTCATTTCCTCCTCATGTTTAATGGTTCTGTGTCATCAGCCCTGAAGCTGCTTTACTATTTTTTCATAGATCCGATCCGCAGCGTCTGTCCCTTCTTTTGTAAGACGCTTCGCTTCACGGTTCAGTTCTTCTGCCCTTTTGCGATCCTTCATGGATCGGGTATTGATATACACGTTCATCACAGCCCCCAAAATGGCAGTACGGACAAACTGAACGCCTACTCCCACATCACTGACCGCCATAACGCTTCCCTTCTCTGCCAGCTCCTTTAAAATCCCCAGCATTTCTGCTGCCTTTTCCATGATTTCCAGAGGAACATAGCTGGCCTGTACAAGCCGTTCCTCCATTACCTTTTCCTTATATGCCTTTTCTTCCTCCGTTGATGAGGGGAGGCGGTAACATTCTGCCAGAGGGGCAAACACCTCTGCATCCTTATCTGCCAGCATCAGAAATTCCTGCTGAAGACGTTTCAGCTCTCTTTCATAGTTCAGCATATCCTGCTCTGCCTGCGCATACCTCTTCTTTCCCAGGGTCAGGTGTACCACCATCTGTCCCAGGCTGTCTCCCAGTGCGCCTGCAAGAGCAGAGGCTCCTCCGCCGCCCGGTACGGGGGCTTTAGATGATAATAATTCCAGATAATCTTTAATCTGTGCTTCTGCTGTCATGATCATATGCATCCTTTCTACTGTACTTTAATGCCTTAATCCTGTCCCCCATCATACCACGACCTGCCTCTGTGCCACAAGGACTTTTATACTTGAGTTTCCGCATTTTGCAGTGCGCTCTGGCATCTGGTGTTCAGGACGACTTTGAAGGCCATAAGAAAACCGGAGCCCTGAACACCAGACGCCGGAGTGCGGTGTAAAGTGTGGAAACTCAAGCTTTTATAAAAGAGATTTCCTTAAAAAAGCCCTCTGCGCAGTGTATCCACAACAGCCTTGGCAGACCGCTCTGCAGCCGGCAGCGTGAATCCCCGTTCGTTGATATGCTCCAGATAATGTGCGTCTGAATTACTGATGATGCGGCAGTGCTCCAGATAAGGGTGTTCCCGTTTCAGAGAATGAAGCTTCTTCATATCCTTCAGTTCCACAGTCTGAAAGGAGCTGTCCGGAGGAATAAAGCCCAGATTGGCAATGAGGCTGTTGGAATTTTTATCAATATGGGCCGGAAACATGACACCCCCGTAGGAAGCCGCCTTTTCCCACACCCCCTCAAAAGACAAATTAACGGCATTGATAAGCAGACAGGATTCTTCCCTGTAGACAGAATCATTTTCATCATAAATCTGCTGTTTTCCAAAAATTTCCGGGCGATTTTTTACCTTAATGAGACGGCTGTACACAAAGCGGTCAAATTCCATCGCCTGATAAAGCTCCGGAAACAGACAGACTGCGTGGACTTCCTCTGAAGTTGTCAGTTCCATCCCCGGAATCCCGATGATCCCGTATTCCTTCGCCGCAGCCAGGAACGCAGGGCAGTTTTTACAGCTGTTGTGGTCTGTGAGAGCCACTGCATCCAGCCCTTTTAACGCTGCCATTCCCGCAATATTGGCCGGCGTCATATCATCATCCCCACAGGGCGATAAGCAGGAATGGATATGAAGATCATATGCCAGCTCTGTCATTTTAACAGCTCCTTTACAGCCAGGGCCGTCTCAAATACCGGTTCCTCTGTCCGCAGCACCGTGATCCCCTGAAGAGCAGCCTTCTTCACAGCAGCCTCATCCAGCATGGCGCCCTCTGCCAGAATCACACAGGCCGCATCCGCAAGAGCTGCCACTGCCAGCGTATTTAAGTTTCCCATTACCGTAACCCAGGCACAGCCTGCCGGAGCCCGTCCCATGGCAATGCTTAAAAGATCGCAGCAAAAGGGCTTTGTGATGCTCCGGTCTGTATCGTCCCCTATATTAATCTCCTGAAAAACATTTTTATCAATCAGTTCCTGTACGGTCATTCTTCCTCCCCCTCTTCCCGGCTGTCCAGAGAAGACATCTCATCCGAAATCCGCCGTATGCACTCTTTTAATGTATTTAAGGTATCCTGGCTGCTTTTATCCTTGCTGTGAAGATCGTCTGCCAGTATGGCTACCTCCTCAGAAAGCCTGTGGAGATTTTCTCTCAGATAATACACGCAGTCGGTCTCACTGGCCTCTCCCCGGACAATGTCCTCCGCCAGGGCTTTACAGGTAGGAGCTCCGCAGGAACCGCAGTCCAGTCCCGGAAATTTCTTCACAAGCCGCTCCGCCTGATTTAAACGCAGAAAGCTTTCCATCATATTATTTCCCAGATTAAATACGGGTTCAAACTGGATCTGCGTTGTCCATTTTACCGCATCCAGCTCACCATCCTCCATATGGTTTCTGGCAACAGGCATATATTTGCGCAGGCGCTTTAGCTTCACCTCTGCCACATAGGGATTTTCCACCGTAAGCACACCGCCCACACAGCCTCCGTTGCAGGCGTTCAGCTCCACAAATTTCAGATTGGTAAACTTCTGATCTTCCATATCCTCTAACACACGGATCACATTTTCAATACCGTCCGCTGCCAGATAATTTTCCGTAAACAGCCCGCTGGCTTCCCCGCCGCTGTGCCCCCAGCTGATGCCGATTTTTCCGGAAGTTCCAATAGCTGGATAATCCTCTCCCGCTACCGACTTCATGGCTGCTAACAGTCTGGGATACACATCCTTGATAGCAAGCACCTTGTCCACCTGGCTCTTTTCCGTACCAAGAGGCGCTCTCACATAGGTTACCTTGGAGGGGCAGGGAGAAATAAACATAATTCCTATCTTCTCTCTGGGAAGCCCCGTTTTCTCCATGGCCCTTCTGGCCGCCAGAATAGCCGCTACCTCTACCGGGGGATTTAAAGGAAGCAGGTGAGGAATCAGGGATGGAAAACGCACCCGGATCAGCCGCACCACAGAAGGACAGGCGGTACTGATCAAAGGAAGCTGTTCCTCATGATCGGATATGTACTGTCTGGTGGCTTCACTGACCAGCTCTGCCGCCGCGCTGACCTCGAATACATCATCAAAGCCCATACGAAGAAGGGCCTTTAACACAATATTAGAGTCATCCAGATTGTTGAACTGGCTGTACAGAGACGGCGCCGGAAGCGCCACCGTATATTCGTACTGATTCATCGTATCCAGCTTATCGTAGGTTGCGTGTTTTGCATGATGAGGGCAGACGCGGATGCACTCTCCGCAGTCTATGCAGAACTTTTTATTGATGCTTGCCTTTCCCCCTCGGACGCGGATGGCCTCTGTAGGACAGCGCTTAATGCAGTTAATGCAGCCTTTGCACAGAGAAGGGTCAAGCCGCACGGAATGATAGAATTTATCCATTCCTCCACCCCCTCAGATATATACTGTCATGGTGATCTTTGTTCCCTCTCCGATCCGGGTATCGATCTCCATCTGGTCTGAATATTTTTTCATATTGGGAAGCCCCATCCCCGCTCCAAAGCCCAGAGAACGGATCTCATCCGGAGCCGTGGAATATCCGGCCTGCATCGCCAGCTCCACATCCTTAATCCCCGGCCCTTTGTCATCCAGGATCATATCGATCTTTTCCGGAGTAATCTCTACTGTAATCTCCCCTCCGTCTGCATGGATTACCATATTGATCTCCCCCTCATACATGGCGATGGCCACCTTCCGGATGGCCTCCGGATTCACCCCCATCTGCTTGAGCTTGCGCTTTACATCGCTGCTGGCTTCCCCTGCCCGTGTAAAATCCTCTCCGGATATGGGATATTTTAAAATAATTGCTTCTTCCATAGAAAATCTTTCCTTCCTGAATTTCCATATATCGTCGTATCAGCGCAGCACTCTCTAGATTGCCCCGCTGTTAAGCCCTGCCTGATAAAGCATTCCGCAGGAAGAAAACATCCTGTGTCCGGTGGCAAGAACCACAAGATCCCTCTCCCTTGCCATCTCAAGCATACTTTCATCCGGCTTTTTTCCTCTCACAAATATAATGCACACAATATCAAGCATCTCTGCTGTACGGATCACCTGGGGATTGCACAATCCTGTCAGCAGTACGGAATGATCCTTTGAAAATGCCAGCACATCGCTCATCATATCAGAGCCGCAGGCAGACCTTACCTCCCTGTCCAGATGCTCCTCTCCGGCCAGCACCCTGGCGCCTAATACCTCTCTTACATCTCTCACTGTCATACGCGTTCTCTCCTACCTGTTTGGTTCTGTGTTTCCGGCTACTGTCAGCATATCATTTATCCCCAATTCTTTCAATAAATATGTCTCTGTTTTTGCACATTTTATCCGCAATTCCACACAAAGTTTTTGACACATTTTCCCAGAAATGTAGATTTTTTTGACTATATGTGTTAGAATATTAACACATTGCATAATGTACAACGACGAGGAGGTAAAAACGATGGCGTGCAAAAAACAGACGGTTCCCTTTCGGGGAACACCTGAGCAGGAGGCCGCGCTGAAAGCGGTAATTGCTGATCTTAAAAGCCAGCCGGGCGCTCTGATGCCGGTGATGCAGAAGGCTCAGGAAATTTATGGATATCTTCCCATTGAAGTGCAGACCATCATCTCAGACGAGATGGAGGTTCCGTTAGAAAAGGTTTACGGCGTAGCGACCTTTTATGCACAGTTTGCCTTACAGCCCAAGGGACAGTATAAAATTTCTGTCTGTCTGGGAACAGCCTGCTATGTGAAGGGTTCCGGGGAAATCTTTCACAAGCTGGAGGAAATTTTAGGGATTACCAACGGTGAGTGTACACCGGACGGCAAATTCTCACTGGATTCCTGCCGCTGTGTAGGCGCCTGCGGACTGGCTCCTGTTATGATGATCAACGGAGAAGTTTACGGCCGTCTTACCCCCGACGACATTCCGGGCATTTTAGCCAAGTATAACTAGCCTATGATGCCGGAAATTTCCTTAAATATACTGGATGTAGCAGAAAATTCCACACGGGCAGGCGCCTCTCTTGTGACTATAAACGTCACAGCAGATACAGACGCCGACCGTCTGACCATACAGATCGGGGATAATGGCTGCGGCATGAGCGAAGAACAGCTTTCCCATGTAACAGACCCCTTTTACACCACCCGCACAACGCGGAAGGTAGGACTGGGCGTTCCTTTTTTTAAAATGGCTGCCGAAAGCGCCGGAGGGAGCTTTTCCATCCATTCCCAGATTGGAGAAGGCACAGAGGTGACTGCCGAATTTGGCTTATCCCACATTGACCGTATGCCTCTGGGGGATATAAACAGCACCATCCACAACCTGATCGTGTATCATCCGGACACGGATTTTTGCTATACATATACATACAACGGAGCTTCCTTTACCCTTGATACCAGGCAGATGAAGGAGATCCTTGGCGGTATTCCATTAAATACGCCGGAAGTATCCGCCTATATTTTGGAATTTCTGAATGAAAATCAGAAGGAAACCGACGGCGGCGCATCGCTGTGACCGCTGCCCCTTAGACAGAAGGAGGTTTATAACCCATGAAAACTCTTGCTGAATTACAGGCCATCCGCGAACGGATGCAGAGCCAGGTAAACCTGCGCGCGGAAGACCATAACCATACCCGCGTAGTAGTAGGCATGGCCACCTGCGGAATCGCCGCAGGTGCCAGACCTGTTCTCAATACCTTTGCCCAGGAGATCCAGTCCAGAGGCCTTACAGACCGCATCAGCGTAACTCAGACCGGCTGCATCGGGCTGTGCCAGTATGAACCCATTGTTGAGATCATGGAACCCGGCAAGGACAAAATTACATATGTAAAAATGAACCCTGACAAGGCCTTAGAGGTGATCGAGCGCCATCTGGTCGGCGGACACCCGGTTGAGAAATATACCATGGGCGCTGCAGGATTAAAATAAAGGAGGGACTATCTATGTATCGTTCACATGTGCTTGTCTGCGGCGGTACCGGATGTACCTCTTCCGGAAGCCCCCAGATCATGGATATATTAAAAAATGAATTAAAACGCCAGGGACTGGAGGAGGAAGTAGCGGTTGTAGAAACCGGCTGCCACGGCCTCTGTGCCCTGGGCCCGATTATGATCGTTTACCCGGATGCTACCTTTTATTCAATGGTACAGCCCGGAGACATCCCTGAGATCGTATCCGAACATCTCTTAAAGGGTCGTGTAGTAACCCGTCTTCTCTATCAGGAGACCGTAAGCCCCACTGGAGGCATCAAGGCCTTAAGCGACACAGACTTTTATAAGAAGCAGCACCGTATCGCCCTTCGCAACTGCGGTGTTATTGACCCTGAAAATATCGAAGAATACATCGGAACCGGCGGCTATCAGGCTCTGGGAAAGGTTCTTACGGAAATGACCCCGGAGGATGTGATCCAGACCCTTTTAGACGCAGGCCTGAGAGGCCGCGGAGGCGCAGGCTTCCCCACCGGCTTAAAATGGAAGCTCTGCCGTCAGAACGACGCAGACCAGAAGTATGTCTGCTGTAATGCAGACGAGGGCGATCCCGGCGCATTTATGGACCGTTCCGTGCTGGAGGGCGATCCCCATGCAGTGCTGGAGGCCATGGCCATCGCCGGCTATGCCATCGGTGCAAACCAGGGCTATATCTACGTCCGTGCCGAATACCCCATCGCAGTAGAACGCCTGCAGATTGCCATCAAGCAGGCCCGCGACATGGAACTTTTAGGCAAAAACATTTTCGGAACCGGCTTTGATTTTGATATTGACCTCCGTCTGGGCGCAGGCGCTTTCGTCTGCGGCGAGGAAACGGCTCTTATGACCTCCATTGAGGGAAAACGCGGTGAGCCAAGGCCCCGTCCTCCATTCCCGGCGCAGAAGGGCTTATTCGGAAAGCCAAGCATCTTAAATAACGTAGAAACCTACGCCAATATCCCTCAGATCATCTTAAACGGTCCAGAATGGTTTGCTTCCATGGGTACGGAAAAGTCCAAGGGCACCAAGGTATTTGCCCTGGGAGGCAAGATCAACAACACCGGTCTGGTAGAGGTTCCCATGGGAACCACCCTAAGGACCGTAATCGAGGAAATCGGCGGCGGCATCCCCGGCGGAAAGAAGTTCAAGGCCGCACAGACCGGAGGACCTTCCGGCGGCTGTATCCCGGCTGAACACTTTGATATCCCCATTGACTATAACAACCTGATTGCCATAGGTTCCATGATGGGCTCCGGCGGTCTGATCGTTATGGATGAGGATGACTGTATGGTAGACATTGCCAAATTCTTCCTTGAATTTACTGTGGAGGAATCCTGCGGCAAGTGTACTGCCTGCCGTATCGGCACCAAACGTATGCTTGAAATCCTCACAAAGATCACCAAGGGACAGGCCGATATGGCTGACCTGGATAAGCTGGAAGAACTCTGCTACTATGTAAAGAACAATTCCCTCTGCGGCCTGGGACAGACAGCCCCCAATCCGGTGCTGTCCACCCTGCGCTATTTCCGCGACGAGTACGAGGCCCATATCAAGGAGAAGCGCTGTCCTGCCGGCGTCTGCAAGGCGCTCTTATCCTACAACATTGACCGTGACAAGTGCCGCGGCTGTACTCTGTGCGCCCGCACCTGTCCTGCCGGAGCAATCATCGGCTCTGTAAAGAATCCGCACATTATTGATCAGAACAAGTGCATCAAGTGCGGTGCCTGCATGGAGAAATGTAAGTTCGGCGCAATCTACAAAAAATAAAAGGGAGGGAATAGACGATGGAAACGATCAAACTGAAAATCAACGGCATTGAAATCACTGCTCCCAAGGGCTCAACCATCCTGGAGGCAGCAAGACTGGCGCATATCGAGATCCCTACCTTATGCTTCTTAAAAGAGATCAACGAAATCGGCGCCTGCCGCGTATGTATTGTCGAATTAAAAAATGGAAAGCTGGTTACTTCCTGCGTATATCCTGCGGAAGACGGAATGGAAGTATTTACCAATACTCCAAAGGTCATGGATTCCAGAAAAAAGACCATCCAGCTTTTATTATCCAACCATAACCGCTCCTGCCTGTCCTGCGTACGCAGCGGACACTGCGAGCTTCAGGAGCTGGCACGAGAGCTTGGCGTAGAGGATGAGGGCTATTATGACGGCGAGACCACACCCTCTGAGATCGATACCTCTGCCGCCCATATGATCCGTGACAACAGCAAATGTATTCTCTGCCGCCGCTGCGTGGCAGTCTGCAGCGAGGTACAGGGGATTGGCGTCATCGGCGCCAACAACCGGGGCTTTGCAACTGAAATCGGCTCTGCCTTCGGTATGGGCCTTGGCGAGACCTCCTGTGTATCCTGCGGCCAGTGTATTGCCGTCTGTCCTACGGGAGCCCTTCAGGAAAAGGACTGCACGTCCGAGGTATTTGCAGCCATTGCAGATCCTTCCAAGCATGTGATCGTACAGACTGCTCCTGCTGTCCGTGCCGCTTTAGGCGAAGAATTCGGCCTTCCCATCGGCACCAATGTGGAAGGAAAGATGGCTGCCGCCCTGCGCCGTCTGGGATTTGATCGCGTATTTGATACAGACTTTTCCGCTGACTTGACCATCATGGAGGAGGCACATGAATTTTTAGACCGCGTGAAAAACGGCGGTGTCCTGCCTATGATCACCTCCTGTTCTCCCGGCTGGGTTAAATACTGTGAGCACTATTTCCCGGATATGACGGAAAATCTTTCCACCTGCAAATCCCCTCAGCAGATGTTCGGAGCCATTGCCAAATCCTACTATGCTGAGAAGATGGGCATTGATCCAAAGGATATCGTATCTGTCAGCGTTATGCCCTGTACGGCAAAGAAGTTCGAGATCGGAAGAGAGGACGAGGCGGCAAACGGCGTTCCGGATGTGGATATCTCCATCACCACCAGAGAGCTGGCCCGGATGATCCGCAAGGCAAGGATCCGCTTCCTGGATCTGCCGGATGAGAGCTTTGACGAGCCTTTAGGCCTTGGCTCCGGTGCAGGCGTGATCTTCGGCGCTACGGGAGGCGTTATGGAGGCTGCATTAAGAACTGCAGTTGAGACACTTACCGGCGAAGAGCTTCCAAAGCTTGAATTTCACGAGGTCCGCGGCGCTGCAGGCATCAAGGAAGCCACCTATCATGTGGCAGATATGGATGTAAAGGTAGCGGTCGCCTCCGGCCTTGGAAATGCCAGAGAGCTACTTAAAAAGGTAAAGTCAGGAGAGGCAGATTACCACTTCATCGAGATCATGGGCTGTCCCGGCGGCTGTGTCAACGGCGGCGGCCAGCCTCAGCAGCCGGGTTATATCCGCAACACGGTGGATATCCGCGGCTTAAGAGCTAAGGTTCTCTATGACAGCGATGAGGCAAATACCATCCGCAAATCCCATGAAAATACGGCGATTAAGGAGTTATATGCCACCTATCTGGGCGAGCCCGGAAGCGAAAAGGCGCACCATCTGCTCCATACCAGCTATGTAAAGAGAAGTATTAATCAGCACTGATCGGAACTAAAAACAGAGATGCCGGCGTCACTCCGGCATCCCCTTAAATAAAAAGCTTCCCCGCAGGACGGACCATCTGATCGTCTGCGGGGAAGCTTTTATTTATGGTTCATCCGTTTCCTTCTCTTCTTCCTGTTCCTCTAACATCTCATTTTTTTCAGGATCCCACCAGGTAAATGAGGCCGGAACCGGCGGACGTGAACCGGAAGGCTGCAAACCAGAGGGCTGCGAACTGACGGGCTGTACATCTGAAACCTGTGGATCGACAGGCTGCAAATCGGCAGATTTCAGGGAATCGGCTTCCTCCACTGGTTCCCTATGGACGGGAGGTTTTTCCATCTTCTCCTCCTTCCAGCGGACGGTAACCTTAAAGAGGTCATCCTCTGCTTCCAGCTTCATCGTACCGCCCTGGGCCTCAGTAAAGCTTCTTGCAATGGCAAGCCCCAGGCCGGAGCCTTCCGTATTGCGGGATTCATCCCCCCGTACAAAGCGCTCTGTGAGCTCATCCGGGGATACCGTTAATTCATGTTCTGAAATATTTCGCATAGAAACAGCCACATAGCCGTTTTCCTCCCGCCTGATCTGGATATAGGCTCTGGTTCCCTTCATGGCATACTTTGTAATATTTACCATGAGGTTTTCAAAGATACGGCAGGTTTTCTGACCGTCCAGATGAAGGTATATTTTTTCCTCCGGCAGCTGGAAACGGAAGTCCACACCGCTCTTTTCAATCTTGTCGGCCAGCTCGCAGCGCACCTGCTTTAACAAGCTGACAATCTCCACCTCTTCCAGGTGGAGGGTCACGGTACCGCTGTTTGCCTTGCTGACCTCAAAAAGATCTTCGATCAGCTCCTTCAAGCGCATGGCTTTGCGGTCTAGTACCTGGATATAGGAGCTGCGCTCCTCTTCTGACAGATTTTCCTGCTTTAAAAGATTGATATAAGTGATAATCGCCGTCAAAGGCGTCTTTAGATCATGGGATACATTGGTGATCAGCTCCGATTTGGTACGCTCGCTTTTTACCTCCTGGGACACTGCTTTTTTAAATCCGTCCCGGATATGGGAAAGCTGTTCCTTGAAAGGCTCAAAAATCCCCAGATCTTCATCAAACTCCACATCCAGATTTCCCTCTGCCATGGCATTAATGCCCTTTAAGAGAAGCTGATATTTTTCCTCCATTTTTCCCCAGTATTTCTTAAAAAGGAAAAACAGTACCAGAGAGTAGATTACTAACGCCCCAATCCCCCAGAACCACAGGCAGGAAATGAGAGCCAGAATAATAAAATTGGCAATCACAGCCTTTCCAATGATCCGCGTGGACTTTCCTTCCCAGTCTGTATTGGAAAAGAGATCCAGACCCTTCAGAGTCCAGCGCTTGCAAAAGCGCAAAAATCGTCCAAGCCAGGTGCGTTCCTTAAAATAGCGCCACAGTCCCAGAGTAAATACGGCCCGTATACAGGTAATTCCCCAGTAAAGAATACCGTAAATGATGATCCAGAACATGACATTGATCAGCAGCGTCATCATATGCGCCGCTCCATCTGTAAATCCGGCCTGCAGCCACTCTCTGGATAAACGGCCTTCCATGGTTGCATGGATCAGATCTACCGGAATACTGCTGATCACAGTAGCGAACCACAGCGTTCCACTGGCACATAGGGGTTCAAAGGACAAACGGCACAGTGCGCTGCGTCCTATCTCCAGGGAACGGATTCCCGGAAGTGCAAGAGCTGTGAGCGTAATCACTGCCGCGATCGCACATACAACGGAAAAATATCCGCCTCCGCTCTGGTAATCCCAGCTTCTAACCCCTGTTTTCTCTATATCACTGCCATAAAAACTGCTGCCCGCATTGGATAGATCACAGATAAAATGAATCTTCATATCCTTTGGCCCCTGAAACTCCACTCCGCTGCTGCGGTACTGGCTTCCCAGACGGGTCTCAATAGGATCATAAAACTCATAGGAGGTCATTGACTGGAACATACGGCTGCAGCTGTCCCCATCTCCCGCTATATCGGAAATACTTAATCTGCCTCCGGAAGCAAATTCCGCCGTAAACCGGATTTCATTCGCCCCGATTCCCCTTGAAAACACACTTTCTGCATCAATTACATTGCTGCGCAGACACTGTCCGTCAGGGCCTGTGACCATGTAACGGATCAGAGTTCCATTGTAGCGTTCATACATCTCTTCCCAGCGCCGTCCCAGTTCTTCGATCTGAGACTGGGCTTCATGCATCATTTCCAACTGATCCGTCTGCTCCGGGAGCTCATACTCACCCTCATAAGTGATGTCTTCTTCCATGTATGCGTCTTTCTCTGCTTTGGCTATCTTTTCATCCAGTCCCGGCAAAAAGGTCTGGGAATAGGTCAAAATCCCGCCCTTTTCCTCCTGCTTTTGCTGATGCCAGATCACATAGCTGAAATTCATAACCTGTGTTGCTAGATTGTCAAAGCGTCCGGTGTCATTTTCCCATTCCTGCCGGCTTAGGCTGCTCTGATTTACAGCTTTTTGTTTCATATAGGGATAAAATCCCACAGTTGCTGCCGCAGATACGATTACCAGTATCACGATCAGCAGTACGCCGATCCAGTGCCTGCTACGGCTGTTTTTCAATCTTGTATCCAACTCCCCACACCACCTTTAAATATTTTGGTTCTTTCGGATTTACTTCTATCTTTTCGCGGAGATTGCGGATATGAACCATAACCGTATCCGTATTGATGGCCCGTTCGTTCCACACCCGTTCATAAATCTCATCTGCCGGGAATACCCGGCCCGGATTGCGTATCAAAAGCAGAAGGATCTTAAATTCGATGGGCGTTACCTTTACCGGCCGGTCATCAATGGTAACGCTTACCGTATCCTCATTTACCTCCAGGCCTCCGGCCCGGTAAATCCGTGCGCTTTCTTCTGCCCTTGAATGCAAACGGTCCATAAAGCGGTGATAACGTCTCAGATGGGAATTCACTCTGGCTAAAAGCTCCATTGGCGTAAAGGGCTTTGTAATGTAATCATCCGCCCCCATGTTCAGCCCCAGTATCTTATCTACTTCCTCTGATTTTGCAGATAGGAAAAGTACTGGAAAGTCGAAACTTTCCCGCAGTCTTGCTACCATGGTAATACCGTCCATCCGCGGCATCATCACATCTACAATTGCAAGATCGATAGGCTGATTTTTAAGGATTTCCAGGCCCTCAAGGCCGTCGGCTGCCTGAAAAACCTCATATCCCTGGCTTTTTAAAAAGATTTCCACACCTTCCCGTATCTCTTTATCATCCTCCACTAACAGGATCCGATCCCCACTCATATCTGTTTCCTCCTTACATCCATATGATAAAATATAAAAACAAAAATAAGGTGTATAAAATATAAAAGACTTTCTAAAGATTGATTGTAGCATTTTAAAAGGACAGAGTCACCCCCTAAACAGGGATTCTCTGTCCTCTTTTTATGGTTTATTTTCTCTCCAGAAGTCCGTTTAACAGGAGGGAACCATCCTCTGCCCGTTTCGGCATCACAGTAGTATCCAGGGATACGAACCAGTCGTCCGTTACCTTCTCTCCCTTGCTGTTTTCGTAGGCCTTCGTGTCCTCATGATAGAAATAATTGGTTTCGCTGTAAATGCTGCTTTCATCCTGACCCTTCAGCTGAATGTCCTCACTGTGGCCTTCCCCTGTGCCATAGGAAATATTCCCCTCTGCCACATAGGCCGTATCTGCCCGGTTGGCGGTATAGATGGCAATATTAGGGCCTTCATTGTTAAAAGAAACATTATTGTAGATTTCAATATCCGGACAGCTGTTGGAATCAATGCCCTTTGCTTTGTTTTCGTAGGTAATGCTGTTTTTTAACACATGATGGCCACTGATGCCGCTGCCTCCCATTTTAAATCCGTTTCCGTTTCCAGCATCGATCACGCTGCCGGATTCATCATACACATAACCGTTTTTAAATGCCACGCAGTCCTCAATGGTCACTGCTCCGATTTTTCCTGTGGCGATCTTGGCAAAGAGATCCCAGCCGTCATCTGCATTATAGGCAGCAATGCAGCCCCGGAACACATTTCCTTCTCCGCAGGTCAGCTTGGCTGCAAAGCCATCTGCATCCTCCATGGCTTCATCGCAGTTATTATAGGAGGTACAGTTTAAGATCAGGTTGTCCGAAGGCCACATATCAATGGTCTCCTCGGATGTTCCGCTGACCTGAAGGCCGGTGTTTCCGTTATTATAGGTCTTAATTCCCTCTAAAATATTGTGATGGCCTGAAAGGCGGATTCCACAGTTTCCGTCGGAGGCATTGCATACGTCAATATTTTTAATATGCCAGTAATCCCCCCAAATCTGAAGGCCTGTGCCTTCCTTTGCAAAGTCCAGAACTGCCCTTTCTCCCTCTGCCGGAGCCAGAACAATGGGCGCATCCTCTGTTCCATCTACGCCGCGCAGAACGGTCAGCCCTTCCTTAAAAGTATAGGTACCTCCTTCCATTACAAAGCTCTGTCCGGGAGCCCCATACCAGAACGCCGTTGCCAGATCAATGGGAGCTTCCTTTGTTCCCGTCCCATCAGGTGTGCCGTCTTTGGAAATAAAGATGGTATCACCGGATAAGATACGGCAGCTTACTGTCTCATCAAAAGAAACAGTTCCGTAATTTGCAAGCTCTGTATATTCATTGATCTTATATCCCTCTTTGGGAGTAAATGCGATGATAAAATGATTTTCTCCCTCTTTTACCGGATAGGAAGCCTTTACCGGAACCTCTGCCTTTACTTCCAGAGTATCCAAAGCATTTCCTTCTTTATCGGAGATCACAGCCGTACCGTCTGCATTCGTCTTAAAGGAAAGGGGATACTCGCTGGAACCGGACGTATTGGAGGAAAGGAAGGTAAAGCTTACATTTTCCTTTTCTACAGGACGTTCCTCTGCAGGCGCATCTTTTGCCGGGTCTGTTACCTCAAATTCAATGTTGTTAAAAGTGGCATTGCAGCCTCTGGCTACAGCAAATCCTGCATAAACTGAATTATCAATTACATTCAGGTTCTCAGCACCATACAGGGTGCGGGAATATTCATTTCCCTCTTTGTCATAATAAGCTGCCTCATATCCTGTATTGGTCTTTCGCAGCTCCATGGTGTAGGTTTCTCCCGCTGTCAGCAGTGTTTCCTTGTCAAATGCCTCTGAATCCAGAGTCAGCTTTCCTGCCTCCGGCGGCGTAGTGTCCGATTCTACTCCTGTGATCATCCGGTATCCGATGCCGTCCTTCATGGAGGTCTTTGTGCCGTCCTCATCATAATAGCTTAAACTGCTTCCGATGACTGCCGCGGAATTTGTAAAAAAGGAGCAGTCTGCCACTGTATCCTCACCAATACTGTCTCTGGCAATAATGGCTACTCCCTCCTGGCCGTCCGGCTTGGGATTGATATAGTCAATGGTTACGTCTGCCTTTAAACGGAAATTCTCTGTTTCAGGGTCAATGACTGTATAATAAAAGGAAATGCCGTCATAGCCTTCTCCTGCTGCAAATTTTCCGCCTTTTTTGTCAATGCTTCCGTCTTCCTTTACCGTACAGGAGGTAAGAGAAATCCCATTTTTCAGGCTTCCTCCCTCTGCCATGGTATTTGACTTTTCGTTGGTAGATGTGCCGAAATATGTAAACTGCCAGGTGTGCTCTTCTGCTGTTTTCGTTTCAGAAGCTGCGTCCGTTTCTGCCTCTGTCTGTACCTGTGGTTTCTCTACGTCTGCCGCTGTTGTTTCCGCCGTCTGGCTGCAGCCCTGAAGGCCCGCAGCTGCCAGACCGATGAGTAGAAGCTTTCCTATGTCTCGTCTTTTCATGTCCTGTTTTATTTATCCTGTTCTAAAAATGCTCCAGCCATTTTTCCGCCAGAACGATCCAGCTCTGGCACTGTGGCTCTATATTGCTCTCCTGCCCGTCTGCCGTTTCCTCCGTCGCCAGGGCAAGTCCGTGGCGTCCAACGGGATAAAGGTGAAGCTCCAAAGAAACGCCGCTCTTTATCAGGGCCTCTGCCAAAACCAGAGCGTTTCTCACCGGAACCGTCTGGTCTGTTACGGTATGCCATAAAAACACAGGAGGTGTATGGGAACCGACCTGCTTTTCAAGAGAAATCAACTCTCTCAGCATTTCCTTTTCTTCCATCCCGCGCTCCGGGATCATCTGCTCCTCTTCCGTAAGCATCTGTCCCCACAAGAGACGTTCCACCGAGCCTCTGTGGCAGCCTTCTCCTGCCGTCACTACCGGATAGCAGAGGATAAGCCCATTAGGGCGGATCTGCTCAGGTGTTAATCCCAGAGGCCCTGACAGCCATTCCTTATCCCAGTGAGCCCCCAGGCTCAAAGCCAGATGGCCTCCGGCAGAAAAGCCAGATACGATGATTCCCTCTGAATCAATCCTCCATTCGTCTGCATGCTCCCGTATCTTTGCCGTAAGCAGAGCCAGCTCCCTTAAGGCTGTGGGAAACCGCTCCGGAGCCAGACTATAGTGAAGCACAAACACATGATAGCCCATGGCCAGATATTTCATGGCAATGGGTTCTCCCTCTCTGGGAGAAAGATGCTCATATCCGCCTCCCGGACAGATTATCACTGCTTTTCTCTTCTTTTCCTGTGTTTTTCCGGATTTTCCCAGAATCCAGGCTGTGTAGCTGGCCGGTTCCTTCTGCAGACGTTCCTTCCGCAGTTCTTCCGGCAGTACCAGATCCTCTGTCCACATGTTCATGGGTGTACCTCCTGTGTATGGATTCAGTGTTTTCTAAATATTCTGTATTGTAAGCGCTTACCTGAACTATCTTATATTTTTTTACATAAAAAGGAAACTGGTATCCTGCACAAAGATATGTTCTGTTTTTTGAGTATTTTGCCGGTAAGAAAAGACTTGACTTTAGAGATTAAAATGTTTCATACGTTCCCTTTACAAGCAGTTCTCCTGCCTCCATCATCACCCGCCCTCTGGCGATCACCGTATCCAGAGCAAGGGCTTCTCCCATTAAAAGCAGATCTGCGTCCGCTCCCGGCGCGATACAGCCTTTTTTCGGGAACAGCTCCAGGGCCTTTGCAGGATTGGAAGTGAAAAAGGAGAGAGCCTCTGAAAGTACAAACCCTCCGTTTAATACCAGCGAACGAAGCTGGGCATACATATTTCCCACATCCGTAACCCCCATTTCCACCAGGTTTCCATATTCGTCATAATTGGACCAGCTTCCCTGTCCGTCTGAGCTTAAAGTCATCCGCTCCATTGGAACACCGGCCCGGCGGGCTTCCTCTAAAAGTCCGATCACAGGATCCTTCCCGCCTTCGATCAAACCATGAGGAAAATCCTCACAGGTCAGATCAATGGTTCCTCCAAGCTTCGCCAGCTTAAGGCTGTCCAGAAACAGCTCATGATTACGGTTTACATGGGTGGGCTGAAAGGTTTTCACGGGAATCTCCGTCTCCTCCAGTGCCTCAAAAACCTGACTCAGCATCTTTTTTCCATCCCCCATATGAAGCACCACACAGCCGCACTTTCCGCTGATCATGCCTGCAGTCCGCACATCGCTTGCCAGACGGATCAGCTCCTCTGTGGAAATATTGGGTGCTCTGTGGTCGGAGACTGCCAGCTTTAAACCCAAAATCTCATCAATAAAGGCAATATCCTTCTTTATGCTTCCTGTAATGGCAGGGGAAGGCACACCATAAGCGCCGCAGAGGGCATACGCTGAAATTCCTTCCTCCTTTAAGGCCTTTACCTTGGCGATCAGATCCTCCGGCGTACGGCTTACATCATCTGTTCCCAGAAGGCCCACCAGAGTCGTGATCCCAGCTCTTATAACAGATGAAAGCTGTATCTGGGGCGTACGGGTATGAAAACTTCCTTCTCCGCCTCCTCCGGTCACATGGACATGGCGGTCAATCAGTCCCGGCGTCAGCTTTTTTCCCTCTGCATCTATGATCCGGCAGCCGCTTCCTCCTTCCAGCCCTTCTCCCACTGCCTCAATCTGTGCTCCGCATATCAGCACATCCTTAATCCCCAGATGCTCCGGTGCATATACGTCTGCATTTTTTATCAGTATCATTCTGCATCCTCCTTTGATTCCAAATCAGCGAACTTTTCCGGTTCAGGCGCCTCCGGCTCCGGGTGCAGCTCACTCCATATCTCATACCAGTCCATGCAGGCCTGATGCCACTTCTCCCACAGAGGCGCTATATCCTCCAACGGCTGGGCTTCCAAAGCGGAAGCTGGCTGCTCCTCGGCCTGCTCCCACAGACGTTTCAGACGGTTCTCCTCCCATACCTTCATCTGCTCCTCTGCCTGCCCTGCCGCCTCTTTCATGGCATCCTCTGCCATTTTAAGCCTCCACTGGTCATAGGCTTCTTCAGTGGGAATCTCTCTCAGCCTGTGGCGTTCCGCCCTGGGAACCGCCTTTAAGCCAGCGATCAGAGCCTGCTCCTCCGCCTGAATCCGTGCTGCCGGTGAAAGTCCTTCTTTTTCCTTTTCCAGCCGTTCCAGATAGTGCTCATATCCAAAGGGGTAATACATAGCCCTTGCGCCCTCAAATATAAGCACCGACTTTGCCACCTGCCGGATAAAATACCGGTCATGGCTTACAAAAAGAATGGTTCCCTGATAAGCCTGAAAGGCAGATTCCAGAGTTTCTCTTGCCTGTATATCCATATGGTTGGTGGGCTCATCCAGAATCAGGAAATTGGGGCGGCTCTGCAAAAGCTCTGCCAGCACCAGTCTGGCCTTTTCCCCGCCGGACAGGGAGCTTACTTTTCTGGAAGCCTCCTTTCCCAGAAAGAGATAGGAGCCCAGGATCGTCCGCACCTCCTTCTGGTTCAGGGACGGGAAAAGCTCTGAAAAATGCTCCGCTACCGTTTGTTCCGACTCAATGGCTGAGGAATACTGGTCAAAATAGCCGATGGTAATATTATTTCCAAGAGAGCAGACTCCATCCACCGGAGGAAGGAATCCGGCGGCTGTCTTTAAAAATGTAGTCTTTCCCGCTCCATTTTCCCCTAAAAGAGCGATCTTCTGCCCCTTTCTCATCCGTAGGCTCAGTTCCAAAAGCGGATGGCCTTCATAACCGATCTTTAAATGCTCCGCCTCAAGAACCCATTTGCTTCCGGGCACCGCAGGAAGGATCTCCCCGGTAAAAATGTGTGCCGTATCCTCTCTGGGCGCTTCCACCCGTTCCATGCGCTCTAACATCTTTTTTCTGGATCTGGCAAAGGAGGCCTTGGCCGGTTTGTTCTTAAACCGGCGGATCAGCTCCTCCTGCCGGGCAATCTCCTCCTGCTGGCGGATATAGGCCTTTTTCTGAAGCTCGTAATCCTTTCGTTTCTTCTCCCGGTAGGCTGTATAATTTCCCGGATATTTTGTAAGCTTCCTGTCCTCCAGCTCGTATACGATCTGTGCCGTACGGTCTAAAAAGAAGCGGTCATGGCTTACCATAACCACCGCCCGATCATAATTTCTTAAATACCCTTCCAGCCACTGAACTGTTTCCATATCCAGATGGTTGGTTGGCTCATCCAAAAGAAGGATATCCGGTTTCTCAAGAAGCAGTCCGGCCAATGCAGCCTTTGTCCGTTCTCCTCCTGAAAATGTGCTTAAAGGCCGCTTTTTATCTTCTTTTTTAAAACCAAGTCCTGTAAACAGGCAGTCATATTCCCGTTCGTATTCGAACCGCTCCCTGTCAAAAAGCCCTTCTGCCGGACAGCGGCTCATCAGGTATTCCTCCACGGTGCGCTCCTCATGGAGCAGCGCCTGCTGTCCCAGCATCCCGATCGTCAGTTTTCTGGAACAGCAGATTCCCGATCCCTGCCGTCTGTCATCCCGCTCCAGTTCCAGCTCTCCTGCAATCAGGCGCAGAAGGGTGGTTTTTCCGGCTCCGTTCCGTCCTACGACCGCAATTTTCTGGGCTCCCTGTATCTCAAAATCAATATGGGAAAGCACGGTTTCTCCGCCCAGAGAAACCGTTCCGTCTGTGATCTGGTATTTCATATGTATTCTCCGCATTAAAAATCTACAGCTGCCCCTTTACAGCCTGTTCCCATTATACAATAGCAGAAACCATTGTCAAGAAGCCCTGACAACGGGGCCAGGACCTTGGGAACAGCATACAAAAAGAGCCCCCATTCCAGCCCTCAGGCCGGGAACAGAAGCTCCTTTTTCTGTCTTTTATCTTTTTCAGTTGAATATGCTTTCTAAGTTTACGTCCTTCGTTCAGCCTGTAAATGTCAGGCCTTGGGGAAGATACGGCTTCCGTATCTGGCGGCAAATACCGTTCCGTTTTCATCTCTGAACGCGGTCAGATATACGTCGCTGTATTTCTTTCTTACCATTCCCTGCCATGGATAAACGGACTTCATCTCAATGGGCGTGCCGTTTACTTCCATGGAGAGCTCACCGTTTTCCAGCTCTTTGATGCTGAAACGGTCGCCTTCTCCGGAAATGTAATCGCCTGCAAGCTCACGTTTCTCCTCTTCACTCCAGAACCGTGGCATATGCTCTGTCCGCTCTGCCTCTAAAGGCAGGCCGCAGTACAGGCGGAGAGCCATAGTTCCGATGGAGTACACCGGCACATCCATAGTATTGCACAGTACGATCACTCCGATGCCCTTCTGGGGACAGAAGCACAGGTTTGAGGATACGCCCGGAAGGCTTCCGCCGTGCTCTACTAAAACCATGTCCTCCATCTGGCTCATTTCCAGACCGTATCCGTAGTAAACGCCCGGCTTTACGATCTGTCTGGGACGGCACATTTCCTCAATGGAATCACGGTCAATGACCTGGGTTCCGTCCTGGCTCTTTCCCTCGTTTAAGTACATGGAAACATACTTAAGCATATCGCCCAGAGTGGACTTTAAGGCGCCGCCTCCGTGGAGCACAAAGGCATCGTTTTCATAATCATGGTCTGCCCGCCATGTTCCATCCTCCAGAGTGTAAAGCGTGGCCGCATTTTCATCCAGAGAATTACGCAGAAAGCTGATATTGCTCCGCTCCATGCCAAGGGGCTTAAAGATACGCTCCTTCAGATATGCGCTGAAGGAACCGTATCCGGAATGGCGGCGTACAATATCGGACAGAAGGCCGAAGCCATCGTTGCAGTAGCTCATGCGCTGTCCGGGACGGCCGGTAAAATGGGTCTGGCTGTCCAGACGGCCTGCCACCCTGCGGATTCCTTCCTCCGCAAAGTCTTCTCTGTCCACCAGTTCCTCTTCCAGACTGTCTTTTATCCCCATTTCCTGAGCAGTTTTATCCACAACGATTCTTGGAAGGGGGAAGTAGCCGCCACTGTGGCTCATCAGATGGCTTAATCGCACCGGCTCCTTCTGGTTTTTATTGGTAAATTCTGGAATATAAGCGGATACTGCGTCATCCACGGACAGAATCCCGTCTTTTTGCATCTGCATGATGGAAAGAGCAGTAAAAGACTTTGTCACAGATGCCATTCCGAAAATAGTATCCCGGTTAATGGGAAGCTTCTTTTCCTCATCCCGGTAACCAAAGTATTTCTCATAAAGGATCCTTCCCGTCCGGTCTACCACGCCTACGGCAATGCCTCTGGCCTTTGCCTCCTCCATGATCTGGGCGGTATGGGCTTCCAGACGGCTGATCCCCTGTGTCATTTCTTCCTCTGTCACTGCCCTGCTCATTGGAACATTTCCTCCTTTAAGCGGACAAGTCCCAGTCCTGGATTCTCGGACAGAACCAGATCTTTTGTATTTTCAATGGTAAATCCACCCTCATAAGGAAGCGCCTTTAAAGAGAAGCTTGCATCCAGGTCTGCTCTTGTGATGTTGCCGAGAGCTGCGCCCAATGCCGCTGCTGCATTGATGGCGATTCCGCTCTCCTCTGCCATACAGCCAAGCATGATTTCTACGCCTGCTGCTTCAGCAATATTTACGATCTTCTTTGCTTCCCACAGGCCGCCGCACTTCATCAGCTTGATATTGATGAAATCCACTGCTCTCTCAGAGACAAGACGGAGGGCGTCCTTAGAGTCCCAGCAGCTCTCATCTGCCATAACAGGCACAGGGCTGTTGGCAGTTACATACTTTAAGCCTTCAAAATCAAAGCGGCGTACCGGCTGCTCTACCAGCTCAATATCGTATTCGTTAAGGCGTTTTAAAAGCTCTACAGCCTCCCGTGCATGCCATCCCTGGTTTGCATCCAGACGGATTTTCACATCATCGCCTACTGCCTCACGGATGGCCTTTACTCTGGCAATATCGTCTGCGATATTCGTTCCAACCTTGGTCTTTATCACACGGAAGCCTGCAGCCACATGCTCCTTTGCGGCAGCAGCCATAAGCTCCGGAGTATCAATTCCCACGGTCATATCCGTTTCAATGGTATTGGAAAGTCCTCCAAGAAGCTTGTAAAGAGGAAGACCAGCTGCTTTTCCCAGAATATCGTGGCAGGCAATATCCACTGCCGCCTTTGCAGTTCCCGCATAAGCAACCGCACGGTTCATCACAGCATTGATTCCCTCAATGTCTCTTGGATCCATTCCGATGAGCTTTTCACGGAACACACGCAGGGTCTCTACCGTCCCCGGCAGGTTTTCGCCTGTGATCAGAGGGCCTGGAGAACCTTCGCCGTATCCGGTGATCCCTGCGTCGGTCTCAATCTCCACCAGGCAGCTCACCGCATGGGTAATTACACCCAGAGAAATGCGGAAGGGACGAACCAGGGGAACCTGCATCATGTGAACCTTCATGTCCGTAATCTTCATAACTGTTGCCTCCTTCTTTGATCCGGCCCGTGCTTCCTGCTTCGGGTCGGTAATTTACATCATTTACAGCTTAAATCCATTTTATTTCTGGCATCCCCCGCAGAAATGACAGGCGCACATATGGCCGCCGCCGATATCTTTAAGCTCCGGCTTCTGCACAGAGCAGATTTCCTGAGCCATAAAGCATCTTGTATGGAACACACAGCCGGAAGGCGGATCTGCGGGACTTGGAAGATCGCCCTGAAGCAGGATCTTCTTTCTGGTGCTGTGGCGCTCCGGCATAGGAATTGCTGACAGCAGAGCCTGGGTATATGGATGGGAGGGATTGTCATATAACTGGTGTTTATCAGCCAGCTCCACCACATGGCCCAGATACATTACCATCACACGGTCGGAAATGTGGCGGATAACGCTTAAGTTATGGGAAATAAAAATATATGCCATTCCCATGGACTCCTGCAGATGGCGCAGAAGATTTAATACCTGTGACTGAATGGATACGTCCAGAGCGGAAACTGGCTCGTCACAGACAACTAAGGACGGCCCTAGTACAATGGCTCTTGCGATACCGATTCTCTGGCGCTGGCCGCCGGAGAACTCATGAGGATAACGGTTGTAATATTTCGGGTTTAAACCTACGACCTCCATCACCTCTAAAACATGGGCTCTCATCTCTTCCTTTGAAGCGAAACGCTTCTGGATCTTTAAGGGCTCCTCGATAATTTCACCGATGGTCATACGGGGATTTAAGGATGCGTATGGATCCTGGAAAATAATCTGCATTTCTGCACGCATTTTCCGGAGCTCCTGACCGGACGCCTTTTTAAAATCTTGCCCCTTATAGATGATCTCACCATCTGTAGGCTCGATCAGACGCAGTACGGAACGTCCCATGGTAGATTTTCCACATCCGGACTCTCCTACCACACCAAGGGTTTCTTTTGGGTTTAAGGTAAAGGAAACATCATCCACAGCCTTGATAAATGTCTTTTCTCCGGACCGGAATGTCTGTTTCACCGGGAAAAGCTTTCTTAAATGCTTTACCTCCAAAAGGGGCGTTTCATTTATATGTTCGCTCATTTGGCGCTTTCCTCCCATCCTTTCATATATTTAAAGCAACGCACCCTGCGTCCATTTACTTCCTCTAACTCCGGCATCTGCTTTCGGCAGATTTCCTTTGCATAAGGACATCTTGGACAGAAGGCACAGCCCTCAGGCATATCGTCAAAGCTTGGCACCATGCCCTCGATCACACTTAATTCCTTTGTGTCATCGCCGTCCAGTCTGGGGATACAGCTCATAAGGCCTGCGGTGTAGGGATGCAGCGGTTCATCAAAGATCTGATCGCAGGTAGCATGCTCTACTACCTTTCCCGCATACATTACCATTACATCATCCGCAACCTCGGCAATTACGCCCAGATCGTGGGTAATCATCATAACAGAGGTGCCTGTCTCTTCCTTCAGCTCATTGATCAGATCCAGAATCTGAGCCTGGATGGTAACATCCAGAGCCGTAGTAGGCTCATCGCAGATCAGAAGCTGGGGATTGCAGCATAAAGCCATGGCGATCATCACTCTCTGGCGCATACCGCCGGAAAGCTGATGGGGATACTCGTCAAAGCGCTTCTCTGCCAGAGGGATCTTAACCTTTTTAAGCATCTCAATCCCCTTTTCTCTTGCCTGCTGCTTTGTAACATTTTCATGGAGCAGAATGGCCTCCATCAGCTGCTGGCCGATGGTGAATACAGGGTTTAAGGAGGTCATGGGCTCCTGGAAGATCATAGCCACCTTATTGCCTCGGATCTGACGCATCTGATCCTCATTCTTCTTTAACAGATCCTCTCCCTCAAACAGGATCTCTCCTCCTGCATGGATTCCGGGAGGCGTCTCCACCAGTCCCATAATGGAAAGAGAAGTGATACTTTTACCGCAGCCGGATTCTCCTACGATCCCCAGGGTTTTTCCCCTCTCAACGGAAAAGGTTACGTCATTGACCGCCTTTACCAGTCCGGCATCGGTACGAAAATATGTCTTTAAATTTTTAACTTCCAGTATTTTATCTGCCATTGGGTCCTCCTTCATCAGTTTTTCAGCTTGGGATCTAATGCATCTCTTAAGCCGTCACCGAAAATGTTAAATGCGATTACCGTGATCATGATTGCCACACCAGGCATAATGCTGTAGACCGGACGGTAGCTGATAAAGGTCTGAGCTGCAGAAATCATATTTCCCCATGAAGGTGTAGGTGGCTGGATACCAATACCAAGGAAACTTAAGGATGCCTCATACATGATCGCATTGGGGATACCCAGAGTAACTAAAACAATGATGGTAGAGAGGCAGTTGGGAACCAGTCCCTTGGTGATGATCCAGAAGGTAGATGCTCCGCAGGCGCGGCTGGCCTCTATGTACTCCTTTTCCTTTAACTGCATCACAGAGCCGCGGATCATGCGGGCTGTGCGCACCCAGGTTAAAAGTCCCAGTGCGATAAACAGGTTTAAAACACCCTTTCCAAGGAAAGTCATAATCGCCATAGCAAAGATCAGATCCGGGAATGCCTGGAAAATTTCCATAATACGGGAAATCACACTGTCAATACGGCCGCCGTAGTAGCCTGCAACAGCACCCAGGGTAACTCCTACAATGGAAGCCACGATCTGAGCTACAATACCGATACTTAATGAAACACGGGAACCGTAAATAATTCTGGAAAGAATATCACGGCCATATTCGTCGGTTCCAAAGGGATGAGCCATGCTGGGCTCTGCCAGTACGGCAGAATAGTCCTGATAGGTTGGGTCATAGGGAGCAATGACAGGTGCAAAAATAGCAACCAGCACTAAAAGCACCAGTATTCCTGCACAGAACATAGCCATTTTATTCTTCTTTAAGCGGCGGAGGCTGTCTCCGTAAAAACCGGAGGAATACTGCATCCCCTGCTCCATCATATCCTGTTCAAACTGTTTCTGTTTATTAAAAAAACGTATCATCGCTTACTTACGCTGCTCCTTTCCCATATCGAATTCTTGGATCCAGGAATGCATAGGAAATATCTACCAGCAGATTCACGATTACGAATACGAACGCAATATACATAACCGTTCCCTCAAGAAGAGGAAGATCGCGGTTTGACATAGCGTCAACTGCCAGCTTTCCGATACCCGGAATTGAGAATACTTTTTCAATCAGCATGGATCCTGTCAGCATATAGCCGAAATCCGTTCCCACCAGGGTAACAATGGGGATCATTGCATTCTTTAATGCATGCTTGAGGATAACAGACCAGCGCTTTGCGCCCTTTGCCCTGGCGGTACGGATGTAATCCTGATTTAATACCTCCAGCATACTGGTTCTTGTGATCCTGGCCATACTTCCCGCATATCTGGCGCCTAAAGCCACGCTGGGAAGGATATAGGAAGCAGCAGAATCAAAGCCGGAAATAGGAAGGATGTTCAACTTTAAGCCAAACACGATCTGAAGAATGATCGCTACCCAGAAGGCCGGAGCAGAAACTCCTACGATGGAGAGGATCATCACTGCCGTATCAATGCCCTTTCCTCTCTGTACTGCGGAGAAAATTCCGCAGGGAATACCGATTACTGCTGCAAATGCAAAAGACATGCAGGCCAGCTTCACTGTCACTTTAAAGCAGCGAAATAAAGCGTCTGAAACGACTTCTTTTGTAAAATAGGAAGTTCCGAAATCAAAGCGGACCGCTCCCTTTAAGAAATTAAGGTACTGGACATGGTAAGGAAGATCCAGTCCCAGTTCGTGGCGAACCTTGGCGATAGTCTCGGGATCCGCACGTTTCTCCAGCATCATGGCAACCGGATCTCCCGGAACAACCTGCAGCAGGATAAAGGTAATAAGACTGATACCCAGAAGTACGAAAATGGTCTGGGCCAGACGTTTTGCCGTATACGAAAGCATAATTTCCTCCTGATATAAAAAATAGGGGGCGGGAGCATATTACGCGCTCCTTTTGCCCCCCTGTTTCACATGGATTACTGCTGAATATCCGCGTTCTTCCAGAACATACGGAAGGTAGCATTCATCTCAAAGCCGGTGATCTTCGGATTTAAAAGATAGAACTTTGTTTCATTGTACAGAGGTGTGGTTGCCCAGTCCTCTCTTGTCATGATGTGTTCTGCCTTTGCGTAAATCTCCTGACGCTCGGCCGGATCTGTAGTTGCGATTCCATCTTCCAGAAGCTGATCAAATTCTGCATTGTGCCAGAAGCTGGAGTTGGAATCTGTCTTAGTCATCGGATAAAGCATACTCTCAGGATCGGAGTAATCTACATACCAGTTGGCAATACCGCAGTCAACACCGCCGTTCTTCTTCATATCAGACCATGCAGCGGAGTCAACCTGCTCAACCTCAACCCGGATGCCGGCTGCCTTTGCCTGCTGCTGGAATGCAGTAACGATTGCAACGTTACCCTGATACTTGGTATTTACAGTCACACGCAGATCAATTCCGTCCGGATAGCCGGCTTCCGCTAAAAGAGCCTTTGCCTGCTCCGGATTGTACTCGAACTCAGGAAGAGTCTCGTCATGTCCGATGATGCCTGCCGGAATGTAGGAAGTAGGAACGGTTGCTGTTCCGTGAAGGATGCTCTCACAGATCGACTTGCGGTCGATAGAAAGAGCGATTGCCTGTCTTACCTTTGGATCCGGGAAGGTCTTTGCATTTAAGGTCAGAGTATAGTTTCCGGTAGGCTGGAAGCCGTGCATCTGATCCTTGATCTGGGGATTACTGGAGTATACGGGGTAAATGGAAGGATCCACATCTACATAATCTACATTGCCCTTCTGGTATTCCAGTACCTGTGTATTTACATCTTCGATAAATTTGTAGTCCAGTCCGTCTAACTTCACAGCGCCACCGTGGTAATCATCAAATCTTGACAGTACAACGCCTACGCCGCTCTGATAGCTGTCCATCTTGAAAGGACCGGTTCCGTATAATACCTGCATACCCCAGGTATCTCCAGCTTCCTCGCAGGCTGCCTCAGGATAAATCGCACAGTATCCGGTAGAAAGAACGGAAGTGAATGGCGCGTATGGCTTAACCAGCTTGATGGTAAAATGAGTATCATCCTGTACCTGAATACCGGACATCTCCTCAGCTGCGCCGTCAGCCAGTTCTTTATAGCCCTCTACATTCTCCATCAGAGTTGCCATCTTTGTAAGCTTTACCAGACGCTCAAAGGAATACTTTACATCAGAGGCCTTTAAAGTCTCCCCATTGTGGAACTTCACATCGGGAAGCAGCTCGAAGCTGTAGGTCATGCCGTCCTCGGATACCTCCGGAAGAGCGGTAAGAAGATTAGGCTCCAGACTTCCGTCTTCCATCGTAGTAATCAGAGACTCTGTTACATTGTCTGTGATCTTCATAACAATACTATAGGTATACTGCTGGGGATCCAGAGCCACCTGTGGATCAACTGCTGCGACTCTTACAACCTTGCCGCCAGCCGGTGCTCCTGCTGCCGGCGCCACAGTAGCGCTTTCTGCTGCTGCCGTTGTTTCCGTCTGACCGGAACCGCCGCAGGCTGACAAAGAAAGTGCAGCTGCAATTAAACATACGACTACCGCAAATCTCTTTTTCATAATTACATCCTCCTGTGCTTTTGTATAAACATTCGATTTTACACTTTTTTTAGTATAATATTTCACTGACCGTTTGTCAAGGACATATGTTGCAGAAACAGCGACAATTCTTTTTATTAAAAATTTCCATTTCTCACAAAAAATCTCCCAGGAACTTCACCAGCCAGGGAAGCATAAAAAGGGCGCCGCAGATTAGGCTGGCTGCCAGACTGCATACAGTCCGCTCCTCTTCTGATAATTCCTCATAGGACACAATATGCTCATCTGCAAAATCCACAATGTCCGTATAGCTTTTTCTCACCAGCTTCTTTTTCTTCCGCTCCTCCAGCATATGGTGGATTGTTACCCCGTCCAGATGGAGATAGGAAAACCAGGCCATACAGAAAAATAAAAGCCCTGCCGTGAGACAGCCGTCTCTAAGCAGCGAGAACCGCCCCGCTGTATTTATAAATCTGTCCCACAGAAGAAGGGCAGTTACAGCAAGGGCGGCTCTTGTTACGCATTTGTATAAAACGGGCCGTATCATATAAGTTTTAAATAACGAACCTTTTTTATTCATTGCATTTTATCCTTCGATCTCTTTCCGATATCCTTCCAGTTCTCTCTGATTGCCCCAGACAAAATGGCCAGGCAGAATTTCTTCCCAGACAGGCTTATCTGTGCTGTAATCATGGATGGACGGATCATAAACCAGAAGCTTCTTTTTCTTTTCCAGTTCCGGATCCGGGATCGGCACCGCCGACAGCAGCGCCTTGGTATAAGGATGGAACGGATGAAGGAACAGTTCTTCTGCCTCTGCCAGCTCCACGATCCTTCCTTTGTGGATAACCGCAATCCGGTCGGAAATAAACCGTACCACGGAAAGATCATGGGCAATGAACAGATAGGTCAGGCCTCTGGTCTGCTTTAAATGATTTAACAGGTTTAATACCTGAGCACGGATGGATACGTCCAGAGCGGAAATCGGCTCATCCGCCACCACAAATTCCGGTTCCATGATCAACGCCCTGGCAATACCGATACGCTGGCGCTGGCCGCCGGAGAATTCATGGGGGAAGCGGGAAGCAAACTCCGGCAGAAGTCCTACCTCACGGAGCGCATGCTCTACCTTTCTCTTTCTGTCAGTTTCATCCTTGTAAAGATGGAAATTGATCAGTCCCTCTGAAACAATGTAGTCTACCTTGGCCCGTTCATTTAAGGAAGCCATAGGATCCTGGAAGATCATCTGGCAGGACTTAACCACCTTGCGGTCCAGTTCCTTTGAAATTTTTCCGCTGATGCGCTCTCCCCGGTAAAGGATTTCTCCGCCGGATACAGGATTGATCCGGGTAATAGCTCGTCCGATGGTAGTCTTTCCAGATCCGGACTCGCCTACCAGCGAAAAGGTCTCTCCCTTATAAATGTCAAAGTTTACATGGTCAACAGCTACAAACTTCCTTTTGCCGCTTCCGAAGGTAATCTGCAGGTCTTTGATTTCTATCAGTTTTTCTTTCTCTGCCATTGCGTCTTACCCTCTTCCTTTCATTTTTTCACGGAGTTTGCGGATGGAATCCGGCTGTTCGATCTTCGGAGCCCTTGGATCCAGATACCAGGTCTTTGCCTTGTGGGTAGGACTCACATCGAAAAATGGAGGCTCCTCCTCAAAATCAATGGCAAGCGCCATACGGTTTCTGGGAGCAAAGGCGTCTCCCTTGATCTCATTAAACAGGTTTGGCGGCGTTCCCTCAATGGTTGGAAGCTCCTCTCCCTTGATACCCAGCTGAGGCAGGGCGGAAAGAAGCGCCCAGGTATATGGATGCCATGCATCATAAAATATCTCATCCACCTTACCATACTCTACGATCTGTCCTGCGTACATAACAGCCACACGGTCGGCCACATTGGCAACTACGCCCAGGTCATGTGTAATGTAGATAACCGTCATGTTCAGTTCCTTCTGCAGATCGCGGATCAGGTTTAAGATCTGTGCCTGAATGGTAACATCAAGAGCCGTCGTCGGCTCGTCGCAGATCAGGATCTGAGGGCGACAAGCCGCGGCGATTGCGATTACCACCCTTTGTCTCATACCGCCGGAAAATTCATGGGGATACTGCTGATACCGGCGCTCCGGATCAGGAATCCCTACCTTTTTGAGCATCTCCAGAGCCATCTTCTTTGCCTCCGGCCCCTTAATGCCCTGATTTAATTCTATACTTTCCTCAATCTGACGGCCAATCTTTTTAAGAGGGTTCAGCGAGGTCATAGGATCCTGCATAACCATGGAGATTTTCTTTCCTCTGATGGTCATCCAGTCCTTTTCTGTCTTATACTTTGCCAGATCCTTTCCCTCAAACAGGATGGAGCCGCCGGTAATGGAACCATTGGCATCCAGCATTCCCAGGAAGGATTTGGTAAATACCGATTTGCCGGAGCCGGACTCACCTACAATGGCAAGCGTCTCCCCCTGGTATAAATCCAGGGAGCATCTGCGGATGGCATTTAACTTTTTGCCCCGCAGGCTGAAGGAGATCTCTACGTCTCTGGCAGATAAGATCGGTTCTCTTTCCATATTTGCCATGAACATTTCCTCCGTTCTATACATGATTTCTTGGATCTGCCGCATCTGAGAAGGCGTTGCCCACCAGATAGAAGGTGATTGTAATAAGAGATACGATCACCGCCGGGAACACAAGAAGGTATGGATACTGAAGGAAATAGTTTCTGGCATTTCTTAAAAGAATACCTAAAGAAGGCGTATTTACATCCAGTCCCAGGCCCAGATAGGACAGTGTGGACTCAAGAGCAATGGTCTGTGGAATGGACAGGGCCAGACGAAGAATTACCACACTGATCAGATATGGGAAAATGTTCTTAAGCAGAATTCTCCATACGGGAGTGCCAAGACATCTGGAAGCCAGATTATATTCCCGGTCACGGTACATGAGCACCAGGTTCCGCACGTTTCTTGCCATTACCAGCCAGCCGAAGGCAATCATGGCAAGAGCCATATTGCGGAAGCTCTGTCCAAAGACAAGGGCTGCCAGAGTCATGTAAATAATAATCGGAATATTGTTAATTACATTGTAAATCTCGGTAAAGATGCGATCCAGGCTGCGCACATAGCCCCAGATACAGCCGATGATTACGCCGATGACGCACTCTCCTGCTGCAACGATCAGAGCCAGCTTAATGGAAACCTGAGCCGCATACCATACCTGACACCAGTAATCACGGCCCAGATTATCTGTTCCAAACCAGAATTCGCTGTTTGGCTTTGTAAATGCCAGAGACGAATTTGCCATGATCTGAGCCTCAGAGTAGTTATACTTTCCAATGCTCAGCGCAATAAAGGAAAAGATTACCAGTGCAAAGAAGACACCCGCCATAACAACGGCGGATTTCTTCTTGAAAAAGTTCTGAAAAACAGACTTCCAGTAGGAGTAATCGGAATAGCCGATTCGCTCTGCCGCATCTGCGGAATATTCCACAAACCGGAATTTATCCTTTTGTGTATCGTTGTTCATCAACGGCTGCCTCCTTTGTCTGTCAGTTTAATTCTCGGGTCCAGGGTCATCATCAGAATATCGCCCAGGAATACACCGATAATTCCCAGAGCGGCATAAATAATAACCAGAGTCTGAACTACATTTAAGTCGTAGCGTGTAATGGCGTCTGTCAGCAGGGGACCCATACCCGGAACAGAGAAGAAACGCTCTACCAGGAGAGAACCGCTGATGGTCAAAAGGAAAGACGCCGGAATATACTGTACCAGAGGGACAAAGGCATTTTTCAGAACATGTTTTACCATAATATTCTTAGAGGACATACCCTTGATCCTGGCAAGCTTAATATAATCCTTATTCAGCTCGTCTACCATATATCGTCTGGTCCACAGCGCATAGTGGGCAATGGAGGTTAACGCAAGGCATACGATCGGAAGGATGCTGGAGCGGGTGGCATTTCTGGTGGAATACAGCGCCGGAAGGTTCAGCAAATTGGCGCCAAAGGCCAGCACCAGCGAGTAGGATACCAGCGGCGGAACAGCATTTACAAAAACCGTGTACGCCGTTCCCACATGATCCAGCATCCGGTCCTTATTTCTGGACTGGATAATACCCATGGTTACGCCGATTAAAAGAGCAATCACCAGGGCAATACACCCCAGACGCATAGATACGGAAAATTTAGTTCCGATTACCTTAAGAACAGGAGCGCCGTTCTGAATTCTGCGGGATGTACCGAAGTCCAACCGCAGAAGCTGCCCATAAAAACGGCCCAGCTGCTGTTCCATCGGATCTAACAGGCCGGCTGCCTCCAGCTGCGCGTTCTTCTGCTCTTCCGTAAGCTTCATTACCTGATCCTCTGTAAAGTAGTAATCTGTGGGAAGCATACGCATAAGCAGGAACACGATGGTGGCGACAACCAGCACTGTAATCAGGGACTGAAGCAGTCGTTTGGCGGTATATTTTACCATATATTATTTCGCCTCAGATGCTGCCTGGAATTCCTTGTACTGTTCTGTAGTATAGGCGTCTACAGAAGTCTTCCAGTTCTTATACGTGTAGTTCTGAATACCGTACATGGCGTTCATCTTGGAGTAATCGTTGATCTTGGTCAGCTGCCACTGAATCTCATACTCCATAGGAATCGTAAGCGCATGCTGTAAGAGATATACCTCAGCGTCTACATATGCATCATAACGCTTGTCAGGTTCATCATAGATAGCACCTGCTGCCTCTGCCAGAGCGGAGAACTCCTTGTAGGTTGCAATCAGGTCTTCATCCGTTGCATTATTAATTCTGGAATAGTTGTTGGAGTAGTAAGCGCCGTCATAGCCGTAACGTTCCTGGTCAATGAAGTTTGCAGGATCACCGTAGTCAGCTCCCCAGCCGCTGATATAGAAGGAGCCCAGACCAGGCTGTACGACCTCCTTGGTCTGACTGGAAACAAAGGTTTTGATGTTTAAGTTCACATACTCTGCTCCCAGGCACTCAGCGAAGGTCTGCTTTAATACGGTTGCCTTATCAAGAGCATCCTGATTGCCTGCGATGATGTAGTAATCCATCTCTACCGGGAAGGAAACGCCCTTGGCAGCCAGTTCTTCCATCGCCTGCTTCTTATACGCTTCTGCCTTTGCAGCATCGAAACGTCTTGGGTTCTCGCCGTCAGAAGGGGCAAATCCCATCTTCTCCTCTACCTTTGCAGCATAATCGGTGCCGTCAGAGTAATACAGGAGACCCTTCATAGTGTAGCCCACATTCTCGCAGTGAAGAGGCTCGATAAAGTTAGTTCTTGACCAGTAGTTTCTCAGATCCAGTCCGTAGTATAAAGAAAGGCGGAAGGCTTCGTTTGCAACTGCCTTGTTCCAGTTTTCATCTGCTGAACCGTCATCCTTGAACTTGTCAAAATTAAAGTGCATCTGGTAGGAATACTTTTTCGGTCTTGTCTCGCTCAGATAGGGCTTCCATTCATTGCTGTCATCATTGTAAATCGTTCTTAAGTCAGCCTCTGCCAGAGCGATGTTGTCCAGCTCGCCATTCTGCCACAGCTGATATAACTGAGTGCCGTCTACCATACGGACGGTAACTGTATCAAACAGCTTTGCATCCTTATCAAAATAATTTTCATTCTTTGTAAGGATCTTTTCGTTGTTCATGGTAAAGGTTGTCTCAAAATAGGGACCTGTATACCACATGGTTTCGTTTGTCATGCCGACCATGTTATCAACGCCCAGCTCATCAATCAGAGCCTGGGAGATAGGATACATGCAGGCTGATGTACATACGGTATCAAAGTAAGGAGCGTTGAGCGCACAGTGATAGATCAGGGTATAATCATCCGGAGCCTCAATGCCTACCATCTCCAGCATCTTGGATGTATCAAGAGCCTTGGCCTCTTCTGCGGAAAGCTCCCTGGTATAATTGTAATAATCCTCAGCCCCCTTAATCAGAGCCAAAGGCATCGATGTGTTGTTGGATCCGTTCTTGTGGAAGTTTAATACCCACTCCATTGCGGTAATCCAGTCCTGAGCTGTACAGTCAGCCTTTACATTGCCGTTGATATCAACCCACTTAACATCGTCTCTCAGCTTAAAGGTCCAGGTAAGGCCGCCGTCCTCCGTTCCCCATTCCTTGGCAACTGCCGGTCTTAATTTACCGTTTTCATCTACCTCGATAAGTGGTGCATAGAGATTACAGAGTATATTTAAGTCAGCTGCCTTCTCTGTATTCAGAATAAAAAATCCTTCCTGCTCTCTATTTGGAGCTTCATAGGTTACCAGATCCTTAATTGCATTCTTATCACTTTCCTCTGCCTGAGTACTGCTTCCAGAACCTGCATTACCTCCGGCACTGGTGTTTCCCCCACCATTTCCAGTGCTCTGTCCGCCGCCGCAGGCTGTAAGAGCCATCGCTGCGCCCAGCATAAGAGCTGCAATTTTTGCTGCATTTTTTCTCATAGTGCATATTCTCCTTTCATAGATAAAAGACAAGGAGCCGTGTTCAAAAACTGTCAAAAACAGTATGACCCTCTGCCATCTAGTGATGTATTTTACCATCAAATACCGCCTTGTGTCAAGCACCGGCGTACATTTGACCGCCCACTATTTACCATCGCAGACATTTTAACGAAAACCACCCTATTTTTACCATTTTTGTTGTTCTTTTACCACAATAATCGAATAATACCCTGCCTGATCCGGAATTTGCTCTGTTCCTCTGAAAATCATTTCATTTTCCATGCCGCAGTTTTCCACCATAACTGCCCCTGCCTTCTGTTCCAGCAGCGTTTTTTTCACCGTATCCATTTTAGAGGCTGCCTTCATAAGTACCTTTGTGCCGGAAAGGGACAGAGTCTCCTCCACTCCGTAAGCAGAAGGAACGATATGAAGCTGCTCAGACCGATCCGCGAGGCTGTCTCCGAGACGGGCGCTGACCGCACAAAAGGAGGGAACGCCGCTTATGATCTGTGTTTCGTAGCCTCTGGCCTTTATGATACGGTGAAGATAAATATAGGTGCTGTATATTGTAGGATCGCCCAGGGTCAGGCAGGCTACGTCCTTTCCTGCTTTTAACTGCTCCTCTACCAGATCTGCGGCCTGCTCATAGGCTGCGTTTAAAACCGTCCTGTCCTTTGTCATGGGAACTGCGAGAGAAAGACACGCCTTTTGATCCAGCTCAGGCAGAAGCCCTCTGGCAATCTGGTAACTCACTGCCTGCTCTCTTGTCCGGGCAGGGACAGCCAGAACCTCACATTTTTTTATAGTTTCTGCCGCAAGAAAGGTCATAAGCCTTGGATCTCCCGGTCCTACGCCTACGCCGTATAAAATTCCATGCATAAATAATCATTCTTCCTTTCTCTTGTTTTTATTCTTTTAAAAAGAAATCCGGGAAGCATATCCGCCTCCCGGATTTCTTTTTAATGTCTGTGCATAGAGAACTGATCCATGGGATATTTATTCAGATTTTCCAGAATTCTTCTGTCATCTGCCTCTCCGATCAGCTGGTCTCTGGCCTTCTTTGCCTCTGTCTCACCCTTATGCTTGCTGGGGCCGCCGACACAGCCCCCTGCGCAGACCATGCCCTCAACAAAGTCCTCAGGCAGACGGCCTACCTTCATGAGAAGAAGCGCCTTTTTACACTCGGCTCCTCCATTGCAGCGAAGTACCTTTGCGTCAAAGTTTTCTTCTCTCTCCTTCATGCACTCTACAACAGCCGCCGTTACGCCTCCGCCGTTTCCAAAACGCTTTCCGAATACAGAGCCTTCCTGATACTCGTTCGTTGCGGGCTGCAGCTCTACACCCTTGGCGCGCATCATGGCGCGGATCTCGCCAAAGGTCATAACATAATCTGCATTTCCCTCAATATTCAGATCCAGGCTCTCACTCTTTTTCGCAATACACGGGCCAATAAATACAGTCACTACATCATGATCCTGGCTCTTTAACAGTCTGGATACGGCGCACATAGGTGATACGGTAGTTGACATATTGTCAAGAAGCATAGGGAAATGCTGCTTGATCATATTTACAAATGCGGGGCAGCAGGATGTAGTCATCTTCTTGCCCTCTTTGTAGGCCTCTGCCCACTCCTCTGCCTCATAAGCTGCCGTCATGTCGCCGCCCAGAGCCACTTCAACCATGTCTGCAAAGCCCATCTGCTTTAAGGCCACGCGCCAGCTCTCCATGGTGATATCCGATCCGAACTGTCCTTCCGTCGCGGGCGCCACCATGGCGACTACCTTCTTGCCTGCCTTGATCAGACGGATCACATCTACCATAAAGGTCTTGGAACCAATAGCTCCAAAGGGGCAGCTGTGGATACAGGCGCCGCACTGGATACACTTCTTTTCATCGATCACACAGATGCCATACTCGTCATATGTGATCGCATCTACCGGACAGACCTTTTTGCATGGGCGCTCCAGATGGGCGATCGCATTATAAGGACAGGCCTGTGCGCACTTGCCGCACTCCTTGCACTTATTTGGATCAATATAGGCATGGTCGTGACCCATGGTGATGGCTCCAAAATTACAGGAATTCTGGCAGGCCTTTCCCATACACTTGCGGCAGTTATCTGTGACAATATAGGACGCAATGGGACACTCCTCGCAGGCTGCGTTAATGACCTGAACCACATTGGAACTGTCTCTTCCTGTAGGGCACTTGCCTTCTGCCAGACGGACTCTCTGCTTGATGATCTCACGCTCCTTGTAAATACAGCAGCGGTAGCTGGCCTGAGGGCCCGGAATCATATCATAGGGGATCTCATCCCTTTTTTCCTCCAGATTTCCCTCCCATGCAGCTTTCGCGACCTCATAGAGCACGTCATGTTTCAGGCGCAGGATCGTTGCATCATTTGTTACCATTTTTCATTTCCTCCATTCATAATCCCGGACGCCTGTTCTAAGCGTCCAGACAGCAAATATATATCTTGGAAGGCCCAAAGGGCCCATTGCCAACTTAATAATAGGTGATAACCACCTTTTTTCCCATATCCTCGATCAGATGGCGCAGCTGCTCCACCAGATTCTGGCGGATTCCCAGATCAAAAGGAAGACCCGGATTCTGATAGGCACTGTTGATGGCCTTTCCCACATACAGATGAACCTCCGTACAGTCCTCGATCAGGATCTTTGCCACCATGGAGCCGCCATTGGGCTTATCCAATTCCTCAAAAAAATCCTCCGATACGGTTTCATTCTTTACATACCGCCGCAAAAGCTGCAGCACGCGGTTCAGCGTAAGGACGCCTTCTGTCACCAGATCTACTCCGTCCATATAGGCAATGGGCGGAATCTCCGGATCCACATAGTCCAGCGATACATCCAGCTTCCGGTTCAGAACCCGTGACACAATGGTAGCGCTGGTGCCGCCGCATACAATGGTCGCGGCATTGGGATCGGACATAAAATCCTCTACCATGGCTGTATCATCCTCTGGATTTCGGGCCGGACCAGTCATCAGATGAACCGGCTTGCTGTTTATGATGCGCATACAGGCCACTGTGGTATCGTCTCCCGGATGAAACTGGTACAGCTCGTCACAGGCACGGCTGATGGATGCAGCCAGACGCATGGCGGAAACGGTGATCTGATACTGGCGCACCGCATAGTCCGCTATATCCTTCCACAGCCATCCAAAGTTTAAAAGATCGCCAACTCCCGCATGAATGGTGCCGTCGCTCATAAGGATTAAAGCGTCTCCCTTCTGCACCTTAAAACGGTATTCATTGATCCGTTTTCCCTGAAGTTCCCGGATGTTCTGGGGAATTTCCATCAGTTTTCCGTCCCGGATAAAAATGCAGCCCGGATTGTCATACTCTACCAGATAGGCGTCTCCATTATGGAAAACCTGCAAAATGCTGAAGGTAGAGTAGGCCACCTGGCGCACCTGGCAGATGGGAAGGGTCTCACTGATGGTATCCACACATTCCTCCAGGGTAGCTCCGTTTAAAAACATGGTTCCCAGGATTTTTGAGGTAAGAGTAGATAAAATATTGGCCTTGACCCCGCTTCCCATACCGTCGGCCAGAATCATAATATTGGAATCCTCTGTCTGAAGAATTTCCACCTTGTCGCCGCAGAGGATCTCACTGTACTTGTTCAGGCTTTTGTAAGCAACATCTACCGTTATCTCCATGCGCTACCTCCCAAAGCCCGGAGGCTTAGGCCGGATGCTCCCCAGATGGACATAGCCCGCCGGCTTCTCTGCCGTTTCAGAGCTGTCCGCCTTGGAGGCGGATGCTCCCGATGCTCCCGGCCGTATACCCGTCGCTCCTGAAATGACAGCCTGTGCTCCTGCCTGCCTTGGAGCACCGCCTCCCAGGGAATCCCTTGTCATCACACCGCTTAGTGGAACCGCCCCGCTTCCCATATGGACATTTCCCAAAGGCGGTTCCATTTCATCCTCCTCATGGAGAGAGGAATCGTCTAACAGAGAACGGCACAGTTTGCTTAAGGTAGTTTTGGTTTCCGCCGTCGTTTCTCCCAGAAGGCCTGCAATCTCCTGAGCCACCATCATCTGCTTGTGGATCACCTTCTGAGCCAGATCAATAGTTTCCAGCTTCTTCTCATAATCCTCCTGAGCCAGTTCCTCCTCACGGGTGATATCAATAAAGGTAGCAAGCACTGCATTTTCCTTTTCTATGTATACAATGTTCTGGAGTGTGGACAAATGGTACTCCGGATAGCTGACCCGCTTTCCATGGATATTCTGATGGGTATCGAATACCCACTGGAAATCCACCGGATCAATAAATTCATACAGATACATCTCAAGAGCCTCTGAGCGTGTCTTTCCAAAGTATTTCTCTCCCACATCGGAATACTCTAAAATCCGCATATCCGGCCCTACAATGAGCACAATATTGGGAGAAGTTTCCATTACCAGATTAGACATGGATTCTGCCTTTTCATGCATATAGGGAATGCACATGGAAACCTCTGCCTTGTGCTGGAATACGGCGATCGCCTTTTCCCGACAGGTAGGATAACCGCAGGCTCCGCAGTTTAACTCATCCTCTGGCTTAAATTTATTCGTCATGCGCAGGATCTGGCGGATCTGCTCCTCCGTCGGCATAGGATCTTTAGGCGAACGGTCTAAAAACTCTTTTCTGAAAGAAACTGCCTCAACCGCATGCTCCATCTGGGAACGGTCGGCCGGCTCCCTGCAGATCCGTTCCTCCATATCCAGCTTTACTTTAAAGCGTGAAATAAACTCCTCATCATCTACCGTCGGCCCCTTAATACAGCCGCCGGCGCACATATTCATTTCAATAAAGCACCCTTTGATCTCTCCCCTGGCCATGCTCCTGCACAGGTCAATACAGTTTGTCTCCCCATGGACATAGAACTTGCGGTAGCCGTCTCCCCTGCTTTCTTCCTCAGCCAGTACCGAATTTACCACTCCGTTTGTAACAGGATACAGGCGGTTTACCTTGGGATCAAAGGCCGTAAAGGGCATATCCTCACAATCCTCAATGGAAATTTCCTCCTGATCCAGCCATTTTTTCATATCCCGGAAATTCAAGACCGCATCAATGCAGTTATCATGGCGAGGATCGTTTGCCTCCTTCTTTTTTGCAATACAGGGGCCTAAAAATACTATCTTCACCTCACGCCCCAGTTCTTCCTTTAAAATGCGTCCGTGGGCGATCATGGGAGATACCACCGGCGCAAGGTATTTTACCAGCTCCGGATAGTAAATCTCGATCAGGTCATTGACACTGGGGCAGCAGGTAGTAATGATATTTTCCATCTGATGCTCCTTAAGCAGTCTGGCATACTCTGCCGTCACATAGGCAGCGCCCTCGGATGTTTCCCTCACATCCTCAAACCCCAGACGGATCAGTGCCCCACGGACCTGGCCGATGGTCTTATATTTTAACAGACCCATATAAGAGGGTGCAATGGAAACCACTACCCTCTCGCCGGCTGCGATCCAGCCCTTCACCAGCTCCAGATCGCTTCTGAGCGTCTTTGCAGACTGCGGACATATCTTCAGGCAGTGGCCGCAGAGAATACATTTATCAGGCATGATCACGGCTCGTCCATCCTTGACCTGGATGGCCTTTACCTCGCAGTAGCGGACGCATTTATAGCAGTGCTTACATTTTGTGGCCTTGAAATCAATGATTTCCATGCCCATAATCACAGTCTCCCTTTGATCTCGTTTTCAAAAAACGCTTCTGTGTCCTCCGGCTTCAATGAATATAACTCTCCGTCCACAGTCACACATACGCCGTGGTCGCAGTTTCCGGAGCAGAAAGCTCCGTTTAAGTCAACCTGTTCCGACAGGCCGTTTTCATTTACAAGCTTCTGAAGCTTTTCAATAATCTCTCTGGAACCCTTTAAATGGCAGGCGCTTCCAATACATATTGTTACTTTCATTTTCACTTCACCCTCCGTTATTCGTTTCACTCTGTCTGTATGTTCTTTATCCTTTATACAGGGGTCTCCCCACATGTAATGCCATTATCTCATATTGTCATATTTTTATCAATAATATTTCTGCAAAAACAAAGGTTTTCCGATGGAAAAGTGTGGTATACTGGATATATTTCAAACGATATGCCTGCCGGACAGAACCGCCCGGCAAAGCCAAATGGAGGAATCAGAAAATGGAACAAAAGACAGGACTTGTGCTGGAAGGCGGCGGAATGCGCGGGATCTATACAGCCGGCGTGCTGGATCTCTTTATGGATCAGGGAGTAACCTTTGACGGAGTGATCGGAGTATCCGCAGGAGCCATCCACGGCTGCAGCTTTCTTTCCGGACAGCGCGGGCGGAACATCCGATATTATAAAAAATACTGTCAGGATCCTCGCTTTATGAGCGTTAGAAACCTTATCCTCACCGGAGACATCGCAGGAGAACGGTTCTGCTACCACACGCTGCCGGAAAAGCTGGATCCTTATGACTATACAGCCTTTAACAATAATCCGGCCGAATTTTATGTAGGCTGCAGCAATGTAGAAACAGGAAAACCGGAGTATCTGCATCTGACCGACATGAAACAGCAGATCGACTATCTGCGGGCCTCTGCATCACTGCCTCTGGTATCAAAAATCGTACATGCCGGAGGGAAAAAGCTGCTAGACGGCGGCTGTACGGACAGCATCCCGGTAAAAGCCTTTATGGAGCTTGGATACCCAAGGAATGTTGTTGTCCTTACCCGCCACAGGGGTTACCGGAAAAAAGCAGAGGGAACCCGGCTTACCGAACTGTGCTACCGCCATTATCCTGCCTTTGTAAAAGCCATTAAAAACCGGCCATCCGTGTACAACCGGACGCTGGATGAGATCGAGTCTCTGGAAAACAGCAGCCAGGCCTTTGTGATCCGCCCCAGCAGGCCTCTTACCATCGGACGAATGGAAAAGGATCCGCAAAAACTTCAGCTTGTTTACGAGCTTGGGTATCAGGACGTAGCCAGATGCCTTTTAGACCTTTTATCCTGGAAACAGGGACCGGCCAGATGACCGGTCCCTGTTCATATCTTTCTTTTTCATATTTTATCAAAAAATCACCGGGTCGAAAAATCAATCCAGTGATTTTTATATACATTTTCAACTGCACAGCCTTAAGCGCCCAGAAGCATCTCTGCAATACCAGATGTCAGGAACGGTACAAATGTAACAAGTCCTAATACGATGAAATTGGAAATCAGATAGGGAATCAATTCCTTAACAACTCCTGTCAGCTTTGTCTCACCAATATTGGTGGCTGCAAACAAACATACCCCCACCGGAGGAGTACACAGACCAAGAACCAGATTCAATACAACCATAACACCGAACTGAATTGGATCTACGCCTACCATAAGAACCAGATTTAAAAGAACTGGAAACAGAATCAGGATTGCTGCGATGGTTTCCATAAACATACCAACAAACACCAAAAGCAGGTTAATCAAAATAAGAATGATATATTTATTGCTGGTCAGAGACAACATTGCATCTGCTACCATCTGCGGAATCTGCTCTTTGGTCAGGATATATGCAAATACGTTCGCCATACCTACCAAAACCATGATACCTGCACTGGAGGTAACTGTAGATTTCATACTCTCAATCAGACGCGGGATCGTCAGTTCTTTATAAATAAAGAAGCCAACAAAAATACCATATACAACTGCCAGAATAGAAGCCTCTGTCGGCGTTACAAAACCAAAGCAGATACCGGATAGAATAATCAGAGTCATCAGAATTGCAAAGAAGGATTCCTTCGCAGATACCAAAACTTCTTTTAAAGTAGACCGCCTCTCTGCTTTTGGATAATGGCGCTTCTTGGAAATATACCAGGAAACAAAAATCATACCAAGTCCCATCAAAATTCCAGGAACCATACCTGCAACAAACATCTTAGATACGGAAAGTCCTGTCATGGTTGCAGCCATAATCATAGGAACAGACGGAGGAATGATCGGTCCAATACAGGAAGATGCAGCAGTTACCGCACAGGAGAAATCTGCATCATAGCCTTCTTTTTTCATAGACGGAATCAAAACACCTCCCACACTTACCGTATCAGCTAGAGCCGTACCGGAAATACCTGCAAACAGCATGGAGGCAACAACGTTCGCAATTGCCAGACCGCCAGTAATATGACCAACAATTTTATTACAGAAACCAATCAAACGCTCTGTGATACCACCCTGATTCATCAGAGATCCTGCAAATACGAAGCCCGGAATACAAAGCAGTGTAAAAGAATTCAGACCTGCAAAAAATCTCTGGGCAAACATATACAGAGACATATCATTTCCTATAAAATATACTAGCGAAGAAAGCCCTAGGCTGAATGCAACTGGCACACCCAGTCCCAAACATACAATGAATGTAATAAATAATACAGCTACCATACCCTATGCCTCCTCCTTTTCAGTAAATAACATATACAGTCTCATCAAAAAGCTAAGCATATAAAAGCCAAACAGAATTACTTCCGACATATAAACATATTTCATCGGAATTTCCAACGCTGTGGAAACCATCGCCGGCGGTGTAATTGCAATCAAACCCTTACTGCTCATCACACATTTCAAAAATACAAATGCAGAAAACGCTGTTAGCGCTACCAATACAAGTGTTTTAATTCCTTTCTGAACACTCTTTGGAAACATCTCTGTCAACATTTCTACACCAACGTATTCATCTGTAATAACTGCAGCATTTCCTCCAAAAGCAACCATATAAATAAACAAGAAACGTGCAGCCTCTTCTGTCCAGTTCGGAGCTGTAGGAAGGAAGGTACGAGCAGTAACCTGAATCAAAACACTTCCAATAAAACCAACTAAACCAATAATTCCGATATAAGTCATAATAAGCTTATATTGGTTAATAATTTTATTCATACTAATCTCCATTCCGCCGCCTTCGGCTGGCGGCACAAATAGTAATGAAAGTGTTCCAACTCTCTACACTGTGCTGTAAAATAGTTTGCAAGAAGCTACACTACAAAGCACGGGAGGAGGAGTTGTAATAACTTCCTTCGTTTTAGACAGCATATTAATCAGTGTAAGTTCTGCCTTTTCAAGCACAAATAAGTGGCATCATGAATCCGTACACTAAGAATTGTTTAAGCCTTTCGTTTAATTGTGTGGCAGTTCAGTCAATGGCTTCTTATCATTCACGAAAGGAGTCTGACTATGAAAGTTACTTATCAAACCTGTTGTGGTGTCGATGTTCACAAATCTTTTCTCGTTGCCACAATTGTAAAAACTACCGGCGGCATTGAGCCTTCTTATCAAAAGGAGCGTTTTTCCACCTTTAACAATTCAATTCTTGAATTCAAGCAATGGCTTCTCGACAATGATTGCCATGATGTCTGCATGGAATCCACAGGTAAATACTGGGTTCCTGTCTTTAATCTTCTGGAAGATGATATCAATGTTGTCATTGCCAATCCTAAATGGGTAAAGGCGGTGAAAGGCAACAAAGATGATACAAAAGATTCTAAATGGATTGGGGATTTGTTCCGTCTTGGACTTGTCAAAGGCAGTTATATTCCCTGCAAGAAAGTCCGTATTCTCAGGGAATACACTCGCTATCGTTACAAGCTTGTTTCCTGCCGTTCAAGTGAAAAGAATAGATATCAGAATGCTCTTACTGTTTGCAATGTTGCATTAGATTCTGTTGTTTCCGATATCTTTGGGAAGTCATCCACATCCATTATCGACTATCTACTTGAACAATCGGGTTCATCCATTAACCACGAAGAAATCGCATCAAAACTTCTTCGGAGCCTCAAATCCAAAGAAGATGCTGTTATAGAATCCGTCGAAGGATATCAGATGACTGATGCCCAAAAATACCGTATGCGCCTTGTCCGCGCACATATGGATTATATCACAGCCGAAATCAATGATGTTGATAAAATGATAGAAAATATGATTTCTTCTAACACTGATTTTGAAAATGCTGTCCAGTTCCTCTGTACCATTCCGGGTGTCAAACGTGATAGTGCAATCACTATCATCTCCGAAATTGGCACTGATATGTCTCAGTTCTCAAGTTCCAGACGTTTATGTTGCTGGGCTGGTTTAACACCTGGCAGCAATGAATCTGCTGGTAAGAAGAAATCTGTCCGGATTACACGTGCCGGAGTCTACCTCAAACCTGCATTAGTACAGTGTGCTCATGCAGCCGTAAAATCTGACAAATCTCCTTACTACAAAAAGAAATATGAATCTCTTGTTAAACGTCGTGGCAAGAAAAGAGCCATTATCGCTATTGCCCGTATGATTCTTACCGCCATCTACCAGATGCTGTCTACTGGTGAGCAGTGGAATCCGAGCGATCTTTACAAAATCGACATGCCTGTAGCTCTTGTTGAAAAACAAAAGGCGAAGGCTATCAAACAAGCCAAGAAACTATTGCAACGAGAAGGGTTACTTCCTCCTGATGAACCATTAGCTTCTTGAACTAATTTCCTAACTCTATAACACTTCAAAAAGTTGCCTGCTTTAGACAGCTTATTCAAGTGCGCCAATCTATGGCTTTCCTCTACTTTCTTTCACACTACCTCCTGAATTAATCTCAGCATACTTTTAATAGCAGCGCACATAATGAATGCCGGTTCCTGTCTAACAGGAAACCGGCATTGCCTTATATCTCTGAATTATTTTGCCGGATCAGCAGCAACCATCTTCTCATAGATTGCTTTCTGTTTATCGGATAATACCTCAAGCACACCAGAAACAGCTTTCTCCTTAAATGGAGTCTGGTCAACCTCAATGAAGGTCATCCCTTTCTCTTCAAGAGTGCTCTTTAACTGAGCTTCGTCCGCTAGGAACAGCTCATGCTCATAAGCAATGGCCTCAGAAGCACACTCCTGAATCATAGCCTGCGCTTCTGGAGAAAAACTTGAAAATCTTGCTTCGGAAATAGCCATATAAACCCACGCTCTCAGATGCTCTGTTTCAATAACATAATCCTGAACTTCGTACAGAGATGCGTCATAGATATTTGCAAGAGGATTCTCCTGTCCATGGATAACGCCCTGCTGTAAGGATGTGAAAATCTCAGAGAATGCCATCGGAGTTGGCTTTGCACCCATAGCTTCAAATGCTGCCATAGTCATTTTTGACTCTGGAGTACGAATAATAAAACCCTTCAAATCATCTGGGGTGTGAATTTCCTTATTAGAAGTAATGTTACGTGGTCCACGCTTAACAGCGCCTAAACTTCTAAGACCTGCCTTTAGCATCAGATCCTCCAGTTCTTTACCTACATCACCCTCCAGAACCGCATCCATATGTTCATCACTGGTAATAGCATATGGCATACCAATGATACCCAACTCTTCAACATAAGTCTGCATAGATTCGCCAGTCAGAACAATATCGCAATCCCCCATACCAGCAATTGCAGACTGTACTGTTTCAATCTCAGAACCAAGCTGGTTATTTGGATAAATAGTAACTGTAATATTTCCTCCCGATTTTTCTTCAATCAGTTCTTTGAATTTCTCAGCCATCTTATGCCAGGTATGAGTCTCTGCATTGATATGACTGAATACCAAATCGATTTTCTCCACCTCTGTTGATGCCGCTTCACCAGCAGGCTCTTTTTCCTTTTCTGCTTCTGCAGACACCGGAGCAGCATTTTCTTTTTGCGCTTCTGTTGCTGCCGATCCGGAACCTCCACATCCCGCCAACATGCTGGCCGCCATTACAGCTGCAGCACCAAGAGCCATAAATTTTTTCACCTTTCTCATAGTTGTAACTCCTCCTCTTTTTAATGTTTCTGTAGTCTTAACACGTTATTTGCAGATTTATATAAAATCTTAACGTATTATTAACACCCCGCTTGTATATTAGCACAAAAATACAGAATATTAAATACTCAATTTTATACGATTTTCTTCTATGTTTTTTGTTTATCTTTAACATAAGTACAAATTTTGCACAAAAAATATTGACAATAAAAAACTATATGTAATCCATCTTACATATCAGTTAATTAAAAATACAATTATTTTGTTTTTATTTCCAACAAAAATATGTATGTTTGATTGATTGAATTATTATATAGTCTTCCATATTTTTGTATATTATACAAAACCACCTGTTTGCAAACAAATATCCCCATCATGTCAAAACAGTTACAAATGCAGAGAAGTCCCGGTAAATGCCGGGACTTTTCCTGCAATTTGAATTTTTATACGTTTTAATCTCCGCAGCTATTTCTGTCTCTGCCATTCCGGCCCCAGACAGCATCATTCCAGCCCTGCCAGTACCCCCAGTTCCAGCCGTCGCGGTATCCCTGACGGTATGCCCGGCGTTCCCTGTCCGCTGCCTGTGTTCCGCCGCAGCCGCAGGAACCGGTCGTTCCGGTACCGCCAGACTCCGTATTGCAGTTTCGGCAGCCGCAGCAGCAGCCGGAAATCCTGCATCCGCAGCCGCATCTGTTTTGGCATCCGCAGCCACATCTGTTTTGACATCCACAGCCAGAGCCATTTCCATTCTGTTCTGCATTTCTGCATCCATTATTACAACAGCATAAAAGACAACACATAATCTCTACTCTCCTTTTTTAATTGGTTGTACCATATCATATGGGACAGTGAGACAAAGTGTTCCTGCGCAAAAACCGTCACCTGTTATGTATCTCTTCATAAAATAATAAAGAAAGAATAAAAAGGAGATTTCAAACAATGGAAGCATATATGGATGCAAAAGCTTCGACCTGCAGCTGCGGATGCGGATGCAGAAGCCGTGTCGTTCCCGGCGTATCAGACAGACCGGCCGCACAGCCGGAATATTCCGGACCATCCCCCCAGATGTGGCCCGGATGGGATATGAATCAGTCCCTTCCTTATGGAGAAGCCGGATATCCCCAGACAGGATATCCTCAGATAGGAACAAATATGAATCAGGGAAGTACCGTATGGCCCATCGTGAACTGCCCGGATACCACAGCCGGTTATCTGGAGCAGCATCACCCCGTAGCTATGGCCTATGTACCGTGGCAGCAGTGGCAGACTGCCTATGCGCCTGAACGCGGCCTCATGCAGGGAACCATCTTCCCTGACCTGGATCTTCCATTTAATTACGGGAGGTGCGGACGATGACAGAACATCTTCAGAACCCATCAAGAGGAGCCATGCTCCAGGCAGTAAACCAGACCAGCTTTGCCGTGGTGGAGGCCAATCTCTATCTGGACACTCATCCCTGTGATATGGAAGCTCTCTCCTATCTCAATCAGATGATGGAAGCCTACAAAAACGCAAAAGCCGCCTATGAGGCCCAGTTTGGCCCCTTAAATGCGGGCAATGTGACTGAAAATGCCTACTGGACCTGGGTCAGTGATCCCTGGCCATGGGAAGGAGGGAATTTATAATGTGGATTTATGAAAAACGTCTCCAGTTTCCGGTAAATATTAAGGAGCCGAATGCCAAACTGGCGCAGTTTATTATGAGTCAGTACGGCGGCCCCGACGGCGAGATGGGCGCATCCATGCGCTATCTGTCCCAGCGCTACGCCATGCCTTATAAAGAAGGCAAGGCTGTTTTGACCGATATCGGCACAGAGGAACTAGCACATCTGGAAATGATCGCCGCCATTGTCCATCAGCTGACCCGGAACCTCACAGCCGAGCAGCTGGTAGAACAGGGCTTCGGACCCTATTATATTGACCATGCCACCGGAATCTGGCCTCAGGCCGCAGGCGGCATTCCCTTTAATGCCTGCGAATTCCAGTCCAAGGGCGATGTGATCACAGACCTTCATGAAGATATGGCAGCAGAACAAAAAGCCCGGAGTACCTATGACAACATCCTCCGGGTAGTAACAGACTATGACGTATGCGAACCTATCAAGTTCCTGAGAGAACGTGAGATCGTCCATTACCAGCGGTTCGGTGAAACCCTCCGAATCACCCAGGAAAAACTGGACAGCCGGAATTTCTATGCCTTTAATCCGGCCTTTGATCCGGATCAGGCGCCCCAGCCCCGATAAGCAGCCCTTAATCCAGCTGTATCCGGACTCCGCCAAGGAGCTTTACGTCTTCCTCCTGATGGGTTGTGATCAGGAGGAAACGGTTCCGGCGGTTTTCCAGAATATAGCGGATCACCTCCAGTTTAAGGGCCTCATCAAGCCCGGTAAAGGGTTCATCCATTACAAGCATATGGGAAGGCGCAAGAACGGCCCGCAGAATGGCGGTGCGCCGCTTCATCCCTCCGCTCAAGGTGGACACGGGGCGGGTAAGGCATTCTTTAGGAAGTAAGCAGGTCATGGCCTGAGCCAGTTTTTCTTCCTTCCATTTTTCTTTTAATGCCATCTGCACATTTTCCATAGGGGAAAAGGAAGGACAGAGACGATCCTCCTGAAAAACTGCCGAAATCCTCAAAGGCCACCCAGGGCCCCCCTGAGTAAAAATCCTTCCGCTGTCAGCCGTTTCAAGCCCCATGAGGATCCGAAGAAAGGTTGTTTTTCCTGAGCCTGAGGGCGACATCAGGCAATAACAGGCATCCTGCTCCAGCGTCAGGCTCAGATCCCGAAGGACCTGCAGTTCTCCGTATTTTTTAGAAAGATGCTCGATGCAAAGCTTCATACAACCTCCTCATCAGTGGCGTACCCGCATAAGCAGGCTCAGAAAAAAGCGCTCAAAGACAGCGCTGATCACAATAATGGCAAAGGTCCAGGCAAACAGGCCCGCTGTATCCAGATAGAGCTTGGAATAGTAGAGCTGCTCTCCGATCGACGCCTGAGGTATGCCGATCACCTCTGCCGCAACTCCTGATTTCCAGCTCATCCCAAGAGCCGTACGGCAGCTGCTTAAAAGATAAGGGTGAACGGCCGGAATATATATATATCGAAGGCGTTTGAAAAAGGAAAACGAAAAAACTCGGCTCATTTCCAAAAGCTCCCTGTCCGTATGTTCCAGACCGGTCAGCGTTCCCGTATAGATCATAGGGATCACAACCAGAAATGAAATAAACACGGACAGGCCGTCAGAGCCGATCCAGATCAGTGCCAGGATCACAAAGGAGGCCACGGGAACGGAACGGATCAGCAGCATGGGAGGTTCCAGAAGATCCTTTACAAAGGAACAGGCGTAACTGGCCCACCCCAGGAGAATCCCCAGAACAAAAGCCATGAGAAAGCCGGCGCTGATCTTAAAAAATGAATGAAGCAGCGTCTGCCAGAAGGAAACTTCCGGTAAAAGCTGCCAAAGGGCCCCAAGCATATCGAAGGGCCCCACAAAAATCACATCATTCTGGATGGCTAAGTGAGCGGCCTGCCAGAGAACCGCCCAGAAAAGCCATATCATATATGTTTTTAAATGCGAAGATATTTTCATGTTTTTCATTATGGCAGATAGTAGAAGTCATCTCCGGGAAGCGTTCCGCCGATGGACTTGGCATCCTGTCCGGAAAGCACCTCCAGATAGCCGGAAAGGGCCTGTTTCATTTCTTCACCGGTAATGCATACAATATTGCAGAGAGGCATCGCTTTCTGGGCCATAGCAGCCTTTTCTACGATCCCAATATCAGCTACCAGCTGTGCGGCCTTTTCAGGCTCAGCAGATGTATACTCCGCAGATTCTGCATGATCCTTTAAAAACCGCTCCACAGCAGCCTCATGCTCCTCTAAAAATCCGGTGCGGACAATGGTAACTCCCGTAACCATCCGGCTGTTTCCTTCCTTATTTAAAAGATCCCACTGCTCGGTCAGATCCATCACTGTTTTCAGCTCCGGATTCTGCATACAGGCCGCTGAAGCAAAGGGCTGAGGGAGCACGCCGATGGCAGACGGATCTTCCTTTAATATAGAAGCAACCTCTGCAGCCTCGGATTTAAACTCCATGGTTACATCCCCGGAGCCAAGGCCGTTTTCAGCCAGAAGATAATTCATGGCAAATTCCGGCGTGGTTCCTTTTCCTGTCATATATACGGTTTTACCCTTCAAATCTTCCATTGTGGAAATGGAATCATCCGAAGCCACTACATACAAAACTCCCAGTGTATTGATATCAATGACCTTTACCTGCCCCTGCGTCTTATTGTAAAGCACGCTGGCTACATTGGCAGGCACCAGCGCAATATCCAGGCTTCCGTTTGCAATATTTCCTACCAGCTCATCTGCCTTCCCTGCCATGGTAAATTCATATGTATTGGCAGTTTCTCCGTTTTTGGCAGTTTCCATCAGATAGGCCAGTCCCATAGAGGTAGGTCCCTTTAAGGAGCCCACACGGACAGCGGATGCGCCGGAACCTTCCTTCTCCTCTTCTGAAACCGCCTCAGAACCGGTATTTTCTGCCTCAGTGGATTCTGCCTCTGAATGTTCCGTTTCCTCTGGAACCTCCTGAGAAGCTGCCTTGGAAGAAGCGGAAGGAGCCGCGTTATCGCCAGCTGCGCCGCAGCCGGTTACAGCGAAGGCTGCTGCAGTTAAGAGTGCAGTCAATACAGAAATTTGTTTTTTCACAGTACATTCTCCTCTCTGGCACCCTCTGGATGCCATCCCTTACTATAGCACATTTTTTCCTGTTTTTCCATCCTCACCGCCGGAAAAACAGAATCGCCTCCAGCGTTCGAACAGCTCAAATCCATAAAAACGGACGGCCCTCAACGGGATTCCGTCCGTTTTTCTTATTTTCTTAAATACTCATTTTTCCCCTGGATCATTTATGCGCCTGCCTGAATACCGGTCTTTCCCACGCTCTTTTCCCGAACCTCCTTTTTCCGAAACAGCTCACGACCGGAGGTATACACGATGATCACACCGAGAACCATTAAAAGAGCGGCAATGATCAGCTGCAGTCCCTCTACCATAAATACGGCGCTTCCTGCGCCAAAAGCATGAACAAGTGCAATGGAACGCTCAATTAAAGCGGTAAAGGTAACGCAGAGCATGATAATAAGCGGAGGGAACAGCGTTCTGTTTTCTCTGCCCGTAACCTTTAAAAAGACGCACAGCGTAATGAGAACCAGAGCACTCAAAAGCTGATTGGCGCTTCCAAAAAGAGGCCAGATATTGGAATATCCGATTTTTGTCAGGATAAAGCCGCAGGCTAATGTGATCATAGTTGCAAAATATTTATTGCATACCACCTGCCTCCAGTGCTCCGCCTGTTCCATATCATCTGTACTGAACAGCTCCTGAAAGGACATACGGCCGATTCTTGCAACGGAATCAAGGCTTGTAAGAGCCAGAGCTGATACACACATGGTCATAAAGCACTGGGCTACATACATAGGGATTCCAAACATTTCCAGAAATCCTGCCACACCGGCTGAAAAGATCTGGAAGGGAGTACCCACAGCAGGCGTTCCGTCTGCTCCTGCAGCAGCGCCTGCCACACACAGGGCCAAAACTGCCAGAAGACTTTCCAGAACCATTGCTCCATATCCCACTTTCAGCATATCCTTTTCATTGGAAATGGTCTTGGATGAAGTTCCTGATGATACCAGGCTGTGAAATCCGGATACAGCTCCGCAGGCTACCGTAACAAACAGAATAGGAAACATATCTCCCATGGATGCATTTTTAAAGCCTGTGTATGCAGGGAGGTTCATGGACGGATGCGCCACTGCCAGACCCGCCGCAGCACCAATGATCATGCCGGCAAACATAAAGGTTGTCATATAATCCCTGGGCTGCATCAGAAGCCACATGGGGAGCACGGCTGCCATGAAGATATATGCAAAGGTCAGATAGGACCAGGTATCCTTTCCTGCTGCCAGCGGAAATGCCATTCCAATCCCAAGAGCAGCCGCCGTACAGGCCAGTCCCGCTGCCGTTTTCTTCCAGCCCTTTAACTGTAGTTTTTTCTGGATCACTCCAAATATCATCGCAAATACAATAAACAGAAGGGAAATACTTCCTGCCGCTCCATTGGTCTGTGCGGCCGGAGAAAGAACTGCCGCTCCGTCAGCCACGGTATATGCGTTAAACGTACCTGCCACCATATCTGCAAAAGCTGCGATTACGATCAGGGTAAAAAGCCAGCAAAATAAAAGAAACAGTTTTCTCCCTGTCTTTCCAATATACCGCTCGATCAGAAGCCCCATGGACTTTCCTTCATTCTTTACACTGGCATACAGTGCTCCGAAATCCGTAACTGCTCCAAAGAAAATGCCTCCCAGGATCACCCACAAAAGCACGGGCAGCCATCCAAAAGCAGCGGCCTGGATCGCTCCGGTCACAGGGCCGGCCCCCGCAATGGATGAAAACTGGTGGGCGAATACCGTCCATCCGTCTGTAGGCACATAATCCTGTCCGTCTTCCAGTGCACAGGCAGGCGTTTTGGCCTTGGGATCTATGCCCCATTTTTCTGCCAGCCAACGGCCATACAGGGTATATCCCGCCAAAAGACATACCGCTGCGATCATTACAATTACAAGTGTGTTCATACTCTTATCTCCTTCCTTCTGGAATAACTGTCATTATAATCCCTTTTATTCGGAAGTCAATCAGATAGAACATACCGTATTTTCATATTTTTTATTCTTTCAGGTTATGTTTGTGCCATAATCTCATAACTGCCAGACATATTTCTGCCAGACCGGAAATACCATTCCAGCCCCAGGCTAGCTGCCATGGCGCGGTCCACACCGCCCATCTGCCGCCGGTCCAGGTGCCCTATGTATTCCTTTAAGCGGCTGCGGTCAATGGTGCGGATCTGCTCTGTAAGCACCGTAGAATCCTGTTTTAGTCCGCACAATGTCTTATCCAGGCTTACATGGGTAGGAATCGCCGCCTTGGTGGTTCGGCTGGTAATGGCAGCTACGATCACCGTCGGGCTGTGGCGGTTTCCCGTGTCATTCTGGATGACTAAAACTGGCCGGATCCCTCCCTGCTCCGATCCCCTGACCGGTGAAAGGTCTGCATAAAAGAGGTCTCCCCGGATCACCGGGCGGTACGTCTGTCTATTTCCATTCCAGTCTGAATTTCGTTCCATGGCTTGTCTCCTTATTTTGAGTTTCATCACTTCATTCATACACTCATAGGATTCCCAATTCCGGAGATTTCAAACATTTCCTGAAAAAAACATGAAAAAGCCCCATCCTCAGAGGACAAGGCCATTCATTTTCCTTTATTCTGTTTTGCTTTAAAACCGCTTGATTTTTCCTGCGGCTGTTCGTTCAAAAGGTACTTCTCTCACGATCAGCCTGGCAATGCGCTTATAGACAGGCATAGACCCATTCAGGCGGTCAACCAGCTCCTGAAGAAGCGGCTCTGGCTCTGTAATCGTATGCTTTTCCATATATTCCGGATCCGGGAAGATCTCTGCCTCGATGACCTTCTCATGCTCGCGCACCAGAATCTCTTTTACCAGATCATTGCGTCCCAGCTCATTTTCCAGCTCCTCAGGAGATACATTTTCCCCGTTTGCAAGGATGATCAGGTTCTTTCTGCGGCCGGTAAGAAATACAAAGCGATCCTCGTCCACATAGCCTAAGTCTCCTGTCTTTAACCAGCCGTCCTCCAGAGCGGCAGCCGTTTCCTCAGGCATCTTGTAATATCCCTGCATCACGCTGCTTCCCCGTACCCAGAGCTCGTAATCCACGGTCTTTGCCTCGCAGTTTGGCAGAAGTTTTCCTACGGATCCGATCTTATTTTCCCACTCCAGATTGGTGCTGATCACAGGAGAACACTCCGTCATGCCGTATCCCTGAAGAATGGTGATGCCAAACTCCTTAAAAAGACGGATACAGTCCGGATCGAGGTAAGCGCCTCCGCTGCAGATGGTCTTAAGCTTTCCGCCGAATATGGCCGCTGCAGCCTGTTCCTTTGGAACAGACGGATCGATCTCCTTTAATTTTCCTGCCAGCGATTCGATGATCATAGGCACCAAAAGCACGATTTCCGGCTGGAACAGCTTTAAATTTCTCTGGAACCGCATGATCGAATCATTGATGCAGATGATCATTCCAATGGAAATGCCCTTTATAATGTCCATGGTCAGACAGTACACATGGTTAATGGGAAGAACGGTCAGGGATACGGTTCCCTGAGGGATCTTCATATCCAGACACAGGGCATTGTCCGCCAGATTCCGGTGGGTCAGCATAACGCCCTTGCTCTTTCCTGTGGTTCCTGAGGTAAAAAGAATGGTACACAGATCCTCCGGTTTTACCTCACAGTGAAATTCTCCCCGGTATGCCTCTAAAAGCTCGGGCAGAGACTGGATGGAAAGAAACTCACGGATCTTTGGACAGGAAGAAGCGGCCGCCTCTGCCACATCCATCCTCACCTCATCAAACACCAGCATTTCCACATCTGCCCGGTTTAGGAGTTCACAGACTGCCTCTGCAGGAAGCTGTACATCAATGGGAACTGCCACACTTTTACTGTTTGCCGCGCCAAAATATGAAGTGATCCATCCATAGCTGGTAGGGCCGATGACAGCAATATGCTTTCCTCTCATCCCCTTTTCTTCCAGCATACGTCCAAAGGCCATGGTATCCCTGTGCAGATCTTCATAGGTCTTTTCCTCAAGCTCCCGCTTTACCTTATAGCGGAACGCGGTCTGGCTGCCGTAAGAATCAGCCGCCCGGCTTATGATCTCCTGTAATGTATTTGCTTCCATTCCTTCTCCTTCCTCGTTCCCGCCTCAGACAGCCTGCTGCAGGGACTGGATATACTCCATGGCGTCCTTTACTGTCTTTACATTGACCACTTCCCGCTCGTCCACTTCAACGTCCCAGTGCTCCTCGATCTCTCCGACCATACTCATAAAATCATAGGAATTAAAGCCCAAGTCCTCCACAAAACGGGAATCCTCCCGGATTTCTCCCGGTTCTACATCTACATACTCACAGATCATCTCTTTTAACTCTTCAAACATATCCTTTTTCTCCCTCTTTTTATACCATGTCAATAATCTCTCCTACCGTCCTGCTGCAGTCCTCCACACCTCTGAAAATGATCCTGCACAGATAGTAGTATACCTCTTCCAGTTTCTGGGGCGTCACAATACCGGTCTGGTACTCAAAGCAGAAATCCAGACCATCGTCCAGAGCGCGGTGGCTCACAGTCAGATACAGCGGCTGTCCTGCCACACCATTGGAGTAACGGGCTGTATCATAGCGGATCCCGCCCATCTTATCAAGGCCCGGCCCCTCATATTTCATAGCCAGAGGCTGATAGGTCAGAGCCAGGGGCTCATAGGTCAGGCCGTCTTCCAGGTTATAAAATTTCTTTCTGTAATTAAAATACTCCGTAGGGCTGTAGCTTGCGTGCCGGAAATACTGATTCTGTGTATCCCGGATGATCTCCATTCCCTCTAAGAAGGTCTTGTCCCGTGAAATAATGGTCCTAAAGGGGAAGCAGTGGATCCTGGTACCGCCGCATCGCTTCTCGGTCAGAGTGGCCCTTCTTGCAATAGTGGTCGTAAGAGAAACATCCTCATTTCCGTTCTGCTTCTGAAGATAGGTCCTAAGGCCCATGAGCAGAAGGCAGGTCATGGAGATCCTGTGTTCCTCACAGAACGTTAAAAGCCGTTCCGACGGCTCCGGTTCCAGCCGGAAAGTGGTAATATTGGCTGATACATCCTCCGGAATGGTGCGGGCCGCCCTCTGATCCGGGTTGCCGGAAGCCTTTCTCTGCTGTTCAAGAAGCCCTGGACCGTAGATGCTGTTAAAGATCGGCTCCGATGTGCCGATCAGCTTTTCAAAAAATTCCCGGTCTCTCTGGCTGGATGTACTTCCCGCCTCATAAGCCAGATCCTTTTCCAGCTGCTTTATGTAAGAGGTCATGGCCTTTGGATAAGCAATCACCTCGTCTCCAAACATCTTATGGCTGTAGATTTCAATGATATCCCTGTAAAACAGGATCAGGGACTGGGCATCCATGGTCATGTGGTCTACGCACACATAGGTTCCCTGAAAGCCGTTTGGAAGGCGGATCATCACAATGCGGTGCATGGGAGAATCGTAACGCTCAAAGGGAAGCTCGGTCCACTCCCTCATCTTCGCCTCTGCGTCCTCCATTTTCCAGCCGCAAAAGTCAAAGTGTCCGATCTCAGAGTGATCCTCCTTTACCACATACTGGTACTCTTTTCCCTCTTTTTTGTCATGGGCAAAACGGATCCGCATTCCCTCGCAGCGGGAAATCGCTTCCTTAATGCTCTCCCGCAGCACCTCCCAGTCCAGATCGATCTCAATAGTCAGGCTGGAGCCGATATTTAATACCTGCTTTTGGGGACAGTATTTCAGACAGTAAAAATGCAGCTTCTGCGCCTCGGTCAGCGGATATACCTTACAGCCCCTTCTCGTTTTCATTCCTCACATACCCCTTTCGTAAATGCACGTTCCATCAGTTTCCTTACAGCCGCCTCATAAGCCGGACGATCCTTATAATATGCCTCTGCATGGGAAGCTCCCTCTATGATCAGAAGATCCTTTGGAGCAGCGCAGGCTTCGTAGAGCTCATGCACCATAGAGCAGGGCACAAAGGTATCCTTTGATCCGTGGATAAACAGCATGGGGATCTTAGCCTTTTTTACCTCATCTCTGGCATTGCACTCATCCAGGCCATATCCGGCTTCCTTTTTTGCCATCCGGTCGGACAGATCCATTAAGGGAAATGCCGGCATATGATAGGTTGTCTTAAGAACAGAGGTAAATACCTCTTTGGCAGAGGTAAAGGCGCAGTCGGAAACAGCCCCCTTTACCTGCGGCGGAAGCTCAAGTCCTACTGCCATATCCACCGTAGCGGCTCCCATGGAAATGCCCTGAAGCAGAAGCTCACAGTCCTCTCCCAGACGCCCTGCCATGTATTCCATCCATTTTTTTGCATCCAGACGGTCCAGACAGCCAAAACCGATATAGGTACCCTCGCTGTCTCCATGGGCTCTCTCATCCACCGTCAGGACGCCCAGCCCGCATCCCATATAAAACCGGGCCAGGGACGGGTAATCATTCAGTCCCCGGCTGGTATAGCCATGAAAGCAGATCACGGCCCGTTTGGGATCCTTTCCCGGAAAGTATGTTCCGTGAAGCTTTAAGCCATCCTCAGACTGTATGTACACATCCTCATGGGGCTGGCTTAAAAACCACTGGCGGTTTTCCTCCATAAAGGGCAGATAGACGCTCCAGTCCGTACCTGCCATTTTCTGGGTCCGCTTATTATCCGCCTTTCCCCGCATCAGCGTCCGGCGCAGAAAATAGCGCGCCAGCGCATACTCTCCCGCAGCAAGCAAAGCTGCCGCTCCGGCTCCCATTCCCAACATCCACTTTATTTTCATCCTGCCGCTCCTTTTTTATCCGGATCCGTATCCCTCATACAGACCCCTATATGATACGCATCTCCCAGCTGGGCCTCAAAAAAGCGCCAGCCGGGGATATCTGCTGTAAAACCGTGGCGATCTCCCAGATCCAGAGGAAGTTCAAAGGAAGCTGTCCCATAAAAAATACACTCCGGCTCTCTTTCCAGCCTGTTTGCAAATGAAATCTGCCGAAAGGGAAAGGCAAGTCCCCTGCCGTCTGCCTTTGCATAGCTTTCCTTTAACGTCCACAAACGGAGCGCAGTTTTCTCTGCCTCTTTCTCCTTCTTTTCACAAATCCATCTATATTCTTCCGGAGAACATATCCTCCTGACCAGCCCTTTGCTGCAGGGCTTTCGGACCTGGATATCAATCCCTACTGGATGGCTGCAGACCGCACAGACGGCCATTCCCTCTGTATGGCTGATACTAAAAAAAACTCCTGGACTGTCTTTTAGAAAGGGTTTTCCATTTTCCGGAGCTATCACCTCCCAGGTTCTCCCATATTCCTGCAAAAGCCCCCGCTCAAGAAGCCTTCTTCCCAGGATATGTTCTCTGGACCGGTCGCATTTCCTGCCCTCCGGCCGGTATGCGGCTGCGTAGATCATACTCCCCCTCCTGCTGCGTTCCCATGGTTTTCCCTGGTTTTTCCGTGTTTTCGACCGCTAGTCGAATCGTTTCTGCCTTACAATATCATATTTTCGACCAGTGGTCAAGTGTGGATTTTTTATATCACATATGCTATACTCGAACCATTCTGAAAACCATCCATATGACACTAAAAGAAAGCAGGAACATCATGCAGTATCTGAATAAACGCGAAAAAATCCTGGATGCCATGCAGCAGCTGATGACAACCGCTGATACCCGTTCCATTACGGTCAGTGAGATCGCTCAGAAAGCCGGCATTGGAAAAGGAAGCATCTATTATTATTTTCCCTCTAAAAATGATATTCTGGACGGAGTCATTGAGCGGGCCTATTCCCGCGTTCTGGAAAAGGGAAAGGCTCTGGCCGCTGCCTCAGACATAGATGCCTTCTGTAAAATGGAGATCATCTATCACGCCTGTCTGGAAGCCTCTAAGGAGCTGCGCCGTCAGGAGTCCTTTAACGCCGCCCCCGACGGCCAGGAGCGGGCCTTCATCCATCTGAAATTTGCCAAAGCCATTATCACCCATTTAAGACCTATTCTTGCAGATATCCTCCGGCAGGCTGTGGCAGAAAACGGTGCGGTCTGCGAATATCCGGAGGAAACAGCCTATATCATCCTTCTGGTATTAACCACCACTCTGGACAACCGTCTGGTACCCATGAAGGAAAGCGACGTAAGCCGGATTCTCACTGCATTTACCCAGATGCAGGGCCAGGGGCTCAATATTCCGCCGGAGGTTCTGCATTTTCTGATCCGGGAGGTATAGCGCCATGAATATTAATAAGAAGCAAAAACTCCAGACTCCCGGCTCACGCCGCCGTCTGGTTACGGCTCTAGGAATCACCGGCTGGCTTTTTAAAGGAGTTCTTTCTGTCTTTACCGCTGCCTTTCTTATCATGGCGGCAGCAGGACTGATCCTCTACGCAGCAGTCAAACCGGAGCTTGACAAATGCCGGGAGATTGCCTATGACAAGCTTGCTCAGATGGACCGTTCCGATTTTTCCATGCTGTCCGATACAGTAATCTACGATAAGGACGGAAAACAGATCGGTCTGATCAACGCGGGTCATTATCAGTATATGGATATTAACCACATCAGCATGAACCTGCAGAACGGTTATATCGCCCAGGAGGACCGGAGATTTAAAAACCATAACGGCGTAGACTGGATCGCCACCTTCCGGGCCGGTCTTGCCCTGATCAAGCATGGCGGGGAAGTGACTCAGGGCGGCAGTACCATTACCCAGCAGGTGATCAAAAATACATATCTGACCCAGGAGCGCACCTTTACCCGCAAGATTGTGGAAATCCTGCTGGCTCCCGAACTGGAAAAGAAATACTCCAAAGCCGATATCATAGAGTTTTACTGCAACACGAATTTCTACGGGCACCGCTGCTACGGTGTTGAAGCTGCCAGTCTGTATTACTTTGGAAAACACGCCGAAGATCTGGCCCCTGAGGAAGCGGCTGTGCTGATCGGCATCAGCAACAGCCCCTCTGCCTATGACCCGGTTTCCCATCCGAACGCTTCCAAAAACAAACGGGATGATGTATTAAAAAGCATGAACGAGGTAGGGTATCTGTCAAATGAAGACTATGAAAAAGCCGTCTCTTCTCCTTTAAAAATCGTACAGAAGGAAACAGAGGGCACGGATGAAAATTATCAGAGCAGCTATGCCATTCACTGCGCTGCCCTGGAGCTGATGAAAATGGACGGTTTTGAATTTCAGTATACCTTTGATAACAAAGAAGATTACACCCTTTACTCCGAACGCTATACTACAGCCTACTCCGAGCAGTCAGACCGGATACGGGCAGGCGGATTTCAGATCTACACCTCCTTAGACAGCGGACTGCAGGCTGTGCTCCAGACGCAGATCGACGCCAGTCTTTCGGGCTTTACAGAGCTTCAGGAAAACGGAAAATTTGCCCTTCAGGGAGCCGGTGTGATCGTAGACAACAAGACCAACTATGTAACGGCCATTGTAGGAGGACGCGGGGCGGATGATCCCTTTAACCGGGCCTATTTAAGCGCCAGACAGCCCGGAAGCACCATTAAGCCCCTCATTGACTACGGACCCGCCTTTGACACCGGGGAATACTATCCCACGCGCATGGTCAATGACCACAAATGGGAGAAGGGTCCTTCCAACAGCGGCAGGCGCTACTTTGGCAATGTTACCGTAAGAGAAGCCTTAAACCGCAGCTTAAACACTGTGGCCTGGCAGATCTTAGAGGATATCGGCATTGATTTCGGTCTGAGCTATCTGGGAGAAATGGAATTTCAGAAGCTGAGCTATGTGGACAATCAGGTGCCCTCCTTAAGCATCGGAGGCTTTACCAACGGCGTCCGGGTAGTTGATATGGCAAAGGGCTACAGCACACTGGCAAACGGCGGAGTATACAATGACCGCACCTGCATCGTGAAAATCCTTCATGAAAAAGAGAGCGAGCTCACAAAGGATATGACGCCTTTTGCAAAGCAGGTTTACCGCAGCGATTCTGCCTTTATGCTCACAGACGTCTTAAAAGGCACATTTACCTCCCCCTACGGCACCGGACGGGGACTTGGCCTGGAAAATGATATGCCCGCTGCCGGAAAAACGGGAACCACAAACAGCAGCAAGGATACCTGGTTCTGCGGCTACACCCCTTACTACACAGCCGCCGTCTGGGTGGGTTACGATATCCCCCGTAATATGCCGGGAATCTACGGAGCCACCTACGCAGGAAAAATCTGGAAAAATGTAATGGACGAAATCCACCAGGGGCTCCCCCCTCTTGACTGGGAACAGCCCGATACCGTAGAGCGGCGTTCAGATGAAACCAATGGGATCGAAGATTATTTCAGCACCACGGCTCAGTTCCGGGCTCAGCAAAGCCTTCATGAAAAGGAACAGGCTGCGCTTTTAGAAGAGCTGACCCAGGAAGCAGAGGCGTTCTGTGCCAGAGAAATCCGTTCTGTGGAAGATACCTATACGGTAAAGGATGAATATGCTTCTATCACTTCCCGTCTCCCCCTGTTGGACGACGGAGAGCAGCGGGCACTGCTCTTAGAGCAGACGGAACAGCGGTATGATTACTTTGTCTCCATCATCAGCCAGATGGGTGATGAAATCCGGCGCTATGAAGAGCAGAAAGCGGCCGAAGAGAAAAAAGCCAGAGAAGAAGCTGCCAAAGAGGCAGAGAAGCAGCGTCTGGAAGAAGACAAGGCCACCAAAAAGAACAGCTTCCTTCTGGCCCTTGAAACGGTAGAGGAGCTGGAATACCAGAGAGAGGACGCGGAACGCCTGGTAAACGATGCCATTGACAAGCTTTCCCTCATTGCAGGAGATCCGGAAGCAAATGCTCTCTCCGACCGGCTTCAGACAGCCATCAGCCGCATTTCCACGCTTCCCACCGCAGAAGAATGGGAAAAGCTTCAGGCACAGGAAGCCGAACAGGAGGCGAAAAAGGAACAGGAGGCCCAACTGGAAATCCAGTCCAGCCAGGCCCGTCTCCGTTCCTCCTTAAGCCGGGAACGCTTTAAGTGGAACAATATGGAATACTATGGACCAGGAGGACGGGGCGATGAATAAACATAACACAGCTTCCATGCAAAACGGCAAAAAAAGGCCCTCATTTTCCATTTTACCGGAAAAACCGGACGGGGCTGAGGACTGGTTCTATACCTTTATGTGCATGAACATCCCCTTCTACGGATGGCGGTACCTAAAGCAGCTTGTTTATCAGGAGCCCAATGACAGCCCCAAAAGCCAGTTTGCCAGAGCGTATCTGTACTATAAACGGGTATTTCTCAGGATTTCTCTGGCAATCGCAGCCCTGCTTGCTGTAATAGGCTTTGCCGGGCTGCATCTGCTGATCCGATATATGGAAATGCTGTAGCACAAAAACAGGCGGCAGACTGCCGGAGCCCTCTTCTAAAAGGCCCGGCGTCTGCCGCCTGTATGTATATACTATAAAATCATTTCTCCAAAGCAGCCTGCAGCTTATCCTGATCCATCATTCCCTCAATGACCCGGCGAAGCTCATCCACTGTATCTCCCGGCGTCTTTCCCGCCTCGTCGATAACAATATCCGCATATTTTTCATACAAAGGCACCCGCTCATTATAGAGATCTCTGAGCGTAAATCCCGGCTTTAAGGCAACGCCCCTGTCCACTACATTTCCGATGCGCCGTTCCATTTCCTCATAGCTCATCTTTAAGTAGACCACCTCGCTGATCTCCTTTAAATGCTTCATGGCTTCTTCCCCGTAGATCACGCTGCCTCCGGGAGCGATCACGGAAAGCCGTACATCCAGCCCCGCATTGATCCGGTTTTCTACCTCTAAAAAGCCGTCCATTCCCTCATCTGCGATGATTTCCTTTAAAAGGCGTCCTTCCTTTTCCTGGATCACGATATCTACATCCACAAAGGAAAAGCCCAGACGCTTGGCAAGCAGCACGCCTACAGTACTTTTACCCGAAGACGGCATACCGATCATAGTAATATTGGATTTCATCCTGCACATCCTCCTGTTCTTCAGCGCTTCTTCTTTTTCACCGGTTTCTTTACAGAATATCCGAAGCTTCCCAGCTTCTTTCCCAGTTCAAAATATTCACCGTGGGAATAGGATACCAGACCGGAGGAATTTAAGTTAAATTTCCCCTTTGCATCCATGTACTGATTGTCAATGGTTACTCCCACTACCTGAGCCAGAAACAGGTCATGGCTTCCCAGTTCCTTTACCTCAGTTACCTTACACTCAATATTTACCGGACTTTCTGCGATCCCCGGAGCCTTGATATATCGGGAGGGCTGAGGCGTCAGACGCATTTCCTTAAACTTATCCACATCCCGGCCGGACTTTACGCCGCAGTAATCCGTCGCCCGCACCAGAGGGCGGTTTACCAGGTTGATCACAAACTCCCCTGTATCCTTAATGATCCTATGAGAAAAACGTTCCTTTCGCACAGAAATCGATACCATGGCAGGATCAGAACAGACCGTGCCTGCCCAGGCTACGGTGATAATATTGGGAGTTTCTCCCTCCCTGGCGCAGCTCACCATCACTGCGGGCACCGGATAAAGCATATTGCCCGGCTTCCAGTATTCTTTGCTCATAAAAATACCGTCCTTTCCTTTACTCCTGCTCTGCCAGCATCAGCGCCGGGATCAGCTGCTTCTTTCTGGATACCACTCCCGGCAGACGTACCAGAGGCTCTGTCTGTTCTCCGGACTCATCCGGCTCTGTATGAAAGGCCTTTTCCGCCAGCTGCAGCGCTCCGTTTCCTTCGCAGATCAGGTCTGTCGATTCGGTTAAAATATTTGTCAGCATGAAAAATACAAGATCCAGGCTGTTTTCCTGTCTGGCATTTTCCATATAATGGATAACCCTTGGGCGGATGCTTTCCAGCTCATCTCCATTTAAAGAGGTGATCTGTCCAACGCCGATAGCAATCTTTCCTGAAGTAAAGCGCTTAAAGTCCTGATAAAAGATCTCCTCGTCGCTCTTTCCCTTCAGATTGCTTCCCGCACCAAACATTTCCATGGCGTATTTTTCTATCTCAATTCCCGCAATCTCTGCCAGCGATCTGGCAGCCATCTCATCCATAGGCGTACAGGTAGGAGAACGGAACAGCAGGGTATCGGACACAATGGCGCTGCAGAGAAGTCCTGCGATCTTTGGCTCCACCTTTACTCCGGCTTCCTGATACATCTGATAAATAATGGTAGCCGTACAGCCTAAAGGCTGATTGCGGAAAAATACAGGAGACATGGTCTGAATGGTTCCCAGCCTGTGGTGGTCAATGATCTCCATAATCTCTGCATTTTCGATTCCGGCCACTGCCTGGTTCTTTTCATTGTGATCCACTAGCACAACCCGCTTCCCCTTAGCTCCCAGCAGGTTTCTTCGGGAAATCATACCCAGATAACGGCCATCCTTATCCAGAATCGGGAAATCCCGGTGACGCTTATTCGCCATGACGTCACGGATCTCATCAATATAATCATCGCTCTCAAAGGTAATCAGGTGCTCTCGCGTCATAAAGTAGCTGATGGGCATACTCTGGTTAATGAGACGGGCTGCCGTGTAGGTATCATAGGTTGTGGCAATAATCGTACAGCCCCGCTCCTGAGCAATCTTTTTGATAGTCATGGACACTCCCGCGCCTTCACAGACAATGATGCAGTCCGCGCCCATTTCAATGGCACAAAGCTGGGATTCATACCGGTTTCCCAGAATCACCAGATCATGGGGCTCGATGTAAAACTCCATCAGATCGGGATTTGCCGCCGCGATCAACACCTTTCCCTGGCTGAAATAGGCATCGGCCGTACCGATCACCAGATCTGCCTCCAGTGTCTCAATAATATTGGAATACTGGGTATTGGCCTTAGACAGAATGCTGCTATCATAAATATTCATGTAGGTCTTTGTAATATCGCCTACCGTAATCAGTCCCTCCAGAGTGCCGTCCTCCCGCACCGCCGGAATGGTGACTACATTATTTTCCTGCATGATATTCCAGGCCCGCTTTAAGGAAATATTGTCCGCAACGCCCTTTGTCTTTCGGATTTCAATGTCTCTTACCTGCGTCCGTACGTCCTCCACCAGAGCAGGCTCCTCCATGCCGAAATAATCCAGCACGAACCTTGTTTCCCCATTCACATGGCCCGCCCTGGCAGGAATATACTCCTCTCCTGTTACTGCCCGTTTCAGATTGGCATAGCATACAGCCGAGCAGATTGAATCCGTATCCGGATTTCTGTGGCCAATCACCAGCGTTTTTCTCTTTAATTCCTGATCCATCTTCTCTCCCTCTTTACCCCAGAGATCTCTTTTAAAAAATCCCCTTTGATTCATAATCTATTTACATTTAGTTCACAATTCGTTCATATCCTTTTCTTATACTTTTTATATAAATAAATCATGTTTTTCGCATTGCTTACTAGTATATTTGCACATAGATTTTTCATAATTGCCCCGGCTTAAAACAGCCGGGGTCTCCTCATTTTTAGAGCAATTTAAATCCGGAAAGAGCCGCCGCAGCGGGCGGCTCCTGCCGGATTTATTTATATTTTTTGTGTATCAAGTATAGCAGATGAGGATATGTTTGGCAACCTCTTTATCTCACATACGATATCTCCCAGCCTGCTGCCGGAAGCGCCGCCGTCTCTGCCTTTCTCATCTTACCCTCTGTCTGGATCCGCCCCTTTTCATCCGCCGTCCAGATCCTGTCTCCGATCTTAAAGGACGCATAGCCGGTTCCTTTCGGAGCAGCAGCCAAAAGACCGTTATAATAAAGGAAACCGTCCTTTTCTCCGTTTACCCCTGTTCCCTTTAAGGAACCGGAGGTTTCTGCACAGAAGGCAAATGTTTTGCCGTTTTTATCCCTTACGGCTTCCGCTTTTCCTGTCAAAAGAGCGCCATCCTTATCCGGATCAAACCAGGCCGTCTCGGTTTTTCCTCCTGAGGTCATGCGAATCAGCCCGCTCTGCTGTACTCCGTAGGAATCAAAGAAATAATAGGATCCATCCAGCTTTGTCACTGCATCCCAGATCTGCACGGCATCTGCTGATAAAAAAGTAGGAGTACCGTCATGCTGCAGATAGAAACGGCGTGTCATATCTTCCTTTGTCTGTGCCGTCTCGGAAGCATTTTTTGCACGGCGGGCTTCTTTTGATAAGGCCTGCTCCCATTCCGGGCTGTCCCAGGGCCGTTCCTCTGTTTCAAGCCACTGGCTCTTAAGCATCCCTTCGTCTTTTCCGCCCAGATACACAAAACGGCTAATCCCTGTGCCGTCTCCAGGTTTTGCCTGTTCCCTTACGCAGCGCCATCCGGTCGCCATCACGCCGTTGGCATCAAAATAGTAACGATGGCCGTCAATCTCGCTTTCCTTATAGGAGCCCACCTCTGCCCGTCTGGCCTTTCCCGAAGAGTTAAAATAATACCACTGTCCTCCGGGTTCTCCGGGAGCCAGCGCTTTGGAAACAGAGCCTTCTGCCGGCCCCTTCTTCCCGTCGCTTTCCAGATAACGCCAGCCGATCTGGGTATATCCCTGGTTTTCATCTCCCAGATAATAGATATCCCCATTTTCATAATGCCAGCCTGTGCGCATCCGTCCCTGGCTGTCAAAGCTGTACCGGACATCTCCCAGTTTTTTCCAGTCATTCTTTTCTGCTTTTCCACTGGGGCCCAGATAGTACCAGCCTTTCGCCATCTGGGAGGAACCATCCTCATAGATCCATGTTTCCTTTTCCATGGCTCCTGTTTCATCTACGTGCCAGGTTCCCTGGATCCAGGCGTCTGCTGCGATCTCACCGTTTTCATCCAGGTAATAAGAGTTTCCGTCCCGGTGTTTCCACTGCTCCGTAACGATGCTGCCAGTCTCATCCACATAGCGCTCTGCTCCGTCCACCATCTGCCAGCCTTTTTCTGCTCCCAACGCTCCAAAGGGGAGGGCAGCTGCCAGAAGAAGGCCCGCTGCTGCTCCTAAAATAAAGCGATTCCGTCTGATATAGCATCCTGTTCTTTTTACATTCGTTTCCTTCTTCATAGCCGCCACCTCCTGATTATTCTTATCTTTATTTTATCAGAAAATGACACAAAATCCATGAATTTTTACCGATTATAATCAGAAGATTTTATTAATTCAACTGTTTTTTGCCAGTCTTCCGTAAATCTTTGCCAACCTGCGGCATTTTTCAACCAAGGTCTGATCCACTTCTCCCGGAAGCAGCCTCCATTTCCAGTTTTTCCCTAATGTGGAAGGCTCATTGATCCGGGCTTCTGTGCCGAGGCCCAGATAATCCTGAATGGGGATCACAGCCAGTCTAGCAGGGCTTTCCAGAGCCAGACGGATAAACTGCCAGTGAAGCTCCTTCTTTGGAACCCGGCGACTTCCCATGTACTCTCTGGCAAAGCTCCGGTTCTTTTTGCTCATGGAGTCAAACCAGCCTGCAAGCGTATCATTGTCGTGGGTTCCCGTATAAACTACACAGTTTTCCGTATAATTATGAGGAAGATAGCTGCTTTCCTCTGAATCGTCAAAGGCAAACTCCAAAACCTTCATCCCCGGAAATCCTGTTTTCTCCAAAAGTTCATAGACCTCAGGGGTAAGAAATCCCAGATCCTCTGCGATCACCGGAAGCTCATCCCCAAAGTGCGCCTCCAGCGCCTGAAACAGCGCCATTCCCGGCCCCTTTTCCCAGTGTCCGAACTCTGCTGTCGCATCGCCGTAGGGAATGGAATAATAGGCTTCAAAGCCTCTGAAATGGTCGACCCGCACTACGTCATACATCCGAAGGCTGTATTCCATCCGCCGGATCCACCATTCATAGCCGGTTTTCTCATGATATCCCCAATCATAAAGAGGATTTCCCCAAAGCTGCCCCGTCTCTGCAAAGGCATCCGGCGGACAGCCCGCTACTGCCTTTGGCAGATTTTCCTCATCAAACTGAAACAGCTCCGGATGGCACCAGCTGTCCGCGCCGTCAAAAGCTACATAGATGGGAATATCTCCGATGATCCGGATCCCCTGTTTATTGGCATAATTTTTTAACGCTGTCCACTGCTCTTCAAATTTCATCTGCTGAAACTCATAAAACCCGATCTCATCGGTGAGAAGGCTGCCGTAGGCTTTCAGCGCCTCCGGCTCCCTAAGACGGATCCCGCGCTCCCAGAGATTCCAGCTTTTTGACTGGAAATGATCCTTCAAAGCCATATAAAAGCAGTATTCCCTTGTTTCCGGCCCAAGAGTTTCAAGGGCCAGACCGTGAACCTGCTCCAGAACGCCGCACGTATTCTCTGCAGATTCTTTCCCCGCAGTCCCCTTCCGAGCCAGCCCATCCTTCCACCGATCATAGGCCTTTCTAAGCAGCGGAAACCGCTCCCTGTAGATCCGGTCATAGGAAATATACCGCCTGGAATCCCCAAAATCAGCCTTATCACACTCTTCCTTTGTCAAAAGGCCCTCCCGGATCAGTTGCTCCAGGTCGATAAAATACGGATTTCCTGCAAAAGCGGAAAAGGACTGGTAGGGCGAATCCCCATAGCCCGTAGGGCCAAAGGGAAGCACCTGCCAAAAGCCCTGTCCCGCCTGCTTTAAACGGTCAATCCATTCATAGGCTTCCTTTGAAAAGGCTCCGATGCCATACCGTGAGGGCAGGCTTGCCACAGGAAGCAAAATTCCACATTCGCGCATAAAATAACCCCCTTTTTGCAATCCACATCATTATACGGAAAAACGGATACAAAATCAATCGCTTTGGACTGCCGGCCTTAAGACTCCCGATACTCCTTCGGGGTCATACCGTACTTTCTGCGGAACAGGCGGTTGAAATAGGACAGATTATCAAAACCGCACCGGACTGCAATCTCCGTCACCGTGTCTCCCGTGGTTCTTAAAAATCCGCCTGCACGGGAAAGACGGTAATCGTTCAGATAGCTCACAAAGGGCTGTCCCGCATACTGCTTAAAATATTTCATAAAATGAGACTGGCTGTAAAAGCACATCCCGGCGGCCTGGCTGATATCAAACTCCTCTCCGTAATGCTCCTCAATGTATCCCAGCACCTGCTTAATCCGCTCCCTGGCCCGTCCGGGCCGTTTTTCCCACAGCGTCAGGCCGGACTGAAAGGCCAGATAAAGAAAGGTATAAAGCTGCCCCTTCACTGCCAGCTGATACCCGGTTCCCCTCTCCTCCGATACACAGTCCAGCGCCTGAATGCATCCTGCAAACGCCTCATATCCCTCCATTCCTCTCCGTTTAAAAAGCGGCTCCCTCACCTGCTCTCTGGCAAGAGGAAAAAGGAACCGTTCCGTACAGAGATCCTCCTCTGCCCCCATGAGAAGTGACAGGCTGAAAATGATATTTTCGTAATCCATTCTCTGATCCTCAAATCCGTAAATTGCATGAAGCTGGCCGGGAAAGACAGCCATCACATCCCCTTCCTCCACCTCATAAACCACCCGGTCTACAACCACGTTGCCCTGGCCCTTTTTTATGGAAATGATCTCCATTTCCTCATGCCAGTGGAGAGCCACATTCTGAAAATCCCCCGGAATGGAACAGGGATAGATATTAAAAGGGAATTCGCGCAGTCCGTGCTTCTTGGTTTCATGGTACTTTTCCTGCCTTATCATATCGCCTTTTTCCATGCTGCCTTCCATCTCCTTTTGATCGTATTGTACTATATTCTCCCATCATTCTGCAAGATTTTTTCCAAGCCACCTGATAGAATAACTGTAATATAAATAACTCCTGCACCGAGCAGAAAGGATGGATCTGATATGACAAAAAAAGAACTTGAAACAGCACTGTGCACCGCCTGTCCCAAGGCGATCGCCGACTGTACGGATAAAGAACTCTATACAGCCCTTCTTGCCATTTCCCAGAAGGCCGCTGCAAAAAAAGAAGAAAACTCCGGAAAGAAAAAGCTGTACTATATCTCTGCTGAATTTCTCATCGGAAAGCTTCTTTCCAACAACCTGATCAATCTGGGCCTTTATGATGATGTAAAGGCGATTCTGGAAGAAAATGGCAAATCTCTGGCAGCAGTCGAGGAAGCAGAGCCAGAGCCATCCTTAGGAAACGGCGGCCTGGGACGTCTGGCAGCCTGCTTTCTGGACTCCATTGCCACTCTTGGCTTAAACGGCGACGGCATCGGGCTGAACTATCACTTCGGCCTTTTTAAGCAGCTCTTTAAGGATAATAAACAGGAGGAGGCTCCCAATCCCTGGATTGAAAACACCTCCTGGCTTACAAAAACCGATGTGACCTATCAGGTTCCCTATAAAAACTTCACCCTTACCTCCCGCATGTACGATATCGCGGTAACAGGCTATCACGGCCGTACCAATCATCTCCATTTATTTGATGTGGAATCCGTGGACGAATCCATTGTAGAGGACGGTATTTCCTTTGACAAAACGGATGTGGCAAAAAACCTGACTCTGTTCCTCTACCCCGATGACAGCGACAGGGAGGGACGGATCCTGCGCATCTACCAGCAGTATTTCATGGTAAGCAACGCCGCAAGGCTGATCCTGGAAGAGGCTGCTGCAAAAGGCTCTGATTTCTATGATCTGCCCGACTATGCTGTCATCCAGATCAATGACACCCATCCTACTATGGTAATCCCGGAGCTGATCCGCCTGCTGACCACAGAGCATGGCATGGAAATGGACGACGCCATTGAAATCGTCAGCCGCACCTGCGCCTACACCAACCACACTATCCTTGCTGAGGCCCTGGAAACCTGGCCCATGGAATTTTTCAAGGAGGCGGTGCCCCAGCTGATCCCCATTATGGAGGTGCTGGATGACAAGGTACGCCGTAAATTTGACGATCCTTCCGTCTATATCATTGATAAGGACGACCGGGTTCACATGGCCCACATTGATATCCACTACGGCTTCAGCGTAAACGGAGTTGCCGCTCTGCACACCGATATTTTAAAGGAAACGGAGCTGAACCATTTTTACAAAATCTATCCTGAAAAATTTAATAACAAAACCAATGGGATCACCTTCCGCCGCTGGCTCCTCCACTGCAATCCACAGCTCTCTGATTTTATCACCAGCTTTATCGGGGAAGGCTATAAAAGGGATGCAGATGAACTGAAAAAACTGGATCAGCCTGCCATTTCCTGCAATTTAAAGCACCTGTACCGCCTGCTTTCCATTAAGGATCAGAAAAAAGCAGAGCTGGCACAGTATTTAAAGGAAACACAGGGACTGGAAATCAATCCCGATTCCATCTTTGACATCCAGATCAAGCGCCTTCACGAGTACAAGCGCCAGCAGTTAAACGCCCTGTACCTGATCCACAAATATCTGGAGATCAAAAAAGGCCATAAGCCCACTACTCCCATCACGGCCATCTTCGGTGCAAAGGCTGCGCCTGCCTATGTGATCGCCAAAGACATTATCCATCTGATCCTCTGCCTGCAGCAGATCATAAAGGAGGATCCTGAGGTAAGCCACTGCTTAAATGTAGTGATGGTAAATAATTACAACGTGACTCTGGCAGAAAAGCTGATCCCGGCCTGCGATATCTCCGAACAGATCTCCCTGGCCTCCAAGGAAGCCAGCGGCACGGGAAATATGAAATTCATGCTGAACGGAGCCGTCACCCTGGGAACGGATGACGGAGCCAATGTGGAGATCCACGAGCTGGTAGGCGACTCCAACATCTATATCTTCGGCGACTCCAGCGATACGGTCATCCGCCGCTATAAGAGAGGGGACTATCATTCCAGATCCTACTACGAAAACTCCCCTGCCTTAAAGGAGGCCGTAGACTTTATCATCAGTAAGAAAATGCTTGCTGTGGGCGATAAGGAAAATCTGGAACGCCTTTACAATGAGCTTTTAAATAAGGACTGGTTCATGACCTTCCCTGATTTTGCCGCCTACTGCCGTACCAAGGAAAAGGCCTTCTCGGACTATGAGGACCGGGCCTCCTGGGCGAAGAAAATGCTGGTAAATATCAGCCGGGCAGGATACTTCTCCTCAGACCGGACCATTGAGGAGTATAACAGGGATATCTGGAAGCTGTAAATAAAAACGCCCCCTCACAGCCGGGGTTCCGATTCGTTCGGAGCCGGTTGGGAGGGGGCAATCTGTTTTTCCGGGGGTTCCATGAAAAAAATGCAACCGAGGCTTGCCAGCAAATTGCAAATTTTCTGTCTAATACCTTGATATTGCATTGTATATAGCATATAACATAGGTCAACAGCAATGAAAGGAGTTGACAATATATGGCTACCACTACTAATTTCAGCGTCCGCATGGACAGCGATATTAAAAAGCAGTGCGAAACTCTGTATGGTGAATTGGATATCAATCTGACCACTGCTATCAATGTGTTTCTCCGTCAGTCGCTCCGGGGCGGCGGTTTTCCTTTTGATATTCGCATAGAACAGCCGAACAAGGAAACGATTGCGGCAATGCTGGAAGCAGAGCGCATTGCTCGTGATTCATCGGTAAAACGCTATTCTAATGTTGAAGACGCGTTAAGGGCGTTAAAAGAATGAACAACACACACTACAACATCATCTGGACAAATCCGTTCAAGAAAGACTACAAGCTGACAATAAAACTGCCAATTATTGAATTTTACTCCACAAGAGCTGTGTACTTTCTATTATATCCTCATAGCTGATATCAACTGCATACGGATATTTCTTCTGATAAGATTTCCAAAGTGTATGTAACTGCACGTCATCACTGACGGCAGCCATAATTTTTGGTGCTTCCTCTTTCAGATTTTCGGTGCTTCTTTTCTTACAGGTTGCCTCAAATGCCTTTTTCAGTACATCAGCATCGATGTCCTGCTCGTAAATAGAAAGCAAGGTCTTGATATCGTAGAAATCTCTCATTCTGGTATTCAAAAGACCTCTTGCTAGAACCGTCTGAAGTTTTTCTGCCAGAATTGTTTCCAAATTATACGACCAGAGGCTGATGGAACGGTCATCCAAGAGTAATTTATATTTGTACTCGATTGCCCTTGGTGTAATAACATCTCCTGTAGAAATATCAATCTTCATAGGTGTCACGAGTTTTCCCATCACGGCATTCATGATAAACCGAATACCCGGATATTCCATTTCATCCATGATGTTGGAAACTTCCTTGACTTCAAAGGTCACCCCATCCCCCAGATTGATGTCTTTGATATCATCCACAATCCGTTTGGCATCTTCCGCCGACAGATTCTGGTTTTTGATGCTCGTATCAATGTCCATTGTAGAGCGGAGTGCCACACCTACCATTGCGGTCACCAGCATTCCGCCTTTAATGATGAAATTGTCTTTATACTGCGAACTGGCAACTCTTTCAAGGAAACGCTCCATCATATAGATTCACATGAGCGTTCTATCATCTGCCTTGTTTTCTTTTGCTACGTTCTTAATTCTTCCCTTAACCTGTTCTGGCGTCAGCTGCATTTTACAATAATACCCCCATATATCTGCGGATCACATTGTCGACCCGAAACAGCTTTGCATATTCCATAAGTCGGTTCAAATCTTTATCTTTTCTGGAAACATATGTCTTCAGAACGGAATTGAAATCCTGTGCTTCAATACTACTCCGGCTTCTCATCAGGTCACAAATCGTCCGTTCCAGATCATACATTGGAATCATATTCCCGTCATTGTCTTTCACAATGATCTTTCCGACATCCAATAATTCCCGTTTTACTGTATATACTTTACAACTTCCATCCGCTGTAAGCCGGTGTGCATTGTAACCGCTGTACATGGTAAGTGTGTGGACAAACGGTTCTCTGTCTATCAGACCATGATAATAAAAAGCCTCGTCATGTGAAAAAACAGCATTCGGGCATCTCTTATAAAGCACATACAACTCATCGACCCAATCCGATCCCGTAGAATAAACACCACGGCTGACCGGCTCCAATCCGTTTTCTCGGACATATTTGTAAAACTTAAATTTTGAAATTCCAGATTTTTCCGCAATTCTCAGCGTAAGGTAATCATGATTTTGAACTAATCTTATCATCTCATTCATAGAATCACCATCCTTCCGTGCTTATATTGTAATCGAAATAAGCACAGTAGTCAAGCAAAACCAAACAATCGTGCTTATTTTATATTTAATATATGCACGGTCGTCGAATTTTATTCTGTCAAAATTTGTCAAAATCAGCTTGCGAGGCCAGCTCTTTGTACGGATAATCATCGTTCTACCGCTCCGTGAACCTATCATTGACCAACCCAATGGTCAGCAGGTCCAGGTCGGCGATGCTGATACCGAGCTGTACACAACGCAGTAAAAAGAGCGGGGTGGTCATTTCCCGCTCACTTTTTCGAGTTTCTTTACACCTCCCCAAACAACCTCTCCCCATACACTCCATTTTTGATCAGCTGTTCAAAGGACTTCACTACAAATTCCTTATCTTCCTTATAAGTCACGCCAAACCATTTGTCATGGGACTCCAGGACGCGGACGGATACCTGACCCTTTTGGATCAGTTCATCAATACAGCCCGGCAGGAGGTATTCCGCCTTTAAAAGCTCCGCCTCACTATGCTTCTTAAAGAACTCTTCAAAACCGGTCTGGAGCAGCTCCATAAATTCAGGTGTCAATCCCCACATATTCATGGATACGCAGGAATCTGCATCAATGGAAGCAAGAACGCCATCCGCCTCCACTGCCGCCCCCTCTGCTGTCTTTACAATGCCTGAGGTCTCATGAACAGCTGTCAGATATCCGTTCTCATTTGTCTCGCAAATGCCCCTTGTCACAGCTCCATTCTCACTGAGCGTATTTTTTAAAATAAAACCGGCCATACAGTATGCGTTTGGCTTTTCTGCTGAATACTGTGTCAGAAAATCGTGAACTTTCACAAATGCTTCTTTTCCATAATAATCATCCGCATTGATGACTGCAAAGGGCTCATGGAGCACCTTACGGCAGGCCAGGACCGTCTGGCCCGTTCCCCAGGGCTTTGTACGGTCTTTGGGGCAGGACACGCCCTCCGGAAGCGCCTCCCGCTCCTGATAGGCATATGCGATCTCCACACCCAGCTTCTCACAGATCTTCTCAATCCGGCTGCCGATTGCTTCCCTGAAAGCCTCTTCAATATCCCTGCGGATGATAAACACAATCTTGTCAAACCCGGCTTCAATGGCATCATGAATCGAGTAATCCATGATAATCTCCCCATTCATTCCTACCGGTGCCAGCTGTTTTATCCCACCGCCGAACCGGGAGCCAATCCCGGCAGCCATGATGACCAATGCTGTTTTCATACTCATATTCTCCTTTTAATACGTTGCAGTTGCTTCCGGCACTGCCAGCTCTGCGATCTCATCGGATCCGTATACCTTGATTGTTCCATTGCCTGCAACTTCCCATTTCTGGTCATTTCCGTCTGTAACTTTTGTATTTTTCATTACCTTTCCGGATGAATTCACCAGATACTTCTTTCCGCCCGCTTCCAGCTGGAAGACTTCATATTTTGCAGCCTTATCTGCTTTCTGCAGCTTTCCTTCATAGTAAAGATAACCGTCCTTTGTTCCGGTATAGCCTCTTCCATCATTGTCAAAATAGTACTGAGACTTCCCGCTGCTTATACCATCATCAATCATTACCTTTCCGGTCACACACTTGCGGTCTCCCTCTGCAGAGCCGCAGTAGTAAAATCCATCCTCGCTGCTGCTCACACCGGAAATCTCCACCAGACCATACTGGGCTGCGCCGTACATATCAAAGACGTACATATCATTGTGGATTTCTTTTCGCTTGTATTTATTTTCTGATGCATGAACCGGCTCTCCCGAATTATCAAAATAGTACCATTCCTTCTGTCCGCTGCCGTCCAGGTCTGCAGGCCCATTGATGTACAGCCAGCTTCCTTCCACCTTCTGCCCTGCAATGAACTTCTTATCTGTTTCAGAGGTGGGCTGATAGAAATAACGGTAACCGGAAATTTCAGGCGTTTTGGAGCTTAACTTCACCCAGCCCGGATACATGATTCCATTGCCGTCAAAGCAATAGGTTACTCCATCTACATTCGTTTCCTTTTTGCCGCCGGAGGAACGGCGTTTTTTACCCGTGGACTGATTAAAATAAAACCATGCATACTGTCCGTTGTCGTGAACGTAATCCGTTACATCATCGCTGTCATCGATCCAGTTCTCCGGAATCTCCAGCCATTGCCAGCCCAGCGCCCTTGCACCATCCTCACCACAGTAATAATAGGAATTGTCGCTGTCCCCATTATCATCCAGCTTACTGTCTGTCAGCCAGCCTGTACGCATCACGCCGCCGGAATTAAAGCCATAGTTCTTTCCATCGATCTTATACCAGCGGTCCATGGCAATATTTCCATTATCCAGGGCATAATACCAGTTATTGTAGTCGGAATCTCTGGAATCAAGACCGCTGATCACAAACCATTCATCCCGTTTCATCACGCCGTCTTCTCCCAGATAACGTCTGTCACCGCTGGGCAGTGTGATCCAACGTTTCCGGTAATTATAGCCATTCACGTCAAAATAGTAGGTTTTTCCGTCAATGTCATGATAGCCGTCCTTCAAGACTGCACCGGAGGTCTGGGCGTAATACCAGCTTTCCGTCACAACCTGAGTAGCAGCATTTACATTTTCAATCTTAAACCAGCCGTCATCCTGTAGAATGCCTTCCTCATCCAGATAGTAGCGTTCCTTCTTCGGATCCACATACCAGCGCTTTCTGTAATTCAATCCATTGGCGTCAAAATAATACCAGTTTCCGCCTATCTGGGACCAGCCATTTCTGGCAATCACTCCATTTACATCCGCATGATACCAGTTGGCATACTCCTGCCCAGCGGCATTTGTTCCGCGGATAGCAAACCAGCCGGTCTGGAGCGCACCGCTTTCATCCACATAGTAACGCCTGTCTTCCTGAGTCACCCACTGCTTTCTGTAATTTCTTCCACTGGCATCAAAATACATGGTCACACCGTCAACCTCATGCCAGCCATCGGTAAGCAGAGAGCCGTCCTCCTGCTGGTAATACCAGTTAGAATAGGGCTTTCCATTGCTGTATGTACCTTCTATCACAAACCAGCCATTGGCTCTTTTTGCGCCGTTTTCATCTACATAATAGCGTTTTCCATCCAGGACAAAATTGCTGTTTACAGCCGCATTGCCGCCTGCATAGAAATAGTAGGTCTTACCGTTAATCTCATACCAGCCGTTTACATATATTTTTCCGTCTTCCCCGGCATAATACCAGGCAGTGGACGGCTTACCTGAAGGCAGACTGGGATTATTGGTCACGCTGAACCATTCACCGGCATAATAGGTTCCATCTTCCTTTACACGGTATCTGCCGCCGTTTTTGCTCTCCCACTTATCCTCTGCCAATACGGTTACAGGAGTCAGCAGCAATATGCCTGCGGCAGCCGCAATCACTCCCAGCTTCTTTCTTCTGTTCATTTTCAATCTCCCTTGTAATCGGATCTGCGCCCTTTACTCTACCGTAACAGATTTTGCCAGATTTCTCGGCTTATCTACATCCAGTCCTTTTGCCACACTGACGTAATATCCAAGCAGCTGAAGAGGGATCACAGCCAGACTGGCAGAAAAATGTTCATCGGTTCTGGGCACATATACCGCAAAATTTACCGCATCCTCTATATCATATTTTCCATAAGAAGTCAAGCCCATCAGATAAGCCCCCCGGCTTTTGCACTCGGCCATATTGGACAGCGTTTTTTCATAAAGCTGACTCTGTGTGAGCACTCCGATCACCAGCGTACCGTCCTCGATCAGGCTTATGGTTCCGTGCTTTAACTCCCCTGCTGCATAAGCCTCCGAATGAATATAGGAAATCTCCTTCAGCTTCAGGCTTCCCTCCAGGGAAACTGCGTAATCAATCCCTCTTCCAATAAAGAACGCATCCTTTGCCATTGCGTATTTCGATGCAAACCACTGGATCCGTTCCTTATCCTCCAGGATTTTTTCCATCTTCCCAGGCAGAGACTGCAGCTCTGCGATCAGCGCTGCGCAGTCTTCCTCTGAAAGCTTTTTCCTCACCAGGGCAAACTGGAGAGCCAGACAGTAAACGGCGGTCAGCTGGGTGCTGTAGGCCTTTGTCGTTGCAACGGCAATCTCCGGTCCCGCCATGGTGTAAAACACATGGTCTGCCTCTCTGGCAATGGAAGAACCGATCACATTTACAATCGCAAGGGTCTTTACCCCATATTCCTTCGCTTCCCTGAGAGCGGCCAGACTGTCCGCCGTCTCTCCGGACTGGCTCACTACGATCACCAGCCCATTTTTATCCAGAAGAGGTTTTCTGTAACGGAATTCGGAAGCCACATCCACACGGACCGGGATCTCTGCCAGATCCTCCATCACATACTGAGCCACCGCCCCCACATGATACGCAGAGCCGCAGGCCACAATATAAATCCGGGATATGGCGCAGATCTCTTCTTCTGTCAGCCCCATCTCCGTCAGATCCAGACGGCCGTTTTTCAAAACAGAATTCAGGGTATCTGAAACTGCTTTCGGCTGCTCATGGATCTCCTTCATCATGAAATGCTCAAAACCGCCCTTTTCAGCCGCTTCTGCATTCCATTCGATCTGCGTCATCTCCCTGGTTATCTCATCCCCATCCAGGTTGTAAAAGGTAATCTGCCCTTCCTTCAGGCGGGCCATCTCCATATTTCCGATATAATATACATTTCTCGTATATTTTAAAATCGCAGGCACATCAGAAGCCACATAGCACTCACCGTCCGTGACTCCCAGGATCATGGGGCTGTCCTTTCTGGCCACATAAATTTCTCCCGGATACTCCTTAAACATCACTGCCAGAGCATAGGATCCCCGAATCCGCACCATAGAATGATTGATCGCATCAACGGGAGTTCCCTCATACTTTTTATAGTAATAGTCAATCAGCTTTACAGCGACCTCCGTATCGGTTGAAGAATAAAAGGTATATCCTTTTTTTACCAGCTTATCACGCAGCTCCTGATAATTCTCAATAATTCCGTTGTGGACGCCTACTACATTTCCATCATCCGAGCAGTGAGGATGAGCGTTGGTTTCCGAAGGCTCTCCATGAGTCGCCCATCTGGTGTGCCCGATACCGCAGGTGCCCTTTAAGGCCTCTCCGTCATTCGTCTTCTCTGCCAGCGCCTTCAGGCGCCCTTTTGCTTTTACGATCTGAACCGGGGCGTCTCCATCCCGGACAGCCAGACCAGCCGAATCATAGCCTCTGTATTCCAGTTTTGATAATCCATCCAGAAGGATCGGGGCCGCCTGATGATCTCCTATAAATCCAACGATTCCGCACATACGCATCTCTCCTCACAATTCAATCTATTTTACTCTGCATGGCCCTGTGCTTTTAAAACCTCGATCACAGAATCCACATATTCCTCACAAAGCGTCCTGTCCATGGCCTCCACCATCACACGGATCAATGGCTCTGTACCGCTTTCTCTCACCAGGATCCGGCCGTCATTTCCAAGGGCATCTGCAGCCTTTTTCACAGCTGCCTGAACTGCCTCATCTGCCTGAGCCAGCGCCTTATCCTTTACACGGACATTTTTCAGTACCTGAGGATACATCACTACCGGCTCTGCCAGCTTTCCAAGGGTGGTTTTCTTTTCCAGAACTACCTCCATCATCTTGATTGCTGTCAGGATTCCGTCTCCGGTCGTGGCATACTTACGGAAAATAATATGACCGGACTGCTCACCGCCAATGCGGTAGCCGTTTTCATTCATATTTTCATATACATACTTATCGCCCACAGCCGTCTTTTCATACTCAATCCCAATCTCATCCAATGCTTTATACAGGCCGAAATTGGACATAACCGTAGTGACAACCTTATTGCCCGCCAGCTTTCCTCTTTCCTTTAAATAACGTCCATAAATGTAGATAATCCGGTCGCCGTCTACCACATTTCCATTTTCATCCACACAGATACAGCGGTCTGCATCTCCATCAAAGGCAAAACCCATATCAAGCTGATTTTCCTTCACATACTCCTGCAGAACCTGGATGTGAGTAGAACCGCAGTTCATATTGATATTGGTTCCATCGGGCTCATTATTGATCACATAGGTTTTGGCTCCCAGTGCGTCAAATACGCTTTTTGCAATCATCCAGGAGCTGCCGTTGGCACAGTCCAGTCCCACCTTCATGCCCTTGTAGGAACGGGTTGCCAGAGAAATGAGGTAACCAATATACTGATTTCTTCCAATCGCATGGTCAATAGTACGGCCAATATGATCTCTTGTGGCAAAAGGAAGCTCCTCTCTCTTTCCGTCCAGATAATCTTCGATCTGTAAAAGAACCTCCTCCTCCATCTTTTCCCCATAGTAATTGATCAGCTTGATCCCGTTGTCATAGTATGGGTTGTGGCTGGCAGAAATCATAATTCCGCAGTCAAAATCTCCGGTGCGGACCACATAGGATACGCTGGGAGTGGTCGTCACATGGAGAAGATATGCGTCTGCGCCGGAGGCTGTCAGTCCGGAAGCCAATGCGTACTCAAACATATAGGAGGAACGGCGCGTGTCCTTTCCAATTACAATTTTACTGCGCTTGTCCAGACGTGACTTTCCATAGTACCAGCCGATAAAACGGCCGATTTTGTATGCGTGTTCTACGGTTAAGGTTACATTTGCTTCTCCGCGGAAGCCGTCAGTGCCGAAATATTTTGCCATTTGTTTTTCCTCTTTTCTTACATTTTTCTCCAAACCATTTTATTTACAACACCTGTATAGCTCTGGATAATTTTCACTACCTTGGTACTTACATTCTCTTCCACATAATCCGGAACAGGAATTCCATAATCTCCGTCCTGATTCATCTGTACTGCAGTATCTACCGCCTGAAGCAGGGACTTTTCATCAATTCCTGCAAGGACAAAACAGGCCTTATCCAACGCCTCCGGACGCTCTGTAGAAGTGCGGATGCACACTGCCGGGAAAGGATAACCCTGAGAGGTAAAAAAGCTGCTTTCCTCCGGCAGTGTTCCTGAATCAGAAACCACCGCAAATGCATTCATCTGCAGATGATTATAATCATGGAAGCCCAGCGGCTCATGCTGAATCACCCGCTTATCCAGCTCAAAGCCCGAAGCTGCCAGACGATTTCTGGAACGGGGATGGCAGGAATAAAGAATCGGCATATCATATTTCTCAGCCATCTTATTGATTGCCGTAAACAGAGAAATAAAATTCTTCTCTGTATCAATATTCTCCTCCCGGTGAGCAGAAAGGAGTATATACCGTCTGGGTTCCAGTCCCAGCTTTTTCAAAATATCCGATGACTTAATCTCATCCAGATTCTGATGCAGTACCTCTGCCATGGGAGAACCTGTTACATATACTCTCTCCTTCGGCAGTCCACACTCATGGAGGTACTTTCTGGCATGCTCTGAATATGCCAGATTTACATCTGAAATAATGTCCACGATCCGACGGTTTGTTTCCTCCGGCAGACATTCGTCCTTACATCTGTTTCCTGCTTCCATATGGAAAATAGGAATATGCAGCCTCTTTGCTGCTATCGCGGACAGACAGGAATTCGTGTCTCCCAGAATCAGCAGAGCATCCGGTTTAATCTGATTCATCAGCTTATAGGAACAATTAATAATATTTCCTACTGTCGCGCCCAGATCATCTCCCACCGCATCCATATATACATCCGGATTATCCAGCTTTAAATCGTGAAAAAAGATCCCATTTAAATTATAATCATAATTCTGTCCCGTATGAGCAAGAATACAGTCAAAATACTTTCGGCATTTATTAATCACCGCACCAAGGCGGATAATTTCCGGACGGGTTCCTACAATAATAAGCAGCTTTAGCTTTCCGTTATCCTGAAATGAAATATCTGAATAATTTGTTTTTATCTCCATGTTGTGCCTCCCTATTTTACTCTACAGGTTCAAAAAAAGTATCCGGATGTGACGGATCAAAAGCTTCATTTGCCCACATAACTGTCACCAGATTTTCTGTGTCAGACAGATTAATAATATTATGGGTGTATCCCGGCAGCATATGAACTGCCTCAATCTTATCTCCCGACACCTCAAAATTGCGTACCGGATAAGGATTTCCATTTTCATCCAGCCCAATACGGCGCTCCTGAATCAGCCCATGGCCGGAAACTACAATAAAAAATTCCCACTTGCTGTGATGCCAATGCTGTCCTTTCGTAATACCCGGCTTGCTGATATTTACAGAAAACTGACCGCAGTCCATTGTCTTTATCAGCTCTGTGAAGCTGCCCCTGTCATCACAATTCATCTTCAGCTCAAACCTTACAGCATTCTCCGGCAAATAGGAAAGATAGGTAGAATACAGCTTCTTCGCAAATGAGCCCTCCGGAATCCGGGGCAGCACCAGCGTTTTCGTCTGTGCCTTAAAAGAATCCAGAAGCTGTACGATCTCTCCAAGGGTCACTTTATGAGTTATCGGCACATAGCAGTATCGTCCATTTTCCTGACCAATTGCCTCTACCCCCTCAAATTCACAATGATGCTCCTTTCCTTCCAGTCCATCCAGCATTTCCGCTATCAGATCGTCAATATAAAGCAGCTCCAGCTCCACAGAGGGATCATTTACCTGAATTGGCAAATCATTCGCATAATTATTGCAGAAGGTAGCAACTGCAGAATTATAATTAGGCCGTCCCCATTTTCCAAACAGGTTTGGGAAACGGTATACTAATACACGCGCGCCAGTTTCTTCACCATATCTGAAAAACAGCTCTTCTCCTGCCAGTTTAGACCTTCCGTAATCCGAATCCGCATAGCGTCCCAGAAGGGTAGCCTGAATGGAAGAAGCCAGCATCACTGGACAGGTATTTCCATGCTTTTTTAAAGTCGCAAGCAATGTATCTGCAAATCCAAAATTCCCCTCCATAAATTCTGCATTATCCTTCGGACGATTCACTCCTGCAAGATTAAACACAAAATCCGCATCCTGACAATATTTGTCCAGAAGCTCTGGAGCTGTATCTACATCATACTGATAAATCTGACCTATCTCCAAAGCAGGCCGCGTTCTGTCCTTTCCATCACGGATCGTTTCCAAAGCGGCTGTCAGATTTTTACCTACAAAGCCTTTTGCACCAGTGATCAATATGTTCATTTAGCTTGATTCCTCCTGAGTTCTAAAAATTTATAGCAAGAAAAAGAAGCTATATGTGCATCAAACTATATAGCTTCTCAATGTTCCGTTTTACTTCTATGATTCTATCGTATGCCTACAATACACTTAGCCGCAGCATGCATACTTGCGGCCCGTTCCCTCTCATTCTGCCTAATCTTAGGTTCTATGGTTTTATTTAATGCTGCAACATCACTGCGTGTAATTTTGCAAACTACTCTTTCCCCATGTTCCACAGAAGAAGATTTTTTTACAAAAGAATGTACTCTCTCTTCTAAAATTGCCATAATCTCTCCCTGCCTTAATCAACTATACTTTTCCATCTACTAATTCTTTCCCATACCCAATTCGCCAATAAACAGCCAAGCATACATCCTAAGCTATTGTGAATGATATCATCCCATTCAAATAATCCACATTTTAATACAAGCTGGCAGATTTCAATTACCGATGATATAAAAAGCCCAAACAGCAATCCCCTGTGAAGCCGAACTTTATGATTACAAATAAATGGTAATAGAAAACCTGCAGGCATCAATAAAAGACAATTAAGGATATTTTCCAATAAAAGCGAAATATCTCCCTCAACAATCACTCCATACCATGACCAGAACGGTATCAGCTTATAGCTCCTCACGCCCGGTCTTCTCGTTAAAATAGTAGACGCCGCCACTATTTCCAAAAACAAAATCAGCAAAAACAGCGCCACAGCCTGTGACACTTTCATACGGTGATGACGGATGCACCAAATCAGAAGCACCGCCATCACCACAGCTATCCCTGTAAGGCAGATCGTTTCTGCCTGTGACCAGGGTCGATTATGAATAATAAAAATTTGATATAAAAAATCCATTCAAACATGTTTACTGCTTAGATTCGTTCCAAGCTGCAACCTCATCTCTGATATACTGAAGAGTCAGAAGCTTTTCCTTCACCTGTTCCACCGTAAGCAGCTGAGTATTGTTAGAGTTAAACTCTGTCAATTTTGTTCTCTCCGTATCTCCTTCTTTAAAATACTTATCATAATTCAAGCCGCGCTTGTCACAGGGAACTCTATAAAAATTCCCCATATCAACTGCATGGGAACATTCCTCGTTCGTCAGAAGGGTTTCATACATTTTCTCACCATGGCGGATACCAATCACCTTAATCTCATCCTCTGACTGGAACAGTTCCTTCACCGCCTGAGCCAACACTCTAATTGTGCAGGCCGGAGCCTTCTGTACCATAATATCACCACTCTCGCCATTTTGGAAGGCGAAAATTACCAGATCTACTGCTTCCTCCAGACTCATGATAAATCGGGTCATCTCCGGCTCTGTAATCGTAATAGGCTTTCCAGATTTGATCTGATCGATCCACAGCGGGATAACGGAACCGCGGGAACACATAACATTTCCATATCGGGTACAGCATATTTTGGTTTTCTCCGGAGATACGGTCCGAGACTTGGCCACAATTACCTTTTCCATCATAGCCTTGGAGGTTCCCATGGCATTAACCGGATAGGCAGCCTTGTCCGTAGACAGGCAGATCACAGCCTTTACTCCCTCGTCAATGGCCGCTGTTAGCACATTGTCGGTTCCGATTACATTTGTTTTTACTGCTTCCAGAGGGAAAAACTCGCAGGATGGAACCTGCTTTAACGCTGCTGCATGGAAAATATAGTCCACCCCATGCATTGCATTCTTCACAGATGCCAAATCCCGGACATCTCCGATGTAGAATTTAATCTTATCTGCTACTTCTGGCATTCTGGCCTGGAAATCATGACGCATATCGTCCTGCTTCTTTTCATCTCTGGAAAAGATACGAATTTCTCCGATATCTGTGTTTAGAAAACCGTTTAAAACGGCATTGCCAAACGAACCGGTGCCACCGGTGATTAATAAGGTTTTTCCTGTAAATAAAGACATTTCCCATACCTCATTTCTATTATATCTAAGTTTTGTAATTACTTTTTTTAGAAAACCAAGTAAAAAAGTTTTCAAAACACTGCCTTTTCAAATAATATCGTCTATAGCTTTAATACAAAAATTATCTCTTACGACTGATTATTATGAATCAATTTATTTCCTATTACCATTAAAGATAAAATTAGTAATCGGTATTTTTTTCATCATGAATGCTCCACAGACAGTAATGCAAGCCACAAGGAGAAAACCATACTCATTATAAAATGCTACTCCAAATTACACTTAGCCGCTATCTTCTTAACAAACAAAAGACATATATACAGCACACAAATAACCATAACAGAAACCACCATAGTTGGCAACACGCCCACAGTTAAGCGATTTGTCACAAGGCCAATTACAGGAATGTGTAGCAAATAAATCGGTAAACTTGCTTTTCCAACTTCATAGCCATGAATCCTCACCAAAATACGAGACAAATAAAACAAAAGTACGATCCACGCAAATTGCGAGAAAACATCGAAATAGGACCAATAGTCCAACCGAGTTGTATGCATCAAAGTATCTAGGTATGCAAATGCAACGATTGCAACGATTGCTGCAATTGGTATGAATACAGGAATTTTTTTTCTTTTATTCTCCACTGTATTGGCATACATTCTAAAAAGTATGCCTGTAGCAAAGAATCCAATCCAATTCAATGGATTCAAAAAAGCCTGATAACCGGACAGCCCCAAACAGGCAGTAGCTATTCTGGATACCATCATGACCGAAATACACAACACCAAGCTTCTTTTTTTACTCATTCTCTGAATGTAAAATGCAATTTGCAGGATCACATAAATCGACAAATACCACAGATAAGTATTCTTTCCCACTAGCCACAAGAGCCAGCCCGACATGGAAAAACCAGTTTTCACTGCCCCCACTGCGTACACTAGCGATCCCAGTAATATCCAAGAAGGAAGCAGTCTAACAATGCGCTTCCAAGTAACTGAAAAAGGGTTCCAGCTCCAATATGCGCCAGCCGCAAAAAAGAAAACTGCAACACCGCAATCCAAGAAGGAGGCAAGCAATCGGTCTAACACCTGCGAATCTGGATGAACAAATGTTGCATGTGCCATCACAACGGCAATCAGTGCAAATGTTCTCATCCAATAAAATATCTTACTGTCCGTCTGGCTATCTAACAAAAATTGTAAATTTTTCAATATTAACCGTCAACTCCTCCTATATTATTTTCTTAAAATAACCTTGTTTTCTAGTTCTTGTCCTAATGCATATTTCTGAAATTGTGATTTATATAATGATATAAGTCGATTGCTATTGTTATTTGAATAAAAGCTTGAATGATTTATCAATAACACTCTTCTAGTAAATCGGTACGGATGCCATAATGGAACTGGTTTCGGTTCAGAAACATCAATGACTGCACCAGATATTCGCCGATGGTTTAATGCATATTGTAAGTCTTTAAGTACAACAACTCTACCACGCCCAACATTCAGAAAGATGCAACTATTTTTCATCCGCTCAAATCGGGTTCTGTTCCAATAATGTATCGAATCAGGGGTCTTTGGCATTGCAGATACGATAAAATCACAGCATGGAAGAATTTCTTCACAATAGTTCCTTTTTCTTCAAACACATATGCCATAGTGAACACAATGCAATACCTAATAATAATCCCAACGATATTGCTGATAATATCATTCCATTCAAAAAAGCCTAGGTTCAACACATATTACATAATCAATAAACCAATAGAGCAATTCTTTTATCGCCTTGTCATTTTTGATTATACCCCTATACTTTGCTACTACTTCCAACTTTTATATTTTCAAACGTTTTCTAATGATACTAGTAATCTGAGCTTTTTCTTCTTTACTAAACCCTATCATAAAAAGTAGCATCAGATATACCGTCGTACAAACAACGATTTTTACCATCAACCATAACCAATTGCTATACGTAATATATCGAAGAATGAATTGCGTAATTATAATTGCCAGAAATATCGGTGGTACATATCGAATATATACTACTTTGTAGAACTGTTTTAGATTCAGATGCAGCACCTTATGATAAACAATATTCAATAACACTAGGTTTACAAGAAACGCCACACAAATAGAGATGGACGATCCAAGTGCCCCTAACTGGGGTGTCAGTACAAAAGACAAGACCACGTTAATTGCCCCAATAATTAGTGCACTCATTGCTTGATATTTTACCTTGTTCCGTATAGACAACAATGTATTCGCAATCTGCTGCGGATACAAAAAAATACTCGGAGCTATGAGTAAGACAGTGCAAATACCACTAATCCAATATTCACTTCCCATCCACAATTCGATAAACTCTGTTCCAACAGTGCAAATACCCACAAACAGTAAGCCAAGTACACATACCTGATATTTTCCGACCTTAATCATGATATTTTCTATACCACGATTGTCCATATTGTAATCTAATCGTGCTACCATAGGCATAAAAAGTCCATTGATTGCATATGCAAACGTAAAAAAATATCCTTCTAATTGAGATGCAGGTGCAAATCTGGCGATTTCAATACTAGTAGATGTAATTCCGAGAATTGATGGCGCAATATTGAAAATCAACCGCTGTGCCAACGCTAAAACAGTCACCCAGATTGAGAAACCAAACAATTCTCTCAACAGTACTTTATCGTGAATCCAAAAATTTGGTCGAATCATTTTTTCTTTTCCAACAATCCATAACTTGAGCAATATCGTGGCAATTCCAGACACAGCATTCATCAGCACTAAAGCAACTACACCGTAATCTATTAGCAGTGCTACAACTGTCAGGAAGATTGCAAACAGTTTCTGAAATAACTCGCAAATTTTCAGCCATACAAATTTTTCATATGCATTCAACACCCCAGATAATGGCGTAAACGGAAATGCTAAAACACTGTATGTTGCAAAGATAAGAAATATCTTCTTTAACGTATCACGTTCAGAAATACTCAAGCCAACATATATATTATCAATCAACAGATATACAATGATCAGTACGATAGAAATAACCACATCAATGGCAATATAAAGCTTGAACACATAACCCATCACATTGTTTATCTGTATCTCATTGTTTTCTGCTCTGTATTTTGAGATAAAACGTGTTACTGAAGTGCTTAGGCCAAAATCCATCAAGAAAATAGCAACGAGAGAACCAACAAGTGTGTATAAACCATAATTGGCATCACCAATCTGATTCTTCATCCACGGTGTGTATAAGAGCGATGCAACCGTACTGATAATTATGCCCGCATATGAAATGATTGCTCCAGATTTTATCTGCGAATTATTTTTCTGCCGCATTTTCAGCCTCCCAAAGCATATTTTCATAAGCATGTGGGTATGCTTTCACCAGTTCTTCGAAAGTCTTCATATACCTGCCCTGATATATCGCCTCACGCCCCAATTGAACAGTCTGCTGTTCTTCACTCAGAATAAAGGTTCTATGGTACTGGTAAGTTCGCATAATAGGCGTATTGTTCTGCACTGCCATGAACATCAACCAGATATCGCCTGTCTTAATAGCATATTTCTGAATCAGCTCCGGATTGCAGGCATCTGCATACAGGGCATTAGGAGGGATCAGACATCCACCTCCAGGAGATGCAAGAATACGAAAAGAAGGTTTTTTTAATCCTATTTTGCTATTAGTTGTCCATCTTCCCGGATTTAAAACTTTCTCTCCATCAAATGTCAACAACTGCCCACGATCACACACAATACAGTTCCGATGCTCTTTCCAAACATCATAGAGCCGTTCTACCATATATTTGGGAAATAGGATATCATCATCAAACATCACGATACATTCATCAGACTTTTGTTCTTCAACCAACTTATAATAACGTTTATGTCCAAAGAGATTGTCGCAGTATCGTATTTCTAATCCAACTTTTTGCAATTCTTGAATGCTTTCCGGAAATTCAAAATTCTCAAATTCATCCTTTGCGAGCCAAAGAATTATACGATCTGGCTTCATTGACTGCATAAAAAGCGTCCGAAGAGTATATTGCACAGAGTCAATCCGGTCTGGAAAAGATGTTAGTGTAAAAACCAGCTTCGTTTCTCTTTTCTCCCGGTTTAGAGAAAGGGATTGTATAGGGATATTTCTAATTTGTTCACGTTTCCTTTTGCACAAATAACGATACCAGATACCCCCAAGCACGGGAATCCGTACTCGCTCTGGTAACATCATCCTCTCTGAAAGTTCCATTTTCATATCAATACACCTCACGATCTTTTGAGTCTTTTTTTCATCATATTGAAAAATTCTCGCATTCCATAATGTCTAAAAATATTTACAGATATCTCAATACGGTCGCAAAACCGTAACCATACTGATGTTGTCATCGTTTTCTCATTCTGTACGATATAATTCATCTCCGGAACTACATATTTAGGGTGCCGAATCGGAAAATCGAGTTCTTTGCCAGGGATGTAGAATCTCTTCACACGTTGAGGGATCAACAATGGATTTGAAATAACACTGTGGGTTGCATTCTCACTAACACCAAGATTTTGTACAAGATTTATACGCGGTACAATAGCCATCCGGGAATTCACATGTGCTCCCATTCCGATGATGGATTCCCAATGTGCAATTCCGCTCTCTTTATGTCGCTTGGCATAAGCGATCCACTTATCCGCACGATCTCCATATTGCATTCTTACGTTATTCAAAGTTGCAGCATCATCAATATAAGCATATGTTTCATCCCAAGTTTCCGCAGTTCTTCTCCAACTCGCCCATGCACCTGTTCCCGTAAAAGAAAATAAATAATCGTATGGATAATTATTATACTCACCCAAATAGTTATACCCACAAATATGGCTAATCCGTTCATCAAATTCATATTTATCCAGTAATTCTTTACAATACAAATAAAATGACTGAACTGGAGCCTGATCATCCTCCAAGATAATGCACTTGTCCACCAAGGAAAAAGCCCACTTATCCGCATAAAATGTAGACGGATCACATCCCATATTTTCTTCGTGATAGTTTTTAATCACTTCACAGTCCCAATCGATATTCTCTACGATCTTTCTGCACTTCATAATTCCCTGCAAATCATCAGGTCTACCCTTTCTAGGACCATCCTGCCACAATAGAAGTTTTCTAGGGCGTGCAACTTTCACGCTATCAAATACTTTCTGCAGTGTATCATCTCTGACAAAGAAGATGATCATCACCGCCACGTCAATTTCCCACGGTTTCATTTTTTTAACCTCCATTCTGTATAATTATTGCCGCGACTTAGTTGTTCAATTACCAGTGGGGTCAAAAACCAGGTAACAAACATTAATGGAAGTGCAGCATCTATTGGATTAGTAAAGCCAACAAAAAGTAAAATAGCAAAAATTGGCATGAATTGCTGGCCATTTTCTCTTAGGCTTTTTTTTATCTTTTTATAGCTGTGAAAATATATGTAATAGAACGGTATTGCGCCCAGTAATCCCAACATCGCAGGTATCACTAAAAAAGTAGCATGTCCATAAAAGTCCAAGCTCCTGTTACCCCAAATTGGCGAACGCAAAAACGCTATTATTGATTTTCCATAGAGTTCCATTCGTCCCGACAAATTGTATCCAGAACCATCTCCAATTGTAAAAAGAGAATATACCTCATATAATCTAATAGACATAGACTCTGATGGAACTGCATCTGCTGCCAACTTAATCAACGATGGAACTACGGGCAACAAACAAATCATGACCATGCATATAATTACTATTTTCTTAGAACCTGAATAATGAATCATCAAAAAGAGCGACATTCCAATGATGGTAGCAAAAACAGCCAATGTATATTGTGCAATCAATAAGAAGCCCATTTGTGTTACAATCAGCATAACTATAATTAATTTTATTAATACAGATCTGTACCTGAAAAAGGCAATCAACATAAAAGTAATCACTGCCGGAATACTGTATACAAACCCATAATGTCCTATATTTTGACTCCTCAATTCGTCACTGTAGTTTCCCCAAGATCTTGTGACATTTGCATTAATCTCCAGTGCAGTTCTTGTTGTCATCTCGACATACAAAATTAAAAGGAAAATCATTATAATCAGGATATTCTTCTGATGATTTGTCGCCTTCAATCTCACTATCTTAAGCAGATATAATGGAAAAAACATCATGAATAACTGATAAAACTTACTGTAAAACTTTTTTAAAAATAAATTCGATGCAGTGCTGCTAATGTCAGCAGCATCCACAAGTAAAGCATATAACAGACCGATAAGTACAAAAACAACAAAATATCTCAATATTTCTTTAGATACTTTGAACTGTGTACTAATAAGGATATATACGATACTTATGAAGATAATCTGTAAGATTCCAACTTTAACAGAAACAGATGGTAATACATAATAGGACGCAATTCCGACCAGTACAATCCAATCCAACAAAGATAGTTTCTGGTTGCTGTATATCATTCCCGGTCTCTCCTTTCTTCCTCACTTATCTGAGATATATCCTTATCTACCATTCTCTTATAAAGAGAAAGATACTTATCTAGCTGGGCATGCTTTTCAAATTTGCGTATAACATTTTCTACACACTCTACAAAATAATCCGTTTTCGAACGTGAAAGCACATATCTTACTGCCTCTATCAACATTTCGACATTTTGATTTTCAACCAATACACCACATGCTTCAATAACCAATTCCGCAGTCCCTGTGTTTCGATATGCTACAACAGGTGTACCACAAGCCATTGCTTCAGCTGTAACCAATCCAAAGGTTTCAAAAGAGGAAGGATTCACAAAAAGATCTGCTGCAGCATATAACTCAGCGAGTTCTCGCTGGTTTTTCGTGTATCCCACAAATCTTAAATTATCATCTGATTGAAGTCCATTATGATTACCAACCAACACAACTACCGCTTCTGCAGACAAGAGGCTGCTAAGCTCCCTAAACTCCTGGAGACCTTTTTCATCAGACCATCCCTGTGCAACGCCTAGCACAATCTTTTTCGAAGCCGGAATATCATATCTGAGGCATACTTCAGCACGATTAGAATACGGTTTAAAAATGTCGGTATTGATCCAGTTGTAGATGCAGGAACAGTCCCTAAGATTGAACATAGGCGAGTTCTTTCCATCCTCTGTTGTCCACTGGGATACACCATTACAGTACAGATATTCTATTTGGAAGAAAATGTCTCTTTTTCGTTTAAAAATCTTTTCAATTCGACTTTGATATATTCGTGAAACAGCTGGACAATGCGAACAGCCATCTCGCCACCGTTCACAATCACCATATTTTTGATAATATGTACAGTATCCCGTATAATACCAGCAATCATGGAGTGTAAGCAATACGCTTATTTTTTCATCTCCCAGACATTTCATCAGCGTAGGCAGATGAATATAGTTACTATGCAAATTATGCAGATGAACAACATCTGGCTTTAGCAATTTAATTTTTTCACAAGCTGCTTTCGTCGCAAGTTTTGAATGCCATCCCTGGTCTTTTCCAATACGTCTTCGGACAGCATGTATTTTGTGATCCAATTGGGAACCAATTTGATAGAAATATGCCGGATCATCAGCATTCGCACATCCCGTCGCCCAAAATACATAGGACTCATGTCCTTCGGCGCAAAGCATCTCATGGATATCCTGCACAATATGTCCCGTACTTCCCACACCATATACAGCATTAATCTGAAGTATTCTCATGTATTTCCTCTTACTATCAATATAAAAGTCGTATGTAATGCTCTGACTTTGAAATTTGCATAACCAATAATGAAAATAAAACTGTTCCTCCACACATCACTGCAAAACACATAAAAGGATTTACAGTAATGTAGGTATTGAATAACGCTGGAAAAATTCCAGGCAAAACAGTTAAAAATAACCTCTGACTCATGAAAATCAATGTACTCATGTTTCTCATCCACTTTGCATATTTTCCATTCGGTAAACGGATGGAAATCAGAAATCCCAAAATACTGAATACCGTTGGAATCATCATAAATGTTAAATCAATTCCTGTATGTCCTCCGGATATTTTTCTAAGCAATAAGGCTTCTGCTAACATTGCAAGAGTGAAACTGCATAATGAACACGCCATAGGCAGGGGCTTCATTTTATCCTTACAGGTAACCATATATTTCCCTACCAAAATCAACGGAAATGCATAAAAAATCCAGCCTCTTGCTCCACCTAGCCACAAGTTCTCAAATTCAACAAAACATATGAAACCTGGAATCTGATTTCCTATAAATTGATAGGTGAGAGAAAGTGACCCAATTACCCAGCACAAAACACCTAATATAGTTACAATGACATGAGGAAGTTTTTCAGTCAGCCAAAATGTTATCAGTGTACCGATTGCTAACATTGGCATAAACCAGATTGTATAAAAGGTTGAGCTAAAAAACCATCTCTGAACTTCCCAAATAATAAAGCTAACTGAAATGGAGTTCCAATCCCAGCGAAAAATTGTATAAAGCAGATAGGGAATACTCCACAAAAGGTATATTCTGTATATTCTCAAAACCTGTTTCTTGACGATACTCCAACGTTCTTCTCTGCTATCAATGCCCTCAAGCTTATTATAGAGAAGAAACCCACTGATGGTCATAAAGAGCGCCACTGCTACCGCATATAATGAAAGCACTTCTCCCAATAGACCAGGTAGTGAACCATGTTCGCTAAAGTAATGGTAAAAGAGGATTAAGAATGCACATATAAGTTTTCCGATATCAATTCCTGGATATACGGATTTTGTGATTTTCTTTTCCACTATCGTTCCCCCTCTATTTCAAAGTTGCCTGTTCGATTGTATGAATTAAAACGCTATCCATACGTCCTCGTTCATGGTGTTCCACTCCGCAGGCATATGCTTTCTTTGCATACTCTAATACCATATCTGGAACATTCACCAGCTCAGTCAATTTATCCTGAATTTCTTCATAAGTTGTTGCCGTTATAGCAGAATCATACCGACTAAAGTAATCAATCGGTGCAATATCCTTATCTCCGATTGCAAAAATACACTTTCCACTTCTCAAATAATCTGTAATCTTCGTAGAAAAAGAAAGCCTAGCTGTATTCTTGAATTTTTCCTCAAGGCTTTCCACAAAAACAAGAGTATCTGCTTCTTTCTGAACTATCTTCACTTGTTCCAGTGTCAAAGCACCTTTAACAGAACATCCATTACGATTAAGCAATTTATTCTGCTCATCCGTCAAAGAATCTGTAGTGTAAATATCAAGTGTGATCCTAACACCATTCCGGTTGATTTTTTGAAAGGTTTCTGCAATAGCTGCAAGGGATTTCCAACGACCAATAATTAGCTTACCCGTGTATACCAGCTTAATCGGATTTCCGACTTGATAGGGCTCAAACTGTTCAAAATCAATTCCTTTCGTCATAACAACGCTATCTACACCAAAAATTCTGTCATACTCTTCTTTCTGTTTTGGTGCAATCACCATTAGCTTTTTGCTGTGTTCAACAATGTACTTCACATATTTCCGTAAAATATGCCGATGTATTAGAGAAATAGGGTCTTTATGAACAGACTTGTATGTATAATTATCATCTGCCAAGTAAGACACCACAGGTTTTTGAGTTCGAGTAATAATATATTTCTGAATCCTCCCCATATATATTGTTGGATAAATCGGAATAAATAGAACATCAGCGTCAAATTCGTCAATAAAATGATCTAGCTCTGCCGTTTTCCATTTTCCTAATTTCCATACAATTTCTCTACAGATAGACAATAATTCCCTCACTTTACCTTTATAGAAAGAATATATTTTTTGTTCTACTTCTGCTGAAGGATTACTAATTGTAGAATTAACAGTCTCGTTTTGAACTTCCCTTCCGGTTGTAATCCTCCTGTTAATTACGCTTCTCATAACAGCATTCTCTGAAATACTGAAAAACCTATTACACACTGTCGTCTTAGGAAGCGTGGATTTTGTATAAATCTGCGCAATACGATCTGGATTCCAGCATTTAAAAAACTCAATTAACGTATTAATTCCCGTATTGTCCCTCCAGGCATTCGTTGAAACAACCAATACCTTCGGTAAAGCTTTCTTCTCCATCTAAAACTACCTCAACTTACAAATTATCTTCAGTACTGTCATTAATGCAGTAAAACCACCAACTTTATAAACCTTATAGAAAGTATTGACTCTAGGATTTGCATGATATCTCATCAAACCAGCCAGCTTTTTCAAATTATCATACTCACCTTTCTTATCAGGATTTGAATATCTTGTATATCCAATAAGTAAATTGCAGTATAATTTCGCTATTGAGTTCAAAATTGCGCGCTTATAATCGTCTGGCAAATTAATTTTCCCGATTTCCATTCTCCAAAACGATATTATGTTAATTGTGTCTTTAAGATTTTTCATTGTCCAAGATACTGACGTAGAACTTTTGTGCTGCCTATATATAATATAACTTTTATCAATTCCAACGATAGAGTTTGCCTCAATCAAAACGTGATAATACCACTCCTGATCTTCACTCAATAACCCTTCTTTAAAACGAATTTTTCTATCCGCCAAAATTTCCCTGCGAATAGTTTTTGTCCAAGGTGCACAGTAGAACGCATCATATTTCACAAGCCTATCAACATATCCACCAATCGTTTCGTTTTCTTTTGGTACTGGCATTGAAAAATTACAGGATGTCATTTCGTCCGTGTCTTCATAATATTTTCTGAACTTATAACAAATGACATCATATCCTTTTTCTGCTTGTTCTTTTATATCAGCCAGAAACATTGCATCTTCAATATAATCATCGCTATCAATGTAAACAATATAGTCTCCAGATGCCACACTAGTTCCTGTATTTCGAGCTGATGCAGCCCCTTGCCCCTGTTTGCGGTGAATTACATGAAATCGTGTATCTTTAGCGCAGTATTGGTCACATATTTGGGGACTACCATCTTTTGATCCATCATTAACTAAAATAACTTCGAAATCCTTATGAGTCTGCATCAATATACTATCTAGGCACTGTTTCAGATATTTTTCTGAATTGTGGATTGGAATTATAATACTAAAAAACATTTATTCTCCCTCATTAACTATACCTGTTACCTTTTTTCCTTCTATAGCAGATGCTATATTCGTTTCACAATACATTTTTAATCGTCCATTTACTTCCTGTGAAATAGCAGAAACTCCAGGCAATACAATAACGTTACGAAGCCTTCTAAATCTATTCGTAATAGGATTGGGAATACGTTCAAACATATCCAGAACTGCACCTCCAATAGATTTTTCCTTTAATGCCACAAAGAGATCATCCTCTTTGAACACTGCCTTTCGTCCAACATTCACAATTACAGAAGTCTGTTTCATTTTGCTGATCAACTCTATATTAAAAAAGTCTCTTGTGTTTTCATTATCTGGAAGAGTAGAGATCACATAATCATAATTCCCAATTTCTTCGGCCAATTTTTGTCGTCCGCAAATAACACGTTTAAAATAAGGTCTTTCTCTGTCACTCTGCGCATATCCAACGACAGTCATGCCGAATCCCAAAAGACGTTTCGCAATTTCCATCCCAATACTGCCAGCTCCCAGAATCATGACCTTCTTCTCAAACAGTTCCTGAATTTCGTCGTAGTGGCGCTGAAGCTTTACGTGGCGATTATTCGGATTTGAGTGAAGTTTTTTTGCCATCAGAAGCATTCCCATCACAACAGTTTCTGCAATCGGAACACTATATGTACTTCCGGCATTGGCGACCATTATGCCTTTATTCTTGAATTCTTTCAATGGCACGCCATCAAATCCAGCGCTTGTCAACTGGAAAAATTTCAAGCTAGGGAAATCCATCTTTTCAGCTTTGATTGCCATTGCTCTTGAACCAGCAATGGCAACAACATCGCTATTATGGTTAAAGGCTTTCATGGTTTTGTATGTAATTTTTATCACCTGCACATCAGAGAGAAAAACACTATTATCTAAATCCTTATCTGTTAATACAATTCGCATGGTGCCTAAATTCCTTTCTCATTTACTCAAAATCTTTTCATAATCTACCCTCTGGTTTTCAAGCATAATCGGGCGAGCATAATACCTCTTTGTTCTTTCGTATGCCGCCTGTCCAATTTTCTGTGAGTATTCTCTATCAGCAATCAACTTTTTCATAGCAACTTCCAATTGCAAAACATCTTTGGGTTCTACCAGCAAACAGGAAACACCCTCCTCCATCACCTCAGAGGCTCCGGGAATCTTTGTTGTAATTATTGCAATCCCAAGTGCGCCAGCTTCCTGAAGCACCATTCCGAATCCCTCTCTGTATGTCGGATGAACAAGCACATCCATTGCCGAATAGTATTCATTCATCTTCGTTCCGTCAACCATTCCGGTCATAACAATCTGCTCTGATTTTCTCGCCCACTCCAAAATTTCAGCCGGAACACCACAATTATCTTCCATCGGTCCTACAATTAGCAGCCTTGCACCAGGCACAGATTCTGTAATTTTTTGAAATGCTGTCAGCAACTCTGTACAGCCCTTATCTGCCGAAACACGACCAGCAAAACCATATACAAACGCATCATCAGAGATATTGTATTGATTATGAATCAACAAACGATACTCAGCCTTTTTTGAAATATCATACCGTCGCATATCAACACCAATCGTACCGCCTTTTCCTACAACAACAGCCTTTTCTTCTGGATATAGTCCTTCTGATACTGCAAACGCCTTGTTCATTGGGCTAACCGCCCTAATATCCGTTGAATTTCTACATACCATTTTCTCAATGGCTTTAAAGATTTTGCGTGATATTCCACTCATTCCAACATAGCGTATACCCCACTGACAGTATAATCTAACAGGAACCTTCGCTATTTTTGACGCAATACTTGCATAACAGGCAGCATTCGGCGTAGAATACTGTACCATATCAAACTGCTGCTCTTTGAAGATTTGTATAAACTGCTTAATGGACTTTAGGGCAGAAAGGTCAATGCCCCTTCCCATATGTACGGGAATATAATGTATATAATTTGGTAATGAGTTTTTAAATTCTTCATCATCATCGCAAATCAGGGTTACATCATAACCACATTGTTCATGTAAATATTTAGCTGTTTCTACAACAAAAACCTTAAGTGTCAATGACACTGTAGTTATCATGCAAACCTTTCTCATTAAATCAACCTTTTCCCTTTTTATTTTCCACTATTACTGAAACTTTTTCTCGAATGATATTCAAGTTGTTTTGATACTGTTCTTCACTGTATTGAGCAACCTCAAGTTCCTTCAATCTTATATTTCTAACGCCATCCGCAAAAATAGATTCAATTTCCATAGGATCTTTTACAACATTCGCATCGCAGAACCCTCTTGATAGGATAGCCGCTGTTGAGCCAAGATGGTAATGCTCTGCGATAATGTGTTCTGCTGGAAGCATTCCATATCCAACTCGTGCAATTCCACCGAATCCATATTTAATGCCTTTCTCTTTGATTTTATTGCAAAGATATGAAACTGTGTCATCGCAAATCAATTCAAACATGAAAGTTTTGTGCATAGCAATGTGTAAATCATTCAATCCTATGTGAACTTCATCAATTCCCGGAACTTCTAAAATAGAATCAATATTTGCCGCTGCCTCGACTGTTTCCACAAGAAGCTGTACTTTTGCTCTGCCATCGACATAACTCACAAATTTCTTAACATCATCCACAGTTTTAAACATAGGAAGCATAATTACATCCGCACCTGCTTTGATTGCCTGATTGATTTCAACCTCAGAGCTACAATAATCTGCCGTAGCTGTATGTAAGGGATTTACCCTTACCATAAGTTCCGCATTCGTAACAATCGGGCGAAGTTTCTTTATATCATCAATTGTATGATGATTTTTGACAGTATCCATCCCCCCCTGTCTCTCATCTTTGCCTATGTACTCCATATCAATCCAAATACGATCAACACCTGCTTCCTGAGCAATCTGCGCTATTACAGGATTATTTGTAATATACATTAATGTTAATCCCATCACCATACTCCTTCTTATCGAATCCTTTTCGCCGGAATTCCCGTATATGTTCCAGCTATATCAATATTCTTCACAATTACTGCTCCTGTTCCAATCATACAGCTTGGACATAGAGATATGTTATTACTAACGATTGCCCCCGCACCGACCCATGTTTGGCTACCTACAACAACCGTTCCGCATAAATGACTTCCTACTGCAATATGAACATAATCTCCCAGTATACAGTCGTGATCTACAGAAGAACAGGTATTAATAATGCATCCACTTCCTATCCGCGCTCCCGAATTGATCACTGCACCAGCCATAACCACGGTTCCTGCGCCTAGTACTACATCCTCTGCAAGAACTGCTGATGGATGAATGAGAGTTGCCAGTCTTTCCTTGGGAACAGACTCCTGTATCCGCTTCCGAATATCTGCATTGCCAATTCCAATGATTAAATCGGCATCCAAATGGCCTGCTTCTGAACTTTGTCCAATTACTGAATAACCTCCACATTCACGAATATCGTCATTGTCATCCAGAAAAACTATATCTGTATATCCATTCTTTTTTGCAATATCTGCAATTACTTTTCCATGGCCGCTGGCACCAATAATTGCTAATTTTTTCATATACATGACCTCTCACTACAGCCAGTCTCTATCATTTTACTTCCCTTAAACTCTTCCATCGTAACCGATGAACTCGAACTGATTCCTTCCCTCTTGATTACAGTTTTTAAAGTCTGAAAAATAATCTTCCAATCCCCTAAAAATGTAATGTGATCCACATAGTAAACATCTTTTTCAAACTTTTCTTCCCATGTAATCGCATTACGGCCATTGACCTGTGCATATCCTGTAAATCCCGGTCTTACCTCGTGTCTTCTGGCCTGATGTTCATTATACAAAGGAAGATATCTTACCAGAAGCGGCCTTGGCCCTACTACAGCCATATCCCCCTTCAGCATATTAATCAATTCAGGTAATTCATCTAAGCTAGTTGACCGAAGCATTTTTCCAAATTTTGTAAGGCGCACATCGTCCGGAAGAAGATTTCCATCCTTATCTTTTGCATCTGTCATAGATCGAAATTTATACAGCGTAAATATCTTACCATGAAGCCCCGGTCTTTCCTGCTTAAAAATCACCGGCGATCCCAATTTGATTCGCACCAGCACAGCAGTCACTGCCATAACTGGCGAAAGAACAATAATAGCTGCCAGCGCACAGCAAAAATCCTGCGGACGTTTGATATATCTTTCATAAAAGCTCTTTTTTCTTTTCTTCATCCTATTTATCCTTAAATGCTATTTACTCAAAACAGCTTCTTATCATCTCAATGACTACTCTCTGTTCTTCCTCTGTCATTTTATTATCACTGGGCAGACACAGACCTCTGTGGAACAGATCCATTCCCACATCCAACGGTTTTCCATCCATTCCCACTGCTCCGCCTGCAATATAGGCATTTGTTTTTGCCCGTCCGTTTCCTTCTCTGGTAACAAAACCATTCATCCGGTAAATCGGCTGCATATGCATCGGTTTCCAGATTGGACGGCCCTCTGCATTATAGCTGGCCAGTGTTTCCAGAATCTCTGTGGGACAGGTCTTTCCTGCCTCCGGCACATAGAGTGCCTCCTGTTCTCCGCGTACCTGTTTACACATAAAGCACTCCTGCAGTATCTCTGAATCTATGACATGTCTGCACATACAGGCTGTTTTTTCTTCTTTTCCCGTCGTTACCTGAACTGCATACCAATTGAACATTTATAGCTCCATTCCTGTATCTGCCAAAAGGGCAGGCTTCGCCATCTCACCGGTTTATTCGACCCGTAAGTCGTGCCTTCCCTTTATGACAGATCCATCCTCAAATGCGACAGGGCGACAATTCGATTCCTGCATCCTTTGTATCTCTTTATGAATTAGCCGGATGATATGTAGTCACAACCCTCTGTACTCTCTCCCTCATATCATCCTTATTTTTATAAGCAGCCTCCAGAAGCTCGTCCAGCTGCTGTAAAAACTCCTCGATATCAAAGGGGATTGGGCAGCCAATGTGGATCAGCTTATTTTGTGTCTTTTTTAAGCCCTCTTCCGCCATAAGCTTTTCTTCAAAGAGCTTTTCTCCGCTTCTAAGGCCGGTGTACTGCAGCTTTATATCCACATCCGGCGTGTAACCGGATAAACGGATCAGATTCCGGGCCAGAGTGTCTATTTTTACAGGTTCTCCCATATCAAGAACGAAGATTTCTCCTCCCTTTGCATAGGTTCCTGCAAGGAGGACAAGGCTTACTGCCTCGGGAATGGTCATGAAATACCGGACAATATCCGGATGCGTAACCGTCACTGGGCCTCCGGCTTCAATCTGCTTTTTAAAAAGCGGAACTACAGAGCCGTTGCTTCCCAGTACATTACCGAAGCGCACTGCCACGAATTCCGTTTTTGTGGTCTTTAAATCTTCCATCAGCTGCGGTGCTGTGATTACCTCACGCATTCCGTGGGTAAATAACTGCGGGATTTCGTAGGCTTTTCCTTCCTTTATCTTGGCGTCAAAGGCCTGGATGATCATTTCGCACAGGCGCTTGGAGGCTCCCATGATATTGGTCGGGTTTACCGCCTTGTCCGTACTGATCAGGACAAACCTCTTACAGCCATGGGCCATGGCAGCATAGGCTGTCTTATAGGTTCCCATTACATTATTTTTAATCGCCTCACAGGGGCTGTCCTCCATCAGGGGAACATGCTTATGAGCGGCCGCATGGTATACGATATCAGGTCTGTATTCCTCAAAAATCTGGAATATCTTTCTGCTGTCCCGTACAGATCCAATGATGGTATCCAGCTTCAGATTTGGAAATTTCTTTCTCAGCTCTAATTGTATGTCATAGGCATTATTTTCATAGACGTCAAACAGGATTAAATGCTTTGGGCTGTGGGCTGCGATCTGTCTTGCAAGCTCAGAACCGATGGAACCCACTCCTGTTACCAGCACGACCTTTCCGGTTATGTATGCAAACACGTCCTTCATATCCGTCTTTATGGGATCGCGGCCCAGCAGGTCTTCGATTTGAATGGGCTTCATCTTGCTGACGGATACCTGTCCGGTATACAGCTGATACATTCCCGGCAGGTTCATCAGTTCGCAGGAGGTTTCATTGCAGATCCTGAGAATTTCTCTCTTGTCCTCCGGTCTGACGCTTGGGAGCGCAACGTATATTTTCTCAATTTTGAATTTATCCACCGCCTCCATAATGCGGTCTCTTCCGCCAAAAACAGGCACATCATCGATGTATCTGTCCCATTTATTCTCATCATCATCGATAAAACAGTAAACCTTCTCATCGATCTCTTTTGTATTTCTGATGTCGCGCAGGATCATCTGGCCTGCGTTTCCTGCGCCGATCAGCATAACTCTCTTTTCGATCCTGGCATCATCCTTTTTCGCTCTTAAAAGCAGGATAAAACGATAGGAAAAGCGGACTCCCAGTGTCAATGTAAACTGAATCAGAAGACCGGACAGATAATAGGATACAGGCATCCGTAAAATAAAGCCGGTTACGGATATTGTATACACCATACTTGTGACTGCTGTGGCAAAAATCATTCTGAGAAGCTCTGAATAACTGGCGAACCGCCAGATACTCTTATAAAGCCGAAAGCACCAGAACACAATGATGCAGAACACGGCATAGATCAGAATCGTGTGATAATATACCTGTAAATACGGCAATTCAATTTCATTAAACTTACAGTCAAACCGCAGCCATAATGCTGCAAAATACGATAAAATCACTGCCAGGAAATCGTATACAATCAGTAAAAGAGTAACGACCTTCCAGTGTTCCATTTTCTTTTTCGTTCTTCTTAATTTTTCACTCATTTGTCTTTCCCCTATAATTTCATCCTATATGTACTATTATGGAAAATATATATAACTGGCAGGAAGAATTAACCTCCAGTCTGAATTCAATCTAATAAAAACACAGCTTTTTTCATACTCACAGACTTCATTCCTTTATCCCCGTTTCCTTTGAATCTAACTTTGACCAGCGCCGGCCCTGACTGTCTAAGGCAGCCGGGGCCAGCGCTGACAGTCTGTGTATCAGCGCTTATAAATAACTGAAAATGTTCCCGAGTTCGGGATGGTCACATGGATCATCTTCTTTGCCACATCCACAGATGTAGGCGTGATCAGCTCCCACTTGGAAGTCATGTTGTTGTAGAAGAGCACCTGTACGGTTCCCAGGCCCTCTACCAGATTTGGGACATACACAGGCATATTAGTAGCTCCTGTTTTTTCCACTCTGGTTCCGGCCTGATAGGTCATAACTGCGGTGGTTCCTACCAGTGCATTGTAGCCGCTTAAGTCCAGACCGGTTCCGGCCTCTGCCAGACTGTTTCCGGTATTAATGGCATTAATGGTGGATACAACGGTTTCCGGAAGTCCGCTTACCGCGCTTTCGCTTCCCTGTACAAACTCGATGCCTGTATCTCCTACTACGGCCTGGCCGCCGCTCTGGCTGGCTGTTCCGCTTTCAGTGGGAACCGTAATCTGGGCTGCGGTCTGTCCTCCCGGCGTGGCGGCTGAGGAATTTCCTGTGCCTGATGCTGAGGAAGATCCGCCTGTTACCTGATCCACGCGCTCTCCGATGTCATAATCGCCGTCGCTGTCCTCATTGGGAATCACAACTCCGGTTCCCGGACTGTTTGCCGCAAATACGGCTGCATACTGTGAAACCGCAAGAGCTGCTGCCATTGCAATAACTACTGCCTTTTTCTTCATGATCGTTCACCTTTCCTTTCCTGATAAATTTGTTCTATTCTTCAACCCTGTAAAACAGGTCTAGAACCATTTGTGTTACTCCTTCCGGATCCGGATGGTATTCGTCATAGATCCTTGTCTCTGCTCCTTCTCCCGGAAGTGTGCGGATATCATCTCCCCCCAGCTGCTGGCTGCTTCCAATAAATGCCATCATCATATCCAGATACTGATCCTTGGAAAGATTTGTTACCATATAGGGAGCTGCCGTTTCCAGAAGCTTTAATGCAACTCCCTCTTCCCGTGAGGCCTTTTTCTTCACGGCCTCCGCATAACCGGCGATATATCCCTTCTGGCGCTCCAGACGGGCTACGGCGCTCTGGCTTTTTCTTGTATCCCTGTAGCGCAGGAAAGCTTCGGCCTGATCGCCCATCAGGGTTACGGAGGCTCCGGGTTTAAAGGCCGGATCTCTTTTTTCCAGCTCCGGATCGTCAATGGTTACGGTTACGCCGTCTACCGCGTCATTAAGAGGTTTCAGCGCTCCCATGCTTACAGCCATGTATCCGTCGATCTGAAGGCCGTCCAGAAGCTCTGTCACCGCTTGGCACATAAACTGGCAGCTTTTTTCTCTTCCGTCCCCATAGGCATAGGCCAGTGTGAGATGCTGCGTATCATAGCCCAGGATATTTCCGCTCAGATCTGTAAGGGGAATGGGGGTCATGGTGTCTCTTGGTATGGCCAGAACCTGCACCCGGTCTCTGGCCGTGTCCTGGGCGACCAGAAAGATGCCGTCGGACTGTCCCCCCGCTCCCGCTGTTTTCGTCTCTGTCAGAGGTTCCCTCCGGTCGATCCCCATGCACAGAATGGCTTTTACATAGGTATTCCGGCGATATGTTTTTCCTTTGTATTCGATGGTGTTTTGTACCTGTCCGTATCCGGCTTTCCCCTCTTTCTGTGATGTACCGGCCTGCTCTCTCCAGAGCTGTGCCTCGGCGGCAGCCAGCTTTTTTTCCTGATACAGATTCCAGGAAACAGCTGCAAACAGGATTGCCAGAATAACCGCTGCTGTAACCAGCCATTCTCTCTTTTTCTTATCTGCTTTCTTCAATGTTTTCTCTTTCTTTTGGGGAATCGTATCCGTAACGCTCGTACTTACCGTATTTTCCGTAATATTTCTTATAATATTTGCCGTAATACTTCTTATAGTAGCCTGAGCCGTACTCTCCTCCCACCCGGTTTAAGACTGCCCCCAGGATCCGGCATCCGCTCTTTTCCAGCTGGGCTTTTACCTTCTGGGCCATACGGTAGCTGATGCCCCCGCTTTCCACTACGATCACAGCTCCGTCACACTGATTTGCGATGATCGCGCCGTCAATAAGGTTTAACATGGGAGGGGTATCGATTATGATGTAATCATACAATTCCCTTGCATTTTCCAGCAGGACTTTGAACAGTTCATCCTCTAACAGCTCTGCCGGATTGGGAGAATAGGGGCCTGCCAGGATCATGTCCACATTTTCCATATTTGTGTGGTAAATAACTTCTCCAAGCTTTTTCTGGCCGCTGAGATACTGGGACAGGCCGTTGGGACGACCGCTGATCTCATGACGCTTCACCAGTACGGATTTGCGGATATCCGCGTCTACCAGAAGAACCCTTTTCCCGATACTTCCCAGAGAAGAAGCTACGGCTACTGTAGTAGCGCTTTTTCCTTCTCCCGATACGGTACTTGTAAAGAGAATGGTTTTTAAGCTGCTGCCGCAGAACTGGATATTGGTACGCAGTGTCTTAATGGCTTCTTCATAGTAATAATCATTTCGTTCCGTATTTTTTAATTCCAGTCTCATCTCCATTTTTTACACCGCTCCCTTCGTTTTCTTCTTTTTTCTTCCCTTTTCGTTTTCTGATTTGCCGGTTTCATCCACATCCGGAATAGAAGCCAGTACAGTAAGTCCCAGATATTTCTCCACGTCTTCTTCTGTCTTTATAGTGTCGTCCATGATCACTCCCAGACAGATAATTCCGCTGATCAGTACGGCTGCTGCCAGACCGCCCATAGCCGCATTCTTTTTCACATTTGGAGAACTTGGTTTTTCTGCCGGTACGCCTTCCTCGATGATCTTGGGCGGAACCATTTCCATAATATCGCCTATGTAATCGGAAGAAGTCTTTGCTACCTCTTCTGCCAGCGCCTGGGCGCGGATCGGATCTGTATCCGATATGGTAATAGAAAGCACACGGGTATCTGCCGGGTTTCCAATGCTGATCTTGCTCTTCAGCTGATCCACGTTCATATCCAGCTTCTGTTTTTCAATCACCTGCTCTAATACCGGACGGCTGGTTACCAGTACGCTGTAGTCCTTGGTAAGCTGGCTACCGATCTGCAGGTCTGCCAGTGAGGTAAGAGTTGTTTCCTTTGAAAGTACATAGACCATTGCGGTGGATTTATAAATGGGCGTCAGCAGGATCTTGCTGTACAGCCCCGCTCCGAAAGCTCCTACGATCAGCCCCAGGATGATCAGCCACAGCTTCTTTTTTAAAGCATAGGCCAGTTCCAGCAGATCGATCTGTATCTCGTCATTGTCATCAAACTTCTTTTCCATGGTATAACATTTCCTTTTCTTTTCATAATAGTTTTGCTACAGTACCTTGTTTTCCAGAATATATCTCTGATTTTTCCCAAATATGGTGGCCGCATCCGGACAGCCGCGCTTTTTTGACAGTTTTTTAAATGCCTCTTCCAGCCTGGGCGGCCTTGTATCCGGCCGGTGCATATCGCTGGCGGCAAAGTGGATCCTCCCCTTCTGGATTTCTTTCAGGCTCCAGGCTGCCGTCCGGTCAAACAGACCGCCTGTCAGGCTTTCTGCATTGACCTGCAGACAGGCTCCGCTCTGAACCAGCTCCTCGGTCCTGCCTGTTTCACGAAGGCAAAGATACCGCTCTGCGTGAGCCAATACGGGAATAAATCCAGACTGGACCAGTTCCCGGACTGCCCGTCTTATGGTCTGAAATCCATCTCCCGGTTTGAATTCCACCAGAGCATACCGGCTTTCTGCCAGTGTGAGCGCTCTGCCCTGTTCCAGATACAGCGGCAGTTCTTCAAAATACCGCAGTTCCTGTCCCAGGCTTATTTCAAGTTCCAGCCCTTTTCTGTGAGCCAGCTCCCGGACGCCTGCTTTTAATTGTCTTAACTGCTCCATATCCGTCTTTCTGGAAAAATGGGGGGTTGCGATAATATGGCGGACTCCCTGCGCCCAGGCTGCCTCCAGCAGACGGCCGGTTTCCTCCCAGTTTCTGGCTCCGTCGTCAATTCCCGGCAGAATATGAGCGTGGATATCTATCATTTCCAGTTGATCCGTCATTTTCTCTTTCCGCCTTTTTTCCTCTGACTGAGAATCGTCTCATGAACCTGATCGGAAAGTCCGTTCATAGGCGTTTCACAGTACTGGCAGTAAAGGTTGTTTAAATAGGGCACTACCTCCTGCCCCCACTCGTAACCGGACATATAGTTTCCCAGAAACAAGGGGACATAGTCGGGATTCCCTTCCACAAATTCGTATACATCACAGATAAAGCTGCTGGCGTCCACCGCAAAACTTCCTCTCTTTTTGATCAGCATGCCGCCAATCCCGTTATTCTCCAGTATTTTTTTCAGCCGGTAATAAATCACCCGAAGATTATTTTTGGCGGTCTGTTCCGGTGACTGTTCATACAGCAGCCAGGCCATCTGTGATAAGGATACGCTGCTCCCTCTCTTATCCACCAGAACCGCCAGCATTTCCTTTGCCTTTTCACTGGAAAAATGGACTTGTTTCCCGTCTACAAATACATCGAACCCGCCAAAGGTTTTTATAAATATGTTTTGCCCTTCCCTCTGACTCATTAAATATCTCTCCCGCTTTTAATCGTATTCTTAATAAAAACTTAATTTTTATTAACTATCCTTTAATAAGATACACCATGAACCTTATCAGTACCGTTACAGTTTTGCATTGTTATGCATGTTTCCTGTATTTTCGTAACATTTTCAAAGTGTTTTTATTTTAGTACCGTTTTTTTTACATAATTTCCAAAAAAAGGACTGCAGGTATTCTGCCCTGCAGTCCTTTTTCCCCCATTACTTTATTATTCGTTCTGTGCTTCCCTTATTTTCCGGGTTTTAATTTCCTCAAACTTCTGGAGCAGATATGACAATGTAACCTCTGCCCAGCTGTACTCCGGCATATATTCGCCCATAAAGTAACGGTCTTCATTCTCCTCCAGCATCTCCCAGCAGTCGCACCGGATCCGCCGGCGGTTCAGCGCATAAAATCCGCGGCCTTCCCTCACGATATCTCCCAGCCCATAGCTGACGAGCGTTTTCTTGAGCCTGAACCACGCCACATGAACTGCCTGTCTGGCCGTTTCATCATCTTCCCCGTCCGAAAGAATCTGGGCCATCTCATGCAGGCTGATTTCCCTGCCACCCTGGTCTACCAGAACTGCCAGCAGTTCTTTTGCTTTGGCATTTGAAAAATCAATCTCTTTCCCCCTATAATACAGGTCAAATCCCCCAAATGTTTTAATGTAAACCTTTTCTGCGTCCACTAAACTTATTTTACGGTACATTTATATACCCCCCCCCCCGGCATTTCCGGAAGCAAGAACATATTTTTATACTAACACAGAAAGAGGTGTTTTTCCAGTAAAACGATAGTTAAATTACTAATTTTTGAACTGTCACAAATTTTGCGACTGTTGCAGGGGTACTTTACAATTCTTCATTCAAAGCGTTATTTATATGCTTACCAATCGTTTTTATATCTCTACCAAATAATTCAGCCATTTGATTTCTATTTAACCAAACTGTTTCTTGTTCTACTGCAACAGGAAGCGTTATCATTTTATCACATTTTCCCACCATAGTCTTGTGTTTTATAATGAGTTTTTATTGAGAATGCAAAAAGGATGCCAGTCAATGCTTCCCTGATCTGACATCCTTTACTGCTTTATTTATATTCTTCAGGCCTCTTTTCCCTTCAGATATTCATCAATCCCCTTCGCACCTGCCTTACCTGCCTCCATAGCCAGGATCACGGTAGCTGCGCCTGTTACGGCATCGCCGCCGGCGTATACGCCTTCCTTGGTGGTCTTTCCATTGCTTTCATCTGCAATGATGCATTTCCACTTGTTGGTCTCCAGTCCTTCTGTGGTAGAAGAAATCAGCGGGTTTGGTGAAGTTCCCAGAGACATGATCACCGTATCTACCTCGATGGTGTAGTCGGAACCTTCTACCTCTACTGGTCTGCGGCGTCCGGATGCATCCGGCTCGCCAAGCTCCATTTTCCGAACTACCATGCCGGTTACCCAGTCATTTTCGTCGGTCAGGATCTCTACCGGATTGGTAAGAAGGTCAAACTGTACGCCCTCTTCCTTTGCATGGTGAACCTCCTCCACACGGGCCGGAAGCTCTGCCTCGCTTCTTCTGTATACAACATGTACCTCTGCGCCCAGACGAAGTGCGGTTCTGGCAGCGTCCATGGCTACGTTTCCGCCGCCTACTACGGCTACCTTTTTGCCCAGGAAGATCGGTGTGTCATAATCGTCTCTGAATGCCTTCATCAGGTTGCTTCTGGTCAGGTACTCATTTGCGGAGAATACGCCGTTGGCATTTTCACCGGGGATTCCCATGAACTTGGGAAGTCCTGCGCCGGAGCCGATAAATACGGCCTTAAAGCCCTCTTCGTCCATCAGCTCGTCAATGGTTACGGACTTTCCGATGATCACGTCTGTCTCGATCTTAACGCCCAGCTTCTTTACATTTTCAATCTCAGGACGAACGACTCTGGTCTTTGGCAGACGGAATTCCGGGATACCGTAGGTTAATACGCCGCCCGGCTCGTGAAGTGCCTCAAAAATCGTTACCTCATAGCCCATCTTTGCCAGATCGCCTGCACAGGTCAGACCGGAAGGGCCGGAACCGATGACAGCTACCTTGATGCCGTTGGTGGTCTCAGGCTTTGCGGGAACGACGCCGTTTTCTCTGGACCAGTCCGCTACAAAACGCTCCAGCTTTCCGATGGAAACCGGCTCGCCCTTGATGCCGCGGATACATTTTCCCTCGCACTGGCTCTCCTGAGGACATACACGGCCGCAGACAGCGGGAAGGGCGCTGGACTCAGCGATGGTAGCTGCTGCATCCGCAAATTTGCCCTCTTTTACCTCTGAAATAAATTTAGGGATATTGATGGATACGGGACAGCCCTTTACGCACTGTGCGTTCTTGCAGTTTAAGCAGCGGGACGCCTCCTCCTGTGCTTCTTCCTGTGTATAGCCAAGGCAGACCTCTTCAAAGTTAGCTGCTCTTACCTTTGGCTCCTGTTCTCTGATAGGTACTCTCTTTAAAACGTCCATTATTCGTCACCTCCGCAGTTTCCGCAGCCGCCGTGATGGGTGGCTCCTTCCTGAGCCTTAAGGATGGCTCTGCCTTCCTCTGTCTTGTACATCTGCTGGCGCTTCATGGCCTGGTCGAAATCTACCAGATGGCCGTCAAACTCCGGTCCGTCTACACAGGCAAATTTCACCTCTCCGCCAACGGTTACACGGCAGGCGCCGCACATGCCGGTTCCGTCTACCATGATTGGATTTAAACTTACAATGGTCGGAATTCCCAGCTCCTTTGTAAGCTTGCATACGAATTTCATCATGATCATGGGGCCGATGGCTACGCAGACGTCATACTTCTTGCCCTGATTCTCCACCAGATCCTTGATCACGTCTGTTACCATGCCCTTGCGCTCATAGGAGCCGTCGTCTGTGGTCACATAGAGATTTCCGGCTACTGCCTTTAATTCATCCTCCAGGATCAGCAGATCCTTTGTCTTGGAGCCCTCGATCACATCCGCCTCAATGCCGTGCTCATGCATCCATTTTACCTGAGGGTATACGGGAGCAGAGCCTACGCCTCCTGCCACAAAGAGATACTTTCTCTTCTTTACTTCTTCGATGTCTTCCTTTACAAACTCAGATGGCTGTCCTAAGGGGCCTACGAAATCCTGGAAATAATCTCCGGCTTTTAATTCCGCCATGCGCTGGGTAGATGCGCCTACGGTCTGGAATACGATGGTCACCAGTCCCTTTTCTCTGTCAAAGTCGCAGATGGTCAGAGGAATACGCTCTCCCACCTCGTCAATCTTTACGATAACAAATTCTCCCGGCTGGCAGGCTCTGGCTACTCTGGGCGCCTCTACGTCCATGAGATAGATCTTGTCCGCCAGACATTCTGCCTTAACGATCTTGTACATGATTTTCCTCCTCTTTTTCACTCATACCCCAAAACCGCAGATGCGCTTCTAATGGCATGTGTATTTATAAGACTCAGCTCCTCGGTTCTATTCGATCCGGATGCTGTAGCTCTTCTCCCAGGTTCCCCAGGCTTCCAGCTTCTGGATGCCCGGCCGGTCTTTTAATTCTCCCTTATATCCGTCGGGAGCGCACAGGCCGTACCATGGCTCCAGGCATACAAATGGATGGGTTGCCTCGATGGTCCATACGCCCAGGTATGGAAAATCGCCGCAGTCTATGGTCACATAGGGCGTTTCGTCAACCAGAAGACCCACGCTTGAAATCTGCGCCCCGTCAAACATATAGGTAAGGATCTGGTCAAAGAATCCCTTTGTCACCGGAACCTGACCGTCCTTAAGCTTTAAGTTGCCGGTCTTTTCCTCCACCTGATATCCCTGGTCATTGGGCGCCAGATAGTGAAGCTCCTCCTGATGATTTCCCGCTTCTTTTCCTTCTTTATTAAATACCAGCGTATAATCGTAAATGGTCTTTCCCTCAGGTACCTGAAAGGCCGGATGGCCGCCGATCATAAAAAGAAGCTCCCCGGAATCGGGATTTTTTACTCTCCACATCACTTCAATGGTCCGCCCCGTAAGCCGATGCCCTATCTCCAGCTCAAAATGGAAGGGGTAAACCCCATAGGTATCCGGAGTATCCTTTAACCGGAACCAGCATTCATCCATATCGCAGAGCAGAGGTTCAAATTCCATATCTCTGGCAAAGCCGTGGGGCGTAATACCATACTCTTTCCCCTCATGGGTATATTTTCCCTCAAAGCTCTTTCCTACAAACGGGAAAAGTACAGGCGCATGGCGGTTCCAGACTGCCGGATCTGCTCCCCAGAGAAGCTCTCTGCCGGCCTTTTTGTCATAAATCCTTGTAAGCTCTGCCCCGTGACGATCCACGGTGATCAGCAGTTCCTCATTTTCAAGTGTAAATACGGTTCCATCATTCTTCATAAGTCATCCCCCCTTTCTGATGTCTGCATCATTGAATCTGTCGTGAAAATGTATTGCTGCACAGACTTCATATTATCATTTTCCAATGAATGTTACAACTGTTTTTAAGGATTTTGTCACATCCCGGTTCTCACATAGCGGCAAAAGGTATAGCAGAGGTCAAAATAAGTCTGTTCTTCCCCCTCCTCTGCCAGTTTCCAGTCCGAAGCCTGATCCAGATCCACAGGGAAACGCAGATCTGCATCATAAACATAATCAATGGCAGTGAGATGAATGGTATCGCAGTAAGGCAGGAACTGCCGGTAAATGCTTTCTCCGCCCAGGATATAAATATCCTTTGGATCAAACTCCTCTAAATATGCAAGGGTCTCTTCCATACTGCGGCAGACCACAGCGCCTCTGGCCTTGAAGGACGGATCTGCGGAAAGAACCACATTGGTACGCCCTCCCAGAGGCTGGCCTCCAGGCAGTGTTTCCAGAGTTTTCCTTCCCATCACAACCACCTTCCCGGCGGTTTCCTTTAATAAAAGCTGGCGCTCCGCCGGAATATTTACCAGTGGGCGGCCATTTTTCCCGATCGACCAGTGTTTATCCGCTGATACAATAAGGTTCATCTGCTAAATCCCCCCTTTCCCGTCCGATACCGGCTGCTGCTCATACAGGCGGAATTCGTAGCGGATCCCATTGTCCTCTCCCGTTCCCAGCACTTTTGTCTGCTTCCATCCCGGCTCCCGATCCAGATCCGGAAATACCGTATCCGCAGGAAAGGTATGGAAAATGTGGGTAATATAGGCTTTTTTACAATAAGGAAGAAATGCTCTGTAGACCGTTCCGCCTCCAATGATAAAAACATCCTCGCTGTCATACTGCTTTAAAAGCTCCAGCGCTTCCTCCACGCTGCCGCACAGAGTTACACCCTCAGGAGCATAGTCCGTATTTCGGGTGAGCACAATATTAACCCTGTTTTTTAAGGGCTTTTTGCCCGGAAAGCTCTCCAGGGTCTTACGCCCCATGACTACCACCTTTTCCTTCGTGGTTTCCCTGAAAAATTTCATATCCCCCGGAAGATGAGCTAAAAGCCCCCCATCCTTTCCAATGGCCCAGTTTTCATCTGCTGCTGCTATCAAATTCATGCACATATCTCCAATCTGCCGTAATGTATCCATTCTATCACATTTACCTAAAAAATACATAACAAAAATCTCCCAGAATCATCATCCTGAGAGATTTTATTATGTATTTTTCGATATGCCTGGCTTCTGGAGTCTGGTGTCCAGAGCGACTTTGAAGGCCATTAGAAAACCTTAGGGGATTAAATTTTTCGTTAAAAGCCATATCAAACCTGTCTGAGCGCACCGAGTTTTTGATATGGCTTTTGCTTTTAGAAAAATTTCATCCCCTTAGTTTTTCTTATGGCCGGAAACCGGAGCTCTGGACACCAGACTCCAGACCTCGATGCTATTTCAAAGCACTCCCTTTGCCCTCTTTTCCTCATAATCCTTCAGAGAAGCCAGCGCTTCTCCTGCCATAGGATACAGAGCGATCAGATTGAAGATTGTCATCAGGCCAACGCCTACGTCGCCCAAATCCCATACGATGGTATAAGCAGCCAGTCCTCCGATAAAGAGCATCACCAGCGCCAGAACCTTATAGGCGGTCTGGGCGGCCCAGCTGTCTCCGAACAGATAGGAAACATTGCTGCGGGCATAGTACAGGATTCCAAGGAAGGTGGAAAAACTGAACAGCCACAGGATCACTGCGATAAAGATCACACCGAACCTGCCAAGATGATATCCCATAGCAGCCTGTAAAAGATCCATTCCTGCCAGAGAGCCGGTAATCTCATCCGGAGCTAAGAGCATTAAGAATGCGGTACAGCTGCAGATTACAATGGTATCAATAAATACGCCCAAAGCCTGAACCAGTCCCACCTTGGCAGGATGATCGGTCTTTGCGGTAGCTGCGGCGCAGGGAGCAGAGCCGGAACCGGCCTCATTGGAAAAGAGGCCGCGCTTTACACCATTCATGATCACTGCGCCGATTCCGCCGGCCACTGCCTGGCGCAGTCCAAAGGCCTCTGAAAAGATGCGCTCAAGCACAGCCGGAATCTGGCCGATATTTAACAGAATCACTCCCACTGTGATCAGCAGATACAGACCGGCCATTACAGGCACAATGGCATCCAGGGCTTTTACCGTGGCATTTTTACGAAGAACGATCACAGCGCCCAGGATCACCAGTACAATGGTGCTGTAAAGAGGCGGAATGTTAAATGCATTTTCAAAGGAGGAGGCCACTGAATTGCTGATTACCTGGCTGATGCCGCACCAGCAGATCAGGCCTGATATTGCAAAGAGCACAGAAAGAGGGAACCAGCGGGTCTGCTTCTTATTTTTCTGGAAAAATTTATGCATATAGTAGGCAGGACCTCCCCGGTAACCGCCGTAAAGAGGATCCTCTTCCTTATAAAGCTGAGCCAGCGTAGCCTCAATAAAGGCGGTAGTGGAACCCAGAAGGGCTGTGACCCACATCCAGAATACGGCTCCGGCTCCGCCTGCGGAAATCGCAGCCACAACGCCTACCAGATTTCCCATTCCTACACGAGTGGCAGTGGAAACTACCAGCGTCTGACAGGCAGAAAGCGCAGTTGTTTCTCCATCCTTCCGCTCCAGAGTAATCCTCAGCATATCCTTAAATAAACGCAGGGAAAGGAAACGGGTCCGCAGAGTAAAATAAATACCTGTAGGGATCAGCAAAAGCACCAAAAGAGAAAAGCTTATGCCTGCGCCCCCAGGCAGAGGCAGGGTGATCAGATCTCCCCACAGAAACTGATACACCGTTTGAATTAACGTAACCATAGTTTTAGACACTCCTTCTATATAGAACATAGATTTTTTCTGTGTTCCAGTATATAATAGTTATTATCATTTGTAAAATTGATAGTTTAAATCTCAACTATCTACATTTTCGATTGTTAGCAGGATAAAGTACAGGAGCGAAAGAAATGAACATAGATACGAAAAATATGGAAACCTTTATTCAGGTAGCGGAACTGTGCAGCTTTACAAAAGCTGCCAAAAAGCTGGGCTACTCCCAGTCTACCGTGTCATTCCAGATCCGCCAGCTGGAAGAAATGCTGAATGTGCGGCTTTTGGAGCGGATCAATCATACGGTCGCACTGACAGAGGCCGGCCGGAAGGTGCTCAATTATGCCCATCGTCTGGAACAGCTGACAGTGGACATGGAAAAAGAATTAAGGCCGCAGCCCTCTGTAAGCGGCCATGTGCGCATGGCTCTGGCAGATTCCCTTGCCTGCTGGATCCTGCGAGAGCACTATGAAAATTTCCGTGCTGCCTATCCGGGAATTACTCTGAAAATGGCAACTGCAAGCACGGAGGAGCTGTTCCGGATGCTGAATCAAAATGAAACAGACCTGGTCTATACGCTGGATCATCATGTTTACAACAGCGACTATATCATCGGTGCGGAAGAACGGATCCAGGCTCATTTCGTGGCATCTCCCGGCTTTCTTCCCTTTTCCTCTCTGACTGTACCGGTCCGAGAACTGATCACCTTTCCATTTCTCCTGACAGAAAAGGGGATGAGCTACCGCCGTCTGATGGACGAGCATCTGGCCCGGTTCTCCCTGGAGGTACGCCCGGTTCTGGAATTTGGCAGTGCAGATCTTTTATGTACCCTTGTGACTCAGGGCGCCGGAGTGTCATTTTTGCCTGATTATGTAACAGAAGCCGCCCTAAAAAGCGGGCGGCTGGTACGGCTTTCTGTGCCGGAATTTAAGCCGGAGCTTTGGAGGCAGCTTCTCTACCACAAAGACAAATGGGTATCTCCGGCCATGCAGACGGTGATCGAATATTTTTCCGGCCTTTCCCCGGCACATACGGATGCTTCCGATCATATGCTGTTGTAAATGGCACTTTCAGGAGATTTTTATGAATCAATCTGAATCCTCCACCCCCGGCGACCGCTTCGCCCAGATCCTGCAGTTTCAGACACCTGCGGCTCTGGCCTGGATCCGCGGAAACACGCCCTATGCTCCCGGCTTAAGCGGTATGGTGCGTTTTTATGATACGCCTTACGGCGGTGTTTTGATCGAAGGGGAATTTTTCCGGCTCCCCAATAAGGGAATTTCCAGCTCCACCGACTTCTACGCCCTGCATATCCATGAAAATGGAGACTGTTCCGCGGGATTCACACGAACAGGCGGCCACTATAATCCCACAGGCACATCACACCCCTGGCATTCCGGCGATCTTCTGCCTGTTATGGGAAACAGCGGGTATGGATGGCTTGCTTTCTATGACAAGCGTTTTACAGTAAAGGAAATCATGGGACGGTCTGTGGTCCTCCACAGCGGACTGGATGACTTTACCAGCCAGCCGTCCGGGAATCCTGGGGTTGTGATTGGGTGCGGGGTGATCAGGGAGAGGTAGGCTTTACCTTCACCATACACCGCTTCCGATAAAATGCGATCCCATAACAGATCACGGTACTGTAATCCTCAGCAAATTCTTCCCCATACCGTCTGACATCAATCTGCTTTATGGCTCTTTCACAGTCATAGGGCAGATCCTCCAGGCGGCGGGAATATTTTACCTCAAATACTGCAATCCTGTTTCCATCGTAGTCCTGAACTACAACATCACTGCGGCCGTCTCCATGCTCTCTGTTTGATTTTACGATATATCCGGCACCGGCAAAAATCCCCGCCAGAAAAACATGGTAAAAATCTTCTTTGTAGTCATGGTAGCTGATTGTTTTTCTAAGAAGCTTTGTCATCTCCTCTGTCAGCTTCTCTTCATCACGCTCCCATACTGCATGAAAAAGAGCCTTTCTTTCCCATAAACGGGCACTGTCATGGAACCATTTTATCACAGTATCTTCAAAAATTTCACGAATCTCCAGATTGGGAATCCATAAATTCCATTCCTGGCGTCCCTCCTCTTTTTCAGTTCCTGTAAGATATCCCGTTAAATACAGAATACTCCAAAGATTTTCTGCAGATGCATGAAGATAATCATAAGTAAGATCTTCCTCTATTTTCTGAGAAATTTTGTCTCCTGAAAGCAAGATTTCAAATTGTTTTATAGTATCATTTTCTGCCTGATCAATAAAAGAACGGATAATAGCATTGTCGCTTGTATTGCGCCAATAGCTCCTGGGCATAGCCTGAGGATCCAGGCATAATGCATTTATATGGTTCATCACATCCCAGGGCGAGTACACATCTATGCTTCCAAAACGATATCCATCATACCAGTTTTTGATTTCCTGACTATGAGAAGTATTTTGAGTATCTGCAAGAATCCTGTCTACTTCTTCCTGCGTAAAGCCAAAAAATTCATCCAGACGATTATCCGATATTGTATCTGTAATAAAGTTATTTGTTCCCGTAAAAATGCTTTCCTTGGCAATCCGAAGACAGCCTGTCACAACCGCCAGATGCAGGAAGGAATTATCCTTCAGAGCCTGAAGAATACCGCGGATCACATACAGCATTTCCTCATAATATCCCTTATCACTGGCCTTAGCAAGAGGCACATCATACTCATCTATCAGCAGAATCACCGTTTTTCCATAATATTGTTCCAACAGCCTTGTAAGAAATAGAAGACTGTTTTTAATTTCTTCCCCAGAAGCCTTTTTTCCTGCAATACGATCAAATATTTCTCGATCATATACCATCATTTCAGGGTTTTCCAGTAAGTAGATATGCTGCTTATAAAGCTCTGCGATCACAGCCTCTATCATGGAATAGGCATCCTTAAAACAGCTTCCGAATACAGATCTGAATGTCACATGGATGACCGGCCATTGGTTCATCCACGCCTCGCAAAGTTCCTTATTATCTGCTATTTTCAGCCCACTGAATATGGGGCGGCTGTCCTTTCTGATATCAAAAAATTCTGCCAGCATACTCATATTCATAGTTTTTCCAAACCGCCGGGGCCGGGTAATCAATGTAACCTTGATTCCCGGTGTTTTTAATAATTCCTCGATCAATCCTGTCTTATCAACATAATAGTAATTCCCTTTGCGGTATTCTGCAAAGTCGGAGCTTCCTACTGAAATTTTAGGCCAGGCCATACTTTCGATCCCCCTTTCTATCTCCCTATAAATAAAAACCTGCCGACAAATGCCTTTACCTATGCATTTCCCAACAGGTCCTTATTCTCTAAAAATACTTCTTGCTTCCCCAAAGATTACTCTTCTTCAGATCCAGATATTCATTATAGGCCTTTTCAAGGATCTGCTTTTCATTGGAGAATTTCAGCAGATGGTAGGCTTCGTAAAATTTGTAATATCCGGAATCCAGAAAGTACTCTTCCCGCTGTGGTTTGCTGTAATAGCTGTCGGCCATCATCAGATACCAATGTACATCCTTTTCCACAACATCCTGTGGGGTATTGAAGGTATACTGGCTTTTTCCGATATATTTGATGATGGAGGCGCTGACCCCGGTTTCTTCCTTGACCTCTCGCAGCGCCGTTTCCTTATATTCCTCTCCAGCTTCTACGGTTCCTTTGGGAAGAACCCAGCCCTCGTACTTGTTTTTGTAATTCTTGTACAGCACCAGGATCTTTCCTCGAAATATAACCACACCGCCGCAGCTCGTTGCTTCAATCATTGCAATCCCTCCTGGTTTTGGTGTGAACCTGGCTGCCCTGCGCAGCCGTGACTGGTTTTAGTATACAACGTTTGGAAGGGATATGCAAGAATTTTCACTTTCCCTGTTATATCTGTTCTAATACCTCCTGCAGGTCCAGCGTCTTCATTCCATTTTCAAGTTCAAAATAGGGCACTCCGATTTTTCCCTCTTTCTTTGGCCCGTCAAACAGAGCCTCCTCATCCCTGATCTTTAAAAATGCCTTCATTTCCGTCAGGCTGGCTGAGATATTTCTAAATTCCAGGTCTGCTCCCTTATCCTCCAGCTTGTAAATTGCATATAATGTATCTTTGCAGAGATGGGTTCCGTACATGATTACTTTCATTTTTGTGCTCCTTTTTATCTCATTTTTTCATAATGTAACAGCTGTCCTATTATCTGTCAATAGTATCTAAAGGAGCAATACATCCCCGGCTAGTTCCCTCTTGACAAAATCCGCTTTCGGATTTATACTCTCCTATACAAAAACCGAAATCGGATTATCAATTTATAAAGGAGCCTCAGCCATGTGCAGCAGCCATACCGCAAAAGAATTAAATCTTAAATTTAACCAGTTATACCGCCGTCAGTGCAATCTCTACCACACCTATGCAGCGGCCTGTCATCTTTCTGATACTGCATTTTCCATTCTTTACTGTCTCTGTGAAACAGAAGCAGATGAACATACCACACCATTTACTCAGCACGAGCTGGCTGAGCTTTGCAGCCTGCCCCGCCAGACAGTGAACTCTGCCATCAGTGGTCTGGTAAAAAATGGATATGTAAGTCTGGAGCAGTTAGCCGGAGCCGGCAATACCAAGGCAGTATACCTGACAGAAAAAGGGACTCAGCTCTGCCGGCAGATTGTAATCCCCCTGATTGAGGCGGAGCAGCATTCTCTGGCACAGATGACCGCAGAAGAGGTAGAGCTGTGCCTGAAGCTGTCTGTCCGCCAGTTAGACTTGTTTGAGGAGGAGCTGGCTTTAATCCTTCCGAAAAAGGAACACCCCTCCGGGGAATAAAGGAGAATTTGACATCATGCAATATTTTATACGATTTCTGAAACCTTACCGAATGACCTGTGTCCTGATATTCTTTACCGTGCTTTTAGATGTGGCCGGAGCCCTTCTGGTGCCTACGGTAACCGCCAAAATGTTAAATCTTGCCGCAGCAGGCGCAGGGCTTATGCCGATCCTTCACGAGGGCCTTATCATGCTGGCTATCTCCCTGATGGCCGGTTTCGGCGCTTTGTGGGGAAGCTTTCTCTGTGCGCGCCTGTCTGCCAGACTTGGCCGGGACATGCGTGTGGCTGTCTACGAAAAAAGCCTGAGTTTTTCCGCAGCGGATTTTGAACGGTTCGGAACAGCTTCTATGGTAACCCGAACCTTAAATGATATTAACTCTATCCAGACCGCCTTCGTCATGTGCATCCAGATGGTTCTTCCCGTTCCGATCATGTGTATCCTGGGCATCATTTTTGCTTTTCGGATCCATCCTTCTATGGGATATCTGGTTACAGCCGTAGTAATTTTTCTGCTGACAGCAGGCTTCTTTATTATCCGCAGGGCGGCCCCTATCTTTGAACGGCTTCAGCGGTTTTTAGACCGGGTGAATACGGTTCTCAGAGAAACAATCACCGGTGTGCGCGTGATCCGTGCCTTTGGAAAGGAACACCATGAAGCGGGACGGTTAAACCGGACCTTTTCTGATTATGCCGATTCTGCCATCCGGGCCAACCGGCTCTTTGCAGCACTGGACAGCATTGCCAATGTAGCGATCAACCTGACGGTTGTTGCAATCCTGTATATAGGCGGCAATCTGACCGGAGCCGGGGCCATGGAAATCGGCGGCATTACAGCTGTGACTGAATATGCGATCTGGATCCTGTTCTATATCATGATGGCCCAGATGGTTATCATTATGGTGCCCAGAGCCCTGGTGTGTATTGAGCGAATGGCTGAGGTGCTGTCACTGGAACCGGAGATACAGGATAAGCTTCCGGTTCCGGCTAAAACTGAAATCGTGAAACCTGATCCCCATACATCTGAGGCACTTGATTTGGGGGGCGCTGCCTCCTCCCACGCTCTCCTGTCCTTTGACGACGTTACCTTCCGCTTCCCGGATGCGGATGAGAATACCTTAAGTCATCTGGCCTTTCAATGTGAGAAAGGCACTACAACTGCCATTATCGGCGGTACGGGAAGCGGAAAATCCACCATTGCAAAGTTGATTCTGCGCTTTCACGATGTTACCTCCGGACGGATTTGTCTGGATGGAACCGATATCCGGGAACTTCCCCAGAAAAAGCTTCGTGACGCAGTATCTTATGTACCCCAGAAAGCCTGGCTCTTTTCCGGCACCATTGAAGAAAACCTGCGGTATGGAAATCCCAACGCCTCGGAGGCGGAGCTGCGGACAGCTCTGGATACAGCTCAGGCGGGCTTTGTATATGACCTGCCGGATGGCCTGGCTTCCCATACAGCTCAGGGGGGCACGAATTTTTCAGGCGGACAGAAGCAGCGCCTTTCCATCGCCAGGGCACTGGCAAAAAAAGCCGCTGTTTATATCTTTGACGACAGTTTTTCCGCTCTGGACGCAAAGACAGACGCAGCTCTCCGCCATGCTTTAAAGGATGCCACGAAAGATGCGGCTGTCATCATCATCGCCCAGCGTGTAAGCACCATTCTTCACGCGGACCAGATCCTGGTGCTGGATGACGGGAAAATCGCAGGACTGGGCACTCATTCCTGGCTTTTGGAGCACTGTCCGGTATATAAGGATATTGTGCGTTCCCAGCTTCGTGACGCCTGATTTTGTCATATTTTAAGGGAGGTTCATTGATTTTATGGAAAATGACCAGAATTATTTTGATACAGAAGTATTTGAAGCAAAGCATATGAAAAAGACCATTCTGCGCTTTATCCGCTCTATGGGGAAGCAGAAATGGAGACTGACCGTTGTATTTATCTGTATTGCCTTTTATACCTATTTTACGGTCATGGCGCCCTTATACAGTGCAGATGTGGTAGACCTGATCTGGAACCAGATGAAGGAGGCAATGCATACCGGACAGCATTTTCAGATCACCTGGGAGTTTGGCGGAAGGCAGCTTTTCTCCCTTCTTCTCATGTTTTTAGCCTGCGGTATCTTCTATTCCCTCCAGAGCTTTCTTATGGCAAGCTTTGCAGAGAAGCTGAACCTGCAGCTGCGGGGGGAGATCAGCGAGAAGTTAAACCGTCTTCCCTTGTCCTACTTTGACCGCCAGCAGCCGGGAGCCATCATGAGCCGGGCCACCAATGACCTCGAAAAAATGTCCGAGGCTCTTCAAACGGGACTTCTGCGCCTATTTATGGCTGTTGGAACTATCCTGGGTTCTCTTTCTATCATGGCTTACTTTGACGGATTCCTCACTGCGGTCTTTTTGTTCTTCACCGCAATTTCCCTGCTGGCAGCCAAAGCCGCTTCACGAAAGACCCTGTGCTATGCGGCCAGACGCCAGGATTGTACGGGACGGCTCAACAGCCTTATCGAAGAAGCCTACAGCGGCCGTATGCTGATCAAAGCCTTTAACCGGGAAGAGGAAAGTCTGGCCCAGATCCGCCAGGCCGCTGTGGAGCTGGCAGACGCTTCCGAAAAAACAGATTGGATCATCAATGCCATTAACCCCGGAATCCGCGTTATCAACCGGTTCGGACAGGTTGCTGTGGCTGTTTTGGGAGGTGTTATGCTCTTAAAGGGCCACCTGACCCCGGGACGGTTCCAGGCGTTCTTCCAGTATGCCAATCAGGCCGGAGAACCCATTACCGAGCTGTCCTATATGATCAATTCCCTCCAGTCTGCCCTTGCATCGGTGGAACGGGTCTATGAGCTGCTGGACGAAGAAGAAATCCTACCGGATCCTGAGCATCCGGCCTGTCTTCCCGCCCCAAAGGGCCATGTGGACTTCTCTCATATCCGTTTCGGCTACACTCCGGAGCGCACCCTCATGTCTGATATCAGCTTTTCCGTAAAAGAAGGGCAGAAAATCGCTATCGTAGGCGCTACGGGTGCGGGAAAAACCACGCTGATCAATCTGCTGATGCGTTTCTATGAAATCGGCGGCGGAACCATTTTACTGGACGGCGTAGACACCCACTCCTTAAGCCGGGCCGACCTTCGCCAGGCCTTTGGCATGGTACTGCAGGACACCTGGCTTTTTGAGGGGACCATTGCGGAAAATATTGCCTATGGAAAGCCGGATGCTTCCAGAGAAGAGATTATTGCTGCTGCAAAGGCAGCCAGAGCCGACTTTTTTATCCGTACGCTGCCTAAGGGATACGATACGGTTCTTGGAAGCGATGCGGAAACTATTTCCGCAGGACAGCGCCAGCTCCTTACCATCGCCAGGGTCATGCTCTGCGATCCTGCCATCCTGATCCTGGATGAGGCTACCTCTTCTGTGGATACCCGGACGGAAATGGAGATCAGCCTTGCCATGAACACACTGATGAAGGGCCGTACTTCTTTTGTGATCGCCCACCGTCTGTCTACCATTGTGGATGCGGATCTGATCCTGGTAATGCAGAATGGTACGATTATCGAGCAGGGGAATCACAAACGCCTCCTGGAATCAGGAGGCGCTTATGCGGAACTGTATAACAGTCAGTTTGCTTAATTTAATTACTGATTTAAACCATTAAATATCTTTTCAGCCGTAATCGGAAGCTCTCTGATCCGGACGCCGACTGCATTGTATACTGCATTGGCAATGGCCGGGGACGGAGTATTGATTACGATCTCACCAATGGACTTGGCGCCAAAGGGGCCTGTCGGCTCATAGCTGCATTCCAGCTCTACCTGCACCCTGCCAATGTCCAGACGGGTGGGAAGCTTGTACTGCATCAGGGAATTCTCGCAGACATGGCCGTTTTTCAGATAGGTTACATCCTCGTAAAGAGCCATTCCGATGCCCTGTACCAGTCCGCCCTCTGTCTGTACTCTTGCCAGATTTTCATTTAACGGCGTACCGCAGTCAACGGCTGATACAAACTGGATCAGATCGATCTGTCCGGTTTCCATATCTACCTCTACTTCTGCCGCACCTGCCATGAACGGAGGCGGAGATACGGGAGATGTACAGGATTCGGTTGCCTGAAGTGCCTCGTTATTAAAGCACATCGCTCTGTTTCCGATATCCAGAAGGGAAATCTCATTTTCAAATCCTGAGCCTTCGGGCACCGGAGTGAGACGCTTTACGGATTTTCCGGTAAATTCCAGTTCATCCTCGCCGCAGCTTAAGTATTCTGCGGCCTTCTTTATAATCTTTTTCTTTAAGGTCTCGCAGGTCTTAACCACTGCGTTTCCGGTCAGGTAGGCCGTACTGGAAGCATAGGAACCGGAGTCATAGGGAGAAATATCCGTATCTACGCCGTAGACAACGATATCATCCATCTCACAGTTCAGACACTCTGCCGCTACCTGCGCCAGGGTGGTATCGCAGCCCGTTCCCATATCGGATGCACCGATGGTCATGGAATAAAAACCGTCATCATTTACCTTGATGGTTACAGAAGCCACATCTACCTTTGAAATAGATGAACCCTGCATAGCCATGGCAATTCCTACGCCGCGGACCTTTCCATTTCCCATATCCTTTCTGGGATACTTCTCATCCCAGCCGATCATTTCCTTTACACGATCCACACAGCGGTCCAGCGTGCAGCTTTCTGCCGTTTCTCCGTAATATGCAGGCATTACCTGTCCTTCACGGATCATATTTTTTTCACGCAGCTTAACCGGATCCATATGAAGCTCTGCAGCCAGCTCGTCAATGGCAGACTCTACGGCAAAAATACCCTGGGTCGCACCATAGCCGCGGTATGCGCCTGCAGACATACGGTTGGTGTAGACTACATCATAGGCAAAGCGGAAGGCCTTTGGAGTTCCGTACAGAGGAATAGATTTGTGTCCGGAAAGTCCTACGGTCGTCGGCCCGTGCTCGCCGTAAGCGCCTGTGTTGGACAGGGTGTAAACGTCGATTGCCTGTAAAATGCCTTCGTCGTCGCAGCCTAATTTTACCTTTACTTCCATCTCATGGCGGGGAGAGGAAGCAATCTGGGACTCGTAGCGGCTGTAAACGATCTTTGCGGGCTTTCCTGTCTTCATGGTAACGATGGCAGGGTAAACCTCTGCGATTACAGTCTGCTTGGCTCCGAAGCCGCCGCCAATCCTGGGCTTGATCACACGGATCTTTGACTTTGGCACATCCAGCGCATGAGCCAGGATCCGGCGCACATGGAAGGTAACCTGGGTAGATGCGGTTACAACCAGTCTTCCGTAGATATCCATATAGGTGAAGGCCCGGAAGGTCTCCATCATGGCCTGCTGATTTGCCTTTGTATGGTAAACACGTTCAATTACATGGCTGCTGCCTGAAAATGCGGCTTCCAGGTCTCCGGCCTCATCCTTACCACAGGCACAGAGATTGCGCATATTGTCAGCGCCAACGGGACAGAGGGCCTTCCAGTCCTCCTCAGGATGAACTAAAATGTCTCCGTCCTTTGCATCATGCATATCAAGAACAGGCTCTAATACCTCATATTTTACCTTGATCAACCGCATGGCCCGGTCTACACAGGCCTCGTCCTCACCTGCTACAATGGCTACCGCGTCGCCCACGAAGCGCACTCTCTGATCAAGGATCAGACGGTCATAGGGGCTGGGCTCCGGATAGGTCTGTCCTGCCATGGTAAAGCGCTTCTTCGGCACATCCTTCCAGGTAAGGATACATTCGATTCCCTGTACCTTGGAGGCTACGGCGCAGTCGATCTCACGGATCAGCGCATGGGCATAGGGGCTGCGCAGAACCTTTACGATCAGGCAGTCCTTCATGGCAAGATCATCCGTATACACCGGCTTTCCCGTCACAAGAGCTTTCGCATCTCTCTTGATCAGGGGTGCGCCTACTACACGCAGCTTTTTGGCCTCAGCGGGCCGTTTCTGTGAATATGCCATCAGTCCCTGCCTCCTTTCTGCTTTGCATCCAGATACTTTTTAACTGCACGAAGCTGGGACATATATCCGCTGCAGCGGCAGAGATTTCCGGCTAAATACTCCTTGATCTCCTCCTCTGTAGGATCCTTTAACTCCCGCTCCATGGCCAGTACGTTCATAATAAAGCCCGGGCTGCAGAAGCCGCACTGCTCTCCGCCCTCAGCGGCTAAGAACATGCCAAATTCCTCTGCCTCCTTCTGAAGCCCCTCCAGAGTAGTTACATGACGTCCATCCGCTCTGAGAGCCAGAGTGGAACATGACAATACGGGCTTTCCGTCCAGCCAGACAGTACACAGGCCACAGTTTGCTGTTTCACAGCCTCTTTTTACGCTGTAGCAGCCCAGTTCACGCACCAGATCAAGAAGCACCGTATCCGGACGCACCTCTGCCTGAACCTGTTTTCCATTTAAACGAAAGCGAATCTCCATTACCGGCTCACACTCCTTCCCTTTAAGCGCTCCATGAGGCGTCTTACATACACAACTGCCAGGCTATGGCGGTACTGTCCGCTGCCTCTTGTATTATCTCCATAGGAAACTGCGTCTGCTGCCTGCTTTGCCATTTCCTTTATGGTGTCAAAATTATCTTCTGTAAATTCTACTAACGCTGCCTTTGCCGGTCTGGCTCCGATGGATACGAACCACTGGTTGCCCAGATTTGCAGCGCAGACTGCAAGCAGCGGGAAATCCGTACTGGAATTTCTCTGGCTGATATAGGCAGCCTTTCTTCCGTCCTTTTTGATCACCACACGGACAAGGATATCTCTGTCATCCCTGTGAACCGGACGGGCTGCGAACTCTTTGATCGGCACCATGCCGCCGTGGTACAGCTCTACATAAGCGTCAAGAGCCAGCAGGCAGGTAATGATATCGGAAAATCCGAAACGGGCATATACGCTTCCGCCTACAGTTGCGCAGTTGCGCATCTGAACTCCTACGATATGTCTGGTGCACTCCTTAAAAATGCCTCCGAAATATGTATTCAGTCCTTCATGAATTTCCAACTGTCTCAGGCTGCACATAGCTCCTATGGAAAATTCCTCTTCATTTTCTTCAATCTGATCCAGCCCAAGACCGGATAAGTCGATGACCATACGCTTTGTCACGTTTGTCATCTTCAGCCACACCATGCCTCCTACTACCAGGCTGCTGCGTTTCTGGCACAGCTCGTATGCCTCAGCCAGGCTGGTTACCTTAACATAATCATCTGCTCGAAACACCTGATCGCTCCTTTCGTCATTTGCAACGTTTCCTTTTGTATCAGACAAACAGAGGCATTATAGCACGAAATACCGCTGTTTTCTACATAGTTCGCTATTTTTTCAAAAGATATGCGTCAAACATGGCCCTGGCAACAGGCCCTGCTATCTTTCCTCCGCTTCCTGACTCCTCCACCAGCACCGTAACTGCAATCTTTGGAGCTTCTGCCGGGGCAAAGCCCGTAAACCAGGCATGCGTTTCCTTTCCGGTTTCAAATTCCGCAGTTCCTGTTTTAACTGCAGCGGTGTAATCCTCTGTACGGACCGCAGAGCCTGTGCCCACATCCGTCACAGCCTTCATAAGCTCTGTGAGCTTTCCCGCCTCATCTGCCGTCATCATGGAACCATAGGCCTCCGGAAGAAACTTCTTAACCTCTTCCCCGCCTGCACTTACTACCCGGTCTAACAGATAAGGCTTCATCAGCGTTCCCCCATTAGCCACAGCCGAGGTGATCAGGACACTGTGCAGGGGCGTGATCAGGGTAGTTCCCTGTCCGATGGAGGACTGCAAAATCTCCCAGATATCGGCTCCGGCTTTCATATTGAAGCTGCTCTCTTTATAAGGAAAGCCGGAAAATGGCAGCGGCCGGTTATATAAAAGTTCCTCTGCCGTAGCTGCAAACCGGTTTAAATCCAGCTCCAGCCCCATGCTTGAAAATGCTCCGTTGCAGGAATTAGCAAAGGCCTTTACAAAATCCTGGCTGCCATGAGCCTCGCTGTGAAAGCATTTGATGGAATACTCTCCATTGTGATATACGCCATTGCAGTCAAAATGAAAGTCTTTGTAATTGTCCGGATGCTCCCTGATATATTCCAGGGCAGTCAGGATCTTAAAGGTAGAACCGGGAGCATACAGCCCCTGGGCCGCGCGGTTTAAAAGCTGGCTTTGGGTATTGGCGCTGTCTGTGAGAGCAGCCCAGTCCGTAAGCAGCGTATTGGGATCATAGTCCGGCTTTGACACCATCGCTAAAATCTTTCCCGTGTCCGGCTCCATGGCGATCACCGCTCCTCTTCGGTCTCCCAAAGCGGAATAGGCGGTCTGCTGAAGATTGATGTCCAGAGTGGTTACCACATCATCTCCCAGATTTTTCCTTCCGCTTAATTCATTTACCGCCTGCTCGATGAGATTTACATGGGATGTAATGAGATAAAAATTTGCCAGAGACTCAATTCCTGTCTTTCCCTTGGTGGAATACCCTACTACATGTGCAAATACATCCCCATGGTCGTAAACCCGCAGCTCATTTCCATCCTCATCCTCCTCATTGTGAGCCAGAACCGTACCGTCAGACGCCAGGATCTTCCCCCTGTGAACCCGGTCGGAAAAACGGTCCAGACGGGCATTGTAGGAATTATTGATCACCTCCGGTCCCTGTATCTGTATAAAATACCCTACATATAAAATAAGTGCCAGAAACAGCAGGGCAATTCCGTAGGTAATCCTGAGGATACTGCGGTTTGCAGGAGATTCCCCTGTCTGTTTTTTTCCTTTTTTTGCCATCAGTCCTCAGCCACCCCCATCTCTTCTTCGTCATTTCGTTTAATAATATACAGTCCCTGGATCATGGCAAAGAGCATAAAGGTGCTCACAATGGAACTGCCGCCATAGCTTACAAAGGGAAGGGTCACGCCGGTAGATGGGATAAACTTCGTCACACCGCCTACGGTTAAAAATACCTGCGTCACATACTGGATTCCCAGCCCAAAGGCAATCAGCTTGTAAAACATGGCCTGCATCCGAGAAGCGATCATCATAAACTGGATAAAACAGCCCAGACAGATTAAAAGCAGGCAGACGGCAAAGATGCCTCCAAACTCCTCTCCTATGGCCGCAAAGATAAAATCCTTTTCCACCACTGGGATTTTTCCCGGCATTCCCTGGCACAGCCCCATGCCAAACCACCCTCCTGTACCGATGGCAAACAGCGACTGGGTGATCTGATAACCCGTATTGTCAATATCCGCCCAGGGATTTTTCCAGGCAGCCACTCTGCGCTTTACATGGTCAAACAGGCCAAAGGCAGCAGCGGCCGCTCCGCAGCCAAGTCCAATCCCGCCAAACAGATACAGCTTCTTTCCCGTGGCGATAAAAAGCATAAGCACATAGCTTACAAACAGGATCAATGCTCCTCCCAGATCCTTTGACAGAACCAGGATCAGCACATGGGCCGCTGCGGCGGCAGTTGTAATACAGACTTGTTTCAATTCCGTGGACTGGTAAAACATGGAAGCCGTAAAGAGCACAAAGGTCAGCTTTACAAATTCCGAGGGCTGGATGGAAATTCCTCCAATGGTAAAGGAAAGCTGCGCTCCAAAGCTCTCATCCCCTCCGATCCAGACCGCAAGAAGAGCCAGGATCCCCACCGCGGCGTAAATCCACTGGAATTTATAAATCTGCCAGAACCGCTCCATGATCCACGGGATCAGCCAGGAAACAACGGCTGCCCCGCAGATAATTACAAACTGCTTTAGAGCCTTATCTAAGGGATCTGCACGAAACATGGACAAACGGCTCAGCATAATCAGGCCTACGGCCAGAAGCATACAGGTGTTATTTACCAGAATCCGTGAAACATTCCGGTAAAAACGCCGCGTAAGGAAAATATAAACCAGGAAAAACACAGCCTGGGCTGCATAAAAGGCGGCTAAAAGCCCCGACGTCTTTTCATCCTCTGCCTTTAAAAACAATATCATATAGGACAGAAAATGCATAAAAAACATTACATGGTTCTGTCTGGCGCAGAGCCTTAGCTTCCGTTCCCGGTCCGGGAAGGAAAAATAGCGGAAATTCGCCCAGGTGTAGACAGCCATGAGAAAAATCATCACATATTTGGACAGTTCCAGGATCAGATTAACCATACCCTATTCTACTCCCCGCCTGAAATGGCCTCTGGTAAATTCTGTAAATGGAGGCTCTGCGTTTTCTCCTCTGATAAACTCTGCTGCAAAGGCATTTAATACTGCCTTTGTCTCCTCCCCTGTTTCTATTGTAAAGCACAGGCGCAGTCCCTCAGGAGCCAGACGCTTTACAGAATCTGCGCAGCCGTGAAGGGACACGGGAAGAGGATTTAAAATCGTATTATAGCAGAACGCACAGTGATTCTGAACCGGCAGCCGTGCTCCGGTTCTGTCCTTCATCCACAAAAGAGAGGGACATTTACTGCAGCCTTTTACGGTCTTTGTAATGCACTGGGCCGATACCATCATGGGCGCCCGGCCATAAACGATCAGCTCTGCCAGAAGCCCCTCTCTGCGGCAGGCCTCAAAAACAGGCTCCAGCTCTCTGCTGTTCAGTTCCCATGGCGCAGTGATAAAAGCAGCCTGCTCCTCCTTCAATGTGTGTACTGCCCCATGGTTCCATGCATAGACGGAGGCGTCAAAGGAAGCAGAAAGGGAAATCTGCTCCTCTCTCATCCACTGTATTTCTTCAAAGGCACGGATTAAAAGGCCGTCAAAACCTGCCAGCTCCAGACAGGAACGGTATGTTCGGAAAAATCCTATGGCATGGGTCCTGAAAATGTGCGGGAGGGTAAGATAGCACTCCTTTCCGGCCTGATGGATCAGCTGCACAAATTCTGCCCAGCGCTCCGGCTGAAAGGATGAAGCATCCAGACAGATCCTCCTGACCTCCGGCACGGCAAGCGCTGCAGACAGCTGATCCCCGGTTTCTGCGGATACCGTAAGATACATCGGTCTTTTACCTGCACTCTCATCCGGGACAGGCCCGGCGCATCCAGCCGCCCGGCTGCTTTTCTCACCGGAATCTGCACCGTTCTGAACTTCTCCCGCCTCCGGCGCCTTTCTTCTCCACTGATTCTGGATCGCCTCTGTAAGCGCCTCAAAGCCCTCTCTGCGCAGTTCATTTAATGCCTGAACGGGAAGAAACAGCGCTCCGCATACCTCTGCCTCAAGCTCTGTAAATTCAAAAGCCGTAGCCCCTGTTTTCCCCAGCTGGCGGATCACCTTTTCTCTGGTCATTGGCTGGTTTTTCGCAGCCTGAGGCTCCTGTCCGGAAACCGTCACAGAAATATCCCCGCAGGTCAGCGTAAGCACGGACGGAAGTCCCTCCGCCAGATATGCATACCCCTCCACAGGCTCTTTCTTCTCTGTTTCCACATATTCCCGGTCCAGAAAGTCAAAGAGTTCTTTGTTCGTTTCCCGAAATTCCGGCTTTTCCTTTAAAGCGATCATGTCGCGGCCATTATGTCTGGTGTAGTAGCCGGAGGTAAAGCCTCCCCGGTCAAACAGATCCAGAAGCTCTTTTTTATCTTCCGGCTCCACATAATACCCTTCTGAACCGTATTCCAGATACCGGTTCAGATACTTCCGGTAAATCCGCACTACCCCGGCCGTATATCTGGGGCTCTTCATCCTTCCTTCAATCTTCAGTGAAAATACACCTGCTTCCAGAATCTGGGGCAAAATATCCAGCGTGCACAGATCCTTCATGCTGAGGACACATTTCTGATCCTCTTTATTAACAGCTGTTCCGTTTTCCTGCTCATATACCCGGTAGGGAAGACGGCAGGGCTGGGCACACCGGCCCCTGTTTCCGCTTCTGCCCCCGATCAGGCTGCTCATAAGGCACTGTCCGGAATAGCAGTAGCACAGCGCCCCGTGGACAAAGGTTTCAATATCCATTCCCGTCTCATCATAGATCCGGCGGATCTCCTCTAAGGATACCTCTCTGGCCGGCACTACCCGGCAGCAGCCCAGACGCTTCAGCTCCTTTGCCCCGTAAACACTGGTAATGGTCATCTGGGTGCTGGCGTGAAGTTCTATTCCCGGAAAATGCTCCCGAATAAAGGACAGGGCTCCCAGGTCCTGAACGATCACACCGTCCAGTCCGGCTTTATAATAGGGAAGCAGATACTCATATAATTCTCCCAGCTCATTCTCCTTAAAGAGCGTATTTACGGTCATATAAAGGCGGCAGCCATGGAGATGGGCGTATTCAATGGCTGCGATCATCTCATCCTGATCTGCATTTTGAGCATAGGCTCTGGCTCCAAACCGCGCTCCTCCCATATATACAGCGTCAGCGCCCGCTGCCACTGCTGCCTTTAAGCTTGCAAAGGAGCCTGCCGGAGCAAGCAGCTCTGCTCTTTTTTTCTCTTTCATGTTATTTCCGCCTTTCCTGGTCTTTTAACGGATCCAAAACCACATTTCTCCCCCGTTCTCTTCAGGGATAACGAAAGGATGCCCCATACGAATCCATGAGACATCCCCCCGATGCTGTCTTTTTTGTATCCTTCTATCTGCGGCCTCTGTGAAAGCCTGCCTTTCTGGCTGCCTGAAGCGCTCTTCTTGCCAGCTCTTCATCGGAAACAGGCCGAACCTCTTCTTCAGGAGCAGCCGCCGGTTCAGAAACCTCCGCTTCTTCATTCGAAACCTCTGCCGCTTCCTCTTCTGCGGTCTCTTCTCCTGTCTCTTTCCCAACCTCAGGTTCTTCCTCCAAAACAGGATTCTCCTCAACAACAGGCTCTTCCTCAGAAGCAGCCGCTTCTCCCACTGCCCGGAGTTCGTTCTCCTGATGAAGCATAAGGGCTTTCATCTGCTCCGCCTCTGTCACTGCCTCAGCCCGCTCCTGAGACAGCCTTTCATTCTGGCGGGTAAGATTTCTGTTTTCCCGTTCCAGCTTCGCTAAATGTGAAGCCGTCTCCTCCAGCTGCACCTGGCGCTCCTCCAGATCCTTAAGCACAGCTTCCAGCTTCATCTGAGTGCTTACCAGCTCATGCTTTAAGCTGTAGCTCTCCTTTTCCATCCGGTTGCGTTCCTCTTCCATCTGTTCCGAATGATCCAGCGCCTTAAAATAATCGTCTGCAATATTTAACTGGATCATAACCTGCTGATAATCCGCACTCTGCTTGGAGAAACCCGGAATCCCGCGCAGCTGCATATTCTTTTCATTCACATAGCTGGCCGTCCGCTGAAGATAGGCCTCATCCTCGCTTCCGCCCAGAGTATATATTTTTCCGTCAATTAAAACCTGTGTATAATTCTTTGTTTCCATACTTCACTCATTCTCCTGTCTGATCCGGGGAAACGTTCTTTCCCTCTAACAGAAGCTTACCACATTTTCATCCCATTTCCAAGCCCAAATGACGATAAGCGCTCTCTGTGGCCATCCTTCCTCTGGGCGTGCGGTTGATCAGGCCATTCATCAGAAGATAGGGTTCGTACACATCCTCTAAGGTTCCGGCGTCTTCCCCCAAAGCCGCAGCCAGCGTATCAAGCCCTACAGGGCCGCCGGAAAACTTCTCAATGATCATAAGCAGGATATTTCTGTCATTCTGATCCAGTCCCAGCTTGTCCACATCCATAATATCCAGAGCAAAATCCGTCACTTCTTTCGTGATCGCTCCGTCATATTTTACCTGAGCGAAGTCTCTTACCCTTTTTAAAAGGCGGTTTGCCAGTCTGGGCGTACCTCTGGACCGTCGGGCAAGCTCTAATGCCCCTTCCGGATCGATCTCCACTCCCAGCACCCCTGCGGAATGCATGATAATGGTCTTAAGCTCCTGGGGCGTATAAAATTCCAGACGCTGAACCACTCCGAACCGGTCTCTTAAAGGAGCCGTAAGAAGGCCGGCTCTGGTAGTAGCGCCCACCAGAGTAAAATGGGGCAGCTCCAGACGGATGGAGCGGGCCGAAGAATCCTTTCCCAGCATAATATCTATGGCAAAGTCCTCCATGGCCGGATAAAGTACCTCCTCCACCTGACGGTTTAAACGGTGGATCTCATCCACAAAGAGCACATCCCCCTCCTGAAGGTTATTTAAGATCGCAGCCATCTCCCCAGGCTTTTCAATGGCCGGGCCGCTGGTTACCTTCATCTTCGTTCCCATCTCATTTGCAATAATCCCGGAAAGGGTGGTCTTTCCAAGGCCAGGGGGGCCGTAAAACAGCACATGATCCAGCGCTTCCCCTCTGGATTTGGCTGCCTCAATATAGATTTTCAGAGTGGATTTGATTTTCTCCTGCCCAATATAGTCCTCAAGGCACTGAGGACGCAGCGTAGTCTCAATACGCACATCCTCCTCTGTTGCCTCTGTTGTTATGATCCTGCGTTCCATAAGTCCCTCATCATTTTCCAATTATTTCCTTTAAGTTCTTCCCTTACAGAAAGGTCAGAAATTTTAAAGAAGCCTTAAGCACATCCTCTGAATTCATTCCCTCTGTCATTTCCACGCGCTTTACCGCCCTGGAAGCCTCTGCCCCCGTATAGCCAAGGGCCGTAAGGGCCTCCACAGCTTCTTTTGCAGCTGATGCCAGCCCGGAAAGTTCCTCGGTCCGGACTGCACTGCCGTTTCCGCCCCCAAAGCCGGAAATCACCTCTTCCAGATCCACCTTATCCTTTAAATCCAAAATCAGCCTCTGGGCCGTTTTGGGGCCGATACCGGGTGCCCTGGAAATGGCCTTGGCGTCGCCGCTTACAATAGCCGTCCGCAGGTCGTCGGGCCGCATAACAGACAAAATCCCCAGAGCGCCTCTGGGGCCGATGCCGTTTACGCTGATAAGCTGCTTAAACATCTCTCTGTCCTGCCGGTTAAGAAAGCCATAAAGTGTCATGGAATCCTCACGGACCTGAAAATACGTATGAATAGTCACCGGAGAGCCCAGAGACGGAAGCTCTTCTAAGAGGGACAAAGGCACACGGATCCCATAGCCAATGCCTCCTGTCTCCACTATGATCATGTCCTCTTCCACTGCTTCCAGGGTTCCTTTTATATATGATATCATCGATCCAGTTCCTTTTCTCTGTGCGTTCTGCCGCTCCCGGCAGCTTTTATTTCTGACCTTCATCATAACATACCGCCACACGCAATGCAAGTGGTGTATCGAACGTATTTTCTGTTTTTAAAATACACCTTTGACAGATGCTTGCATATTTCCCTATTTTCCGCTAAACTGTCCTCAGTAACTATATCAGAAAGGAACACCATGATCACCATTAAGCATCCCATTGATTTTCCGGAGACCTATCCCCTGGACCGGATCGGGCCAAAAGAACAGCTGCTTTTCTTCGATATTGAAACAACCGGATTTTCCGGAGACACTTCCCAGCTCTACCTGATCGGCTGCGTGTACCATGACGGCTTTGGCTGGAAGCTGATCCAGTGGTTTGCAGATACCAGACAGGCGGAATCAGAACTTTTAGATGCATTCTTTGTCTTTATAAAACGTTTTAAAACCCTGATCCACTTTAACGGCGACCGGTTTGACATTCCCTATCTGGAAAAATGCTGCCGCAGGCTGGGTCTTTCCCACAGCTTTGAGGGCATGGAAAGTATGGATATCTACAAAAAAATCCGTCCTTACCGGAAGCTTCTGGGATTAGAAAGCATGAAGCAGAAGGCCATTGAGCAGTTTTTAGGCATTTCCCGTGAGGATAAGTACACTGGAGGACAGTTAATTGAGGTCTACCGCGATTATCTGCACACCCATGAAAAATCGCTCTATGATCTGCTGATCCTTCACAATGAGGATGATTTAAAGGGAATGCCCGCTATCCTTCCCATTTTAAGCTATGCAGATTTCTTTTCATCCCCTCTTTTCCCTCAGGCTCCTGAATTATGGGAGGGTGACTGTACAGAGCCCACGGACACGCCCCTTCTGCATCTTATGGGTACCGGCTCTGTTTCTGTTCCCGTTCCGCTGGAATATTCTTCCGGTCCGGTGAGTCTGGAGCTATATGAAAATAAAGCCGTCTGCACCATCCACCTCTGCCGCGGCTGCCTTAAATATTTTTATCCCGATTATAAGGATTACTACTATCTCCCCTTTGAAGACACAGCCGTCCATAAAAGCGTAGGGGAGTATGTAGATCGGTCTGCCCGGAAAAAGGCCACTGCCCGAACCTGCTACACAAAAAAAGAGGGCCTGTTCCTCCCTCAGTTTGGCCCCTTTAAGGAACCTTCCTTCCGGGAGGATTACAAGTCCCCTCTCACCTATGTGCTTTATGATGACTCGCTGTTTTCACAGCCCCAGGCCGCAGATACCTACTTCAGTCAGCTCTTTTGCTGGCTTTTGGAACAGTAGGGCTGAAAACATTACGGGTGATGAAAAATCCCCTCTAACAGAGCTCCGGCTGCGGTAAAAAGAAGCAGAAGAAAAAAAGCTGCCAGATGAAGACGGTGTTCCCGTCCTCCGGCCCAGCCTGCAAGGACTGCCCAGGTAATCCCATAAATCACCCCCTGTGGAAACAAAAGCCAGAGAAACACTGGAAGTCCCCAGACGCCCTTTTCCAATGTGAGAAAAGCCAAGGCCCCGGAAAGGCACATTCCGCCCCAGCAGGTAATGCAGCCAAAAAAGAAGGGGCTGCAGATCGTTAGACCTGCCACCCATCCTGCAGTCATCTGAAGCAGCCGCTTTGCCAGCAGACTCACAACGCCGGCTTCCTTCATTGCCTGTTCCAGCCCCCCATCTTTCAATGTCTCTGTCAGGCAGGAAATCATCCCCTTCCCCCAGAGATCCTCCCTGCCTTCTCCTGCAAGCAAGCCCCTTCCCAGTGCTCCTTCTCCAAATAAAAGCACAACGGCTGTTCCCCCTATGATCCCGGCTCCAAAGCAGAATATAAGCCAGTCCTCATAGGAAAAACGCCGCTGTCTGAAAGCTGTCACCGTTCTGGCTGCCAGCGCCATTTTTTTCCCTCTGATCTTCATTCCCGTTTCTCCCTGTTTCCCCTTAAAACAGGTGTATGCGGCCGGAGGGATCCGTATGTATCAGGGAGTCTCCCAGTACAGGATTCCGTTTCGGTTCTCTCTTAAGGCAAAGTCCTCATCATAGAGGTATTCCAGACAGGAAAATACGAATTTCATCCACACCGGCTCCCGTGCTGTACAGTTTCACTTCATAAATTCCCGGCGCACGTTCTTCCATCCTGCTCACCCTTCTGTTTTATACAAACTCGTCCTTCTTATCCACACTCCGGTACTTACGTCCGTAAGCCATAATGGCGGCAATGGTCTTTCCGTCTGTGATTTTTCCCGTAAAGATCAGCTCCTCTAAATCCTTAAGCTCCCAGGCCTCTACTTCTATGACCTCATCCTCATCCAGATGCTGATGGCTTGGCACCAGATTGTGGGCAACAAAAATATCAATGGCCTCATCGCAGAAGGCTACCGTAGTATTAACACTGATCAGATATTCCAGTTTTTCTGTCTTAAAGCCCGTTTCCTCCTCCAGTTCCCGGTACGCACACTCAATTTTGGGTTCTTTGGGATCATCCAGCTTTCCTGCCGGGATCTCCAGAGTAAAACGATCCAGTGCGTTTCTGTACTGGCGCACCATGAGGATTTTTCCTTCATCCGTTACCGGCAGCACTGCCGCAGCTCCGTCATGGTGGATATAGTCCCAATGGGCCTCATGGCCGTTGGCAAGAACCGTATCCTCGTAAATCTTTAAAATATTTCCCTGATATTTTAGCTGCCGATCCAGACGGATCACCGGCATTCCTTCATTTTCTGGTTTCTGTGCCATGTTTTTTCCTCCCCTATTTCATTTTCTGGCTTTTTTCATAGCAGGCGTCTGCCGCTTTGATCACTGCATTGCGAAATCCAAATTCTTCCAGAGCAGATACTCCCGCAATGGTGGTTCCGCCCGGAGAGCAGACCTCATCCTTTAACTGCCCCGGATGCTTTCCCGTTTCCAGTACCATTTTCGCGCTTCCAAGAACGGTCTGGGCTGCCATTTCACAGGCTGTTTTACGGGGAAGCCCATATTTCACGCCGCTGTCTGCCAGTGCCTCGATAAACATGTATACAAAGGCCGGAGAGCAGCCGCTGACGCAGCCCACAGCCTCCATCTGGCTCTCCTCTATCAGCTCCACGCCGCCACAGCTTTTAAAGACCGCGCAGATCTGCTCCTTTTCCTCCTCTGTAAATGGATCGGTGCCAAAGGCGATCCCCGTCATTCCAGCTCCCAGCATAGCCGGAGTATTTGGCATGGCCCGCACCACACGGATCTCATCTCCCAGCCGCTCCTTTAAACTGGAAATGGTCTGTCCCGGAGCCAGGGAGATCACCACCTGATCCTCCTCTAATACCTCGCGGATCTCATCAAATACTACATCAAAATACTGGGGCTTAACCGCAAGGATCAGATATTTGCAGCTCTGCGCGCAGGCCCGGTTGGACTCTGCATGAGGCACGCCGGTAGCTTCTGTAACCGCAGCCATCTTTTCTGCATGAGCTGCCGTAAAAATAAATCTTCCCGGCTCACAGGTCTTTAAAAGACCGTGCAGGATCGCCAGGCCCATATTTCCCATTCCGATAAAACCGATCTCAGCCATTTTAAGACCTCCTTATTCTGCATCCTTTAGTATGTTACAAAAATCAAAGGTAGCGAAGTAATCCTTTGGCGTCTCTGCCCTCCGGATCATTTCTGCCGAGCCGTCTTCTTTTAAAAGAAGCTCTGCTGATCTTAATTTTCCATTGTAATTATATCCCATGGCAAAACCGTGGGCTCCAGTATCATGGATCACCAGCAGATCACCCTTTTCAATCTCAGGCAGCATCCGGTCAATGGCAAATTTATCATTATTTTCGCACAGGGAACCCACTATATCATACATATGGTCACAGGGTGCATTTTCCTTTCCCATCACCGTAATATGATGGTAGGCGCCGTACATGGCGGGACGCATCAGGTTTACCGCACAGGCGTCTACACCCACATACTCTTTATGGGTATGCTTCTCATGGATGGCCTTTGTAACCAGACAGCCATAGGGGCCCAGCATAAAACGGCCCAGTTCTGTGCACAGCGCTACATCACCCATACCCGCAGGCACCAAAACCTCCTCATAGACCTGCCGCACCCCTTCGCCGATGGCGCGGATATCATTAGGCTCCTGATCCGGACGGTAAGGGATGCCGATACCTCCGGAAAGATTGATAAAGGAAATATGAGCCCCCGTTTCCTCATGGAGGCGGACTGCCAGCTCAAACAGGATCTTTGCCAGCATGGGGTAATACTCATTTGTCACCGTGTTGCTTGCCAAAAAGGCATGAATGCCGAAATTCTTTGCTCCCTTGGCCTTTAAGATCTTAAATGCCTCAAATATCTGTTCCGTTGTCATACCATACTTGGAATCGCCGGGATTATCCATAATATCATTGCTGATCTTAAAAACACCGCCGGGATTAAAGCGGCAGCTGATGGTCTCAGGAATATACCCCAGCGTCTGCTCCACACACTCAATATGGGTAATATCATCCAGATTGATGATCGCCCCCAGCTTTGCAGCATAGGCAAATTCCTCCAGAGGCGTATCATTGGAAGAAAACATGATGTCGTTTCCGGAAAAACCGCAGGCCTTTGACATCATAAGCTCTGTCATGGAGGAGCAGTCCGTACCGCAGCCATACTCCTTTAAAATATTTAAAATAAAGGGATTAGGCGTAGCCTTTACCGCAAAGTATTCCTTATATCCCTTATTCCATGAAAATGCCTCCTTTAACTGTCTGGCATTTTCCCTGATCCCTTTTTCATCATACAGGTGAAACGGCGTTGGATACGTCTTTGTAATCTCCTCCAACTGCTCTTTTGTAACAAATGGTTTCTTCTCCACAGCAAATTTCCTCCTTCGTCCGCTTTGCTCCAAAACTGTAAAAAGTCTGTCTGAAAGCACAATGTCCTTGCCAAACATTGTACTCCCGGGCAGACTTCTTTGTCCAGTTCAATTTTTAGTTAATTTCTACCACACGCATGATGTTGGTCTGGGCAGCCTCCTCATGGCGTCTCGCATAGCTTACCACACCGGCAGTCAGTACAGCCAGCTTTCCGCTTTCCACGAAATTCTTTTCCTTAAGCTCCTCAATGGAATTTTCGATCAGCTCATCGGTAGAATCTGCGCGGCGGGACCATACGGGAGTTACGCCCCACTGAAGCTGCATCTGACGTACAGTAGACATACTTGGGGACATTCCCAGGATACGGGCAGCCGGCTTCCACTTGGAGAGCATCATAGAGGTAAAGCCTGTAATACTTGGAACAATGATATAATCAGCGCCGATATCATGGGCAGTGGAAACAGAAGCGCAGCATACAGCGTTAGAAACGTTCTTCATGTTCTCTGCGCTTACCTTACGCTGGCGGTATGCAGTGTAATCCAGATAGCTTTCTGTCTCCTCAACAATGGAACTCATCATCTTTAACGCCTCAACCGGATACTTACCCATGGCAGTCTCGCCGGAAAGCATCACGGCGTCTGTACCGTCATACACTGCGTTTGCAACGTCTGTTACCTCTGCACGGGTCGGTCTTGGGTTACGGATCATGGAATCCAGCATCTGGGTTGCAGTAATAACAGTCTTGCAGGCCACATTACACTTGCGGATGATCATCTTCTGAATATTTGGAACCTTCTGAGCCGGGATCTCAACACCCATGTCGCCGCGGGCAACCATGATGCCGTCAGCCTCAGCGATAATCTCATCCAGATTCTCAATTCCCTCTGCATTCTCAATCTTTGCAATTACCTTTATGGAAGAGCCTGCCTCATCCAGCATAGCCTTGATCTCCCGGATGCAGTCTGCCGTGCGGACAAAGGAAGCTGCAATAAAATCAAAGCCCTGCTTGATGCCGAAACGGATATCTTCCTTATCCTTCTCAGTCAGAGCCGGAAGCTTGATGCTTACGTTAGGAACATTTACGCCCTTTCTCTCGCCAAGCTCGCCGCCGTTTACAACGGTACATACGATATCTGTATCATTTACCTCATTTACCTTTAACTCGATCAGGCCGTCATCGATCAAAATGGTGTTTCCTGCAGAAACGTCCTCATTTAAGCCGCTGTAATTGATATGGCCGATGGTATCATCGCCAACGATTTCTCTGGTAGTCAGCGTATAGATCTGTCCCTCTTTTAAAGTGACCTTCTTTCCGTCCTTTAAAATGCCGGTACGGATCTCCGGTCCCTTTGTATCCAGAAGGGCTGCAACCGGAATATCCAGTTCCTTGCGCACTTCCTTTAAGATTTCCAGACGTCCCAGATGCTCTGCATAATCACCATGAGAAAAGTTAAAGCGGGCAACGTCCATGCCATTCTTTGCCAGCCCCAGCATAACATTCTTGTCATTGGTATTGGGACCCATGGTACAGATGATCTTTGTCTTTTTCATTTTAATCCTCCATTATTAAACGTAAGTTGTGTAAAGCGATCCGGCGCAGGCTTTAATATGTGGGGAAGCTGCTTCCGGGAATTTATGGAAAGAAGCAAAACCCGGACTATTCCTCAGGCTTTTCTCCTTTTTTGACATGTTTGTGCGTGTATAAATGATCCATGCAGTACTCATAACTGCCTTCGCATTTGGAACAGTAGCGGAATTCCATCCCAGGGCTGTCCTCTGAGGTGCGTCCGCAGACTGCACAGCGGTGGGGATTTTTCACCACCCGGATCTTCTCCGTCTTTTTCTGGAACTCTCTGGAACGCTTTTTCTGATAAACCGGGCCTTTTTTTCCAAAGGTAAGCCATCCAAAAAAGATACCCATAAGAGCGATGCTTAACAGAATCTCTATCCGGTCGATCAGGCTGCCTCTCACAAAAGAATAGATATACATTACCCCTTCAAATACGGCAATCCAGCTGGACTTTAAGGGAATAAGCATCATAAAAAGCACCTGCATATCCGGAAACATCAGTGCGAACACAAAGAAGAATGAGTACACCAGATAATTGGGGAACAGCGGCAGAGGCATACCTGTGATCAGGTAGATCAGCACGGAAACAGCCGCATGAAGCAGTACGCCGGATATAATATAACAGTTAAACTTAAACCGTCCCCAAACCTGCTCTACCAGCAATCCAAAAAGCCGGACACAGTAAATGCCAATGGCATTAAAAATAACAAAGCTGATCGCATCTCCGCCCGTAACTGCCGGCGGATATGCAAGAAACGTTACAATTCTCCAGATCTGCCCCCGGACAACCAGCGCAGGATTCAGGATCAGATAGCCAAAAAACTCCGGAGAAAGCAGATAGGTCACAACGCCCAGGATCTGCAGGCCGCATACGATGTCAATGATACTGCCTCCCATCATACGCCTCAGACTGCGCTTTGCATTATTTACAAAATGATTCATTTAAAATCCCCTCATTTCAAAACAGATCCTTCTTATTAAAAATATACGCCACAATTAAGGACAGGGCCACTGCAAATCCCAGGACGATCCAGAATCCATAGGGGCTGTCTGCAAAGGGCATCCCCTTTGGCAGCACATTCATGCCGTAAAAGCTCGCTACCATAGTCGGGATGGACAGGACAATGGTCACTGTGGCCAAAAACTTCATAACAATATTCAGGTTGTTGGAAATAACGGAAGCAAAGGTATCCATGGTACCGCTTAAAATTCCATTATAAATACTCGTCATCTCCATGGCCTGCTTGTTCTCAATGATAACGTCCTCCAAAAGATCTGTATCCTCCGGATATTTCTTGATCTTGTCAAGCTTTAACAGACGCTCCAGCACCACTTCATTGGAACGGAGAGACGTGGTAAAGTATACCAGTGATTTCTGCAGCTCCAAAAGCTCGATCAGCTCTTCATTTTTCTGAGCCTGATGAAGTTTGTTTTCGATCACTTCGCTCTTCTTGTCAATGATCCTCAAATACTGCAGATACTGAGTGGCATTTTTATAAAGAATCTGCAGGATAAATCTGGTTTTCATAAATGTATGGAAATCTCTCACCCTGCCGTCCATAAAAGCGCTTAAAATGGGCGTTTCCTCCAGGCAGACCGTGATCAGCACATCCCTGGTAGTAATGATCGCCATAGGGATCGTAACAAACCAGTCTTTCCCGTTTCGCTCCTCTATAGATGGTATATCCACCAGGATCAGAGTGTATTCATCCTCTGCCTCAATACGTGAACGCTCTTCTTCATCCAGAGGCGCTTTTAAATGATCCGGATCAATGCGGCAGGCATCCGCTACATCTATGATTTCAGAAGCGGTAGGGTTCGTAAGAGCGATCCAGCTTCCGGGCTGCATCTCTTGCTTTTCATGAATCGTACCATCTTCGGTTTTAAAAATCCGTATCATGCGAACTCTCCCCCATTCTGAAATTTTACCCCCTAATTATAGTGACTGCCTACGATTTTGTCAAATGGATTAGAACTCCATTTTACATAAAACGCAATTTTTACAAACATCCTACAATTTATTAACGTTTTTTTAACGTTCTTCCCTGATTGTATTTGCCTTGGATTTGTGCTACACTTTAGCGTGAACATTTTTGTCTGTTGCTTTTGTCACAGTTTTTATACGAATTTTATTATAAAATATACGCCAAACCAGTGCAGTCCATGTTATTTGGGGCTGCCTCTTTCATACAGAAGAGTCCTGGATCAGACTACAAAGGAGGGCAGGGTCAAAACCCGTATCTATGAATCAGATGAGTACAACTTACCGTTTAGGTGTCGATATCGGCTCCACCACCGTAAAGGTGGCTGTGCTGGATCAGGAAAACCGTATCCTTTTTTCCGACTATGAACGCCATTATGCCAATATTCAGGAAACTCTGGCAAAGCTTTTAAAAAAAGCGGTATCACAGACCGGAGATATTCTTGTTATTCCTGTGATCACCGGCTCCGGCGGCCTGACACTCTCCTCCCATCTTCATATCCCCTTTGTACAGGAGGTCGTAGCCGTTGCCTCCTCTCTTCAGGATTATGCGCCCCAGACTGACGTAGCCATTGAGCTGGGCGGTGAGGACGCAAAGATCATTTATTTTACCGGCGGAATCGATCAGCGCATGAATGGCATCTGTGCGGGAGGCACCGGCTCCTTCATCGACCAGATGGCCTCCCTGCTTCAGACGGACGCCTCCGGCTTAAATGAATATGCCAAAAATTATCAGGCGATCTACCCCATTGCAGCCCGCTGCGGTGTATTTGCCAAATCGGATATCCAGCCCCTGATCAATGACGGCGCTACCCATGAGGATCTGGCGGCTTCTATTTTCCAGGCAGTGGTAAACCAGACCATCAGCGGCCTGGCCTGTGGCAAGCCTATCCGGGGAAACGTGGCATTTTTAGGCGGTCCCCTCCACTTCCTTCCGGAGCTGAGAAAGGCATTTGTCCGTACCCTTCACCTGACGCCGGAGCAGACCATTGCCCCGGAGCACTCCCACCTGTTTGCTGCGGTGGGCGCCGCTATGAACCCTAAAGAAGATCAGACGCCCCTTTCCATAGCGGATCTGATCAAAACCCTTTCCTCCGGGGTGCAGATGGATTTTGAGGTAAAGCGCATGGAACCTCTTTTTAAAAACCAGGAAGAGTATGATGCTTTTCTTGCAGACCATGCTCACAATCATGTAAGATCCTCGGATCTTTCTTCCTATGAAGGGCTTTGTTATCTGGGTATTGATGCCGGCTCTACCACTACAAAAGTGGCCCTTGTAGGCGAGGACGGCTCCCTTTTATACCGTTTTTATGAAAATAACAACGGAAACCCTCTTGCAGCAGCCATCCAGGCGGCCAGAGAGATAAACGAGCAGATGACAGACAAGGCAAAAATCGCATGGTCCTGCTCCACGGGATATGGAGAAGCCCTGTTAAAAGCCGCTTTTTTGCTGGACGAGGGAGAAGTGGAAACCATTTCCCATTACTATGCGGCCGCCTTCTTTGATCCTGAGGTAGACTGCATCCTGGATATCGGAGGCCAGGATATGAAGTGTATCCGCATCAAGGACGGCACCGTAGACAGCGTACAGCTAAACGAGGCCTGCTCCTCCGGCTGCGGTTCCTTCATCGAAACCTTTGCCAAAAGCTTAAATTACAGTGTAGCGGATTTTGCAAAGGAAGCACTTTTTGCCAAAAATCCCATCGATCTTGGCACACGCTGCACCGTATTTATGAATTCCAATGTAAAGCAGGCCCAGAAGGAGGGAGCGACCGTAGCAGATATCTCTGCCGGACTGGCCTACTCTGTGATTAAAAACGCTTTATTTAAGGTAATCAAAATCACAAATGCCTCTGATCTTGGAAGCCATGTAGTGGTGCAGGGCGGAACCTTCTACAATGACGCCGTGCTCCGCAGCTTTGAGCGGATCTCCGGCTGCCGGGCTGTCCGTCCTGATATCGCAGGCATCATGGGCGCCTTCGGAGCAGCCCTGATCGCCAGAGAGCGCTACCACCTGGGCGGTGAAAAAGAAACCTCTACTATGGCTTTAGACAAGATCATTTCCTTAAAATATACCACCTCCATGGCCCGGTGCAAGGGATGCAATAACCACTGTGTCCTGACTGTGAACCAGTTTGGAAGCAGCCGCCGGTATATTTCCGGAAACCGCTGTGAACGTGGCCTTGGAATGGAAAAAGCCAAAAAGGAAATTCCGAACCTTTTTGACTATAAATACCGCCGGATGTTTGACTATGAGCCCCTTCCCATGGATGAGGCAGACCGGGGCTGCGTAGGGATCCCCAGAGTTTTAAATATGTATGAAAATTTCCCCTTCTGGGCTGTATTTTTCCGTAAGCTGCGCTACCATGTGATCCTCTCTCCCCAGTCCACAAAGCAGATTTATGAGCTGGGTATTGAATCCATTCCCAGCGAATCGGAGTGTTATCCTGCCAAGCTGGTCCACGGCCATGTATCATGGCTCATCCGCCAGGGTGTGAAGTTTATCTTCTATCCCTGCATCCCCTATGAACGCAACGAAAGCCCTGAGGCCGGAAACCATTATAACTGCCCCATGGTCACCTCCTATGCGGAAAACATTAAAAATAACGTAGAAGCCCTGGAAGAGGAACAGGTTCGCTTTATGAACCCCTTTATGGCATTTACAAACGAAAAAATCCTTACAGATGCGCTGGTAAAGGAGTTTTCCAGTTCTTTCCAGATCCCTGCGGCTGAGATCCGTATGGCAGCCCATGCTGCCTGGCAGGAATTAACCGCCTCCAGAGAGGATATCAAGAGAAAGGGCGAAGAAACCCTGAAATGGATGAAGGAACACGGCAGGCGCGGCATTGTTCTGGCAGGACGTCCCTACCATGTGGATCCGGAAATCCACCACGGAATCCCGGATGTGATCACCTCCTACGGCTTTGCGGTGCTCACGGAAGATTCTGTTTCCCATCTGGGAAAGGTAGAACGGCCTTTAGTGGTAACAGACCAGTGGATGTACCATTCCCGCCTCTATGCGGCAGCCAGCTTTGTAAAAACCCAGGACAATCTGGATCTGATCCAGCTCAATTCCTTTGGCTGCGGTCTGGACGCCGTTACCACAGACCAGGTTTCCGACATCCTCACACGGTCCGGAAAGCTTTACACTGTGCTTAAAATCGACGAGGTGAATAACCTTGGCTCTGCCCGCATCCGGATCCGCTCCCTCATTGCGGCCATCCGTGTAAGAGACCAGCGCCATTATGAGCGCAAGATCATTTCCAGCGCCTATAACCGCGTGGTATTTACAAAGGAAATGAAGAAGGACTACACCCTTCTCTGCCCCCAGATGTCGCCCATCCACTTTGATCTGGTAGAGCCCGCGATCCGGGCCTTTGGCTACAATATCGAAATCCTTCAGAACCACAATAAAAATGCAGTAGATGTGGGGCTTCGCTATGTGAATAACGACGCCTGCTATCCCTCTCTCATCGTCATTGGGCAGATCATGGATGCACTTCTGTCCGGAAAATACGATTTAAACCGTACAGCCATCTTTATGACCCAGACCGGAGGCGGATGCCGCGCCTCCAACTACATAGGCTTTATCCGCCGTGCCCTTGAAAAAGCCGGCATGAGCCAGATTCCTGTGGTTTCCATCAATGCAAACGGCATGGAAACCAATCCGGGCTTTTCCATCACCCTTCCTCTGCTTACAAAGGCTATGCAGGCGGTGGTATACGGCGATATCTTTATGCGGGTTCTCTACGCGACCCGACCTTATGAAGCAGTTCCGGGAAGCGCAGATGCGCTCCATGAAAAATGGAAGAAACGCTGTATCGCCTCCCTGTCCAAGCGCTCTGCAGCTATGATGGAGTTTGGCCGGAACATCAAGGGAATCATCCACGATTTTGACCGTCTGGAGCGAAGGGATATCAAAAAGCCAAAGGTAGGAATCGTAGGAGAAATCCTTGTCAAATTCTCTCCCCTGGCAAATAACCATATCGTAGAGCTTCTGGAAGCCGAAGGAGCGGAAGCCGTGATGCCGGATCTGATGGACTTCCTGCTTTACTGCTTCTACAACAACAATTTCAAGGCAGAGCATCTGGGCAAGAAGAAGTCCACTGCCCGGCTGTGCAATGCGGGAATTGCCCTTTTGGAATACTTCCGCCGGACGGCCAGAAAAGAGCTGGCTGCAAGCAGACATTTTGCACCTCCCGCAGCCATCAATGAGCTGGCTGATATGGCAAAGGGCTTTGTATCCCTGGGCAATCAGACCGGAGAAGGATGGTTCCTTACAGGAGAAATGCTGGAGCTAATCCACAGCGGCGTGAAAAACATCGTCTGCACCCAGCCCTTTGGCTGCCTGCCAAACCATATCGTAGGAAAGGGCGTGATCAAAGAGCTTCGCAGGAATTATCCCGACTCCAATATTATTGCCGTAGACTACGATCCCGGTGCCAGCGAGGTCAACCAGTTAAACCGCATCAAGCTTATGCTGGCAACGGCGCATAAAAATCTGAAAAAAGAGATGGAACCGAAGGTTCAGGTGTAAAATTAAAGAGGATCTGCCGCACCCGATGGATATGGCAGAATCCTCTTTTTCTTTTGTATGTTAATCTTTTATTTTACCCTTCATACAGCGGATACTTATCGCAAAGTTTTGCAACCTCCGCCTTAATATACTCTTTCTTATTTTCAAAATCCGTTGCAGTCAGCCAGATACATTCTGCGATCTTTTCCATGTCCTCTTCCTTTAAACCTCTGGTGGTGACAGCCGGTGTACCGATGCGGACGCCAGAGGTAACAAAGGGGCTTCTGGGGTCATTGGGAACGGTATTTTTATTCAATGTAATGCATACCTCATCACAGCGGTTCTGAAGCTCTTTTCCGGAAATATCCAGACCGCGCAGGTCAACCAGCATCAGATGATTGTCCGTACCGTCGGTTAAAAGTTTGAAGCCCTGCTTTTTAAGAGCCTCTGCAAGGGCCTTTGCATTTAAAACAACCTGATGGGCATATTCCTTAAATTCAGGCTTTAAGGCTTCGCCCAGACACACTGCCTTGGCTGCGATCACATGCTCTAAGGGACCGCCCTGGGTTCCCGGGAAAATGGCCTTATTAAAGTTAAACTTCTCTGCCGCCTCCTTATTTGCCAGGATCATGCCGCCTCTGGGGCCTCTGAGCGTCTTATGGGTGGTAGTAGTCACTACGTCTGCGTATGGAATGGGGCTTGGATGCTCTCCCGCTGCCACCAAACCTGCAATATGGGCCATATCCACCATCAGATAGGCGCCTACCTCGTCCGCAATCTCACGGAAGCGCTTAAAGTCAATGGTTCTTGCATAGGCGCTGGCTCCCGCCACGATCAGCTTTGGCTTCGATTCCCTGGCCTTGCGCTCTACCTCGTCATAGTCAATGAATCCCTGATCGTCTACGCCGTAGGGTACAATATTAAAATAAAGGCCGGAAAAGTTTACAGGACTTCCGTGGGTCAGATGGCCGCCGTGATCCAAATTCATACCCATAACCGTATCTCCCGGCTTTAACATAGCTACAAATACCGCCATATTGGCCTGTGCGCCGGAATGGGGCTGTACGTTGGCGTAATCACAGCCAAACAGCTTCTTTGCACGTTCGATTGCCAGATCCTCCACTACATCCACACACTGGCAGCCGCCGTAATAGCGCTTTCCTGAGTATCCTTCCGCATACTTATTTGTAAGAACTGTTCCCATTGCCATCATTACCGGCTCCGAAACAATATTTTCAGAAGCGATCAGCTCCAGATTCTGTCTCTGGCGCCTGCACTCCGCCTGAATCGCCTCGCCCACTTCCTTGTCATAGCCTGTAATAAAATCCATAACTGTATTTACCATTGCAGCCTACCGTCCTTTCCGCTCTTTTCTGCGATTATAACCTATCTGATTATAAAATGCAATACTCCCTGATACGGACACATTTTCGGTTTTGTCTGCAAAATAACTGTCAATTCTTAAATTTCCATGCTTTTATCACTACCTGAAGGCTCCGGTTTCCATTATATTCATTTACAGTGGGATAATAAATAATGTCAATCTGACGGTTTGAACCCATTTCCTCCATAAAGGCATCTCCATCCCCGAACACAATCCCATCCATGGAAAAGCCCCGTTCATTTACAAGAGAAAGACGCACTACATTGCGGTTTTTTCCCATTACACGGGCGCTTCGTATCCCCATGGCCTTCTGAGCAAACTGGGGCTTTTCATTGCCCTGTCCAAAAGGCTCAAGCCGTTCCAGATCGCAGATCAGCTCCTCCGAAATATATTCAAAGGGCATTGCCACATCAATCCATACTCTGGGGATAAAATCATCAGGCGTAAGCTTATCTGCCGCATTTTCATTGAGCCGTCTGCGGAATTCTCCTACATCTGCTTCTTCCAGCGAAAAACCGGCCGCCATGGGATGGCCTCCGAATTTCAGCAGCAGATCCTTTACCTCTACCAGGGCATGGAACATATGGTAGGCCTCGATAGAACGGCCGGATCCCTTGGCGCATCCTTCTGCCCTTGTAAGGACAAAAACAGGCTTATTGTACCGCTCTCTGATCCGTCCGGCTACAATTCCAGCCAGGGACTCATGGCAGTCGGGCAGAAAGACCACTAAAACCTTGTCATCCTTAAGCTCTGTTTCCACCTGAAGTGCCGCCGCATCCACATTCTCCTGCGTCATAGCCTTTCTCCGGTCGTTTAATTCCTTTAATTCCTCTGCAATAGAATCCGCCCTTGCAGTATCTTCGCACAGCAAAAGCTCCATGGCCAGTCTGGCCGTCTGAAGCCGTCCGCTGGCATTTAAACAGGGCCCCAGGACAAAACCAATATGGTACGCACTGATATTTGCCGGATCCAGCGCATTTTTATAAATCAGGCTTTTAAGGCCCGGATTTCCGGTCACAGCCAGACGCTTTAAGCCCTCCTTTACCACAATCCTGTTTTCATCCTTCAGCTTCATCACATCTCCCACCGTAGCAATGGCAGCAAGCTCCAGAAGTTCAAGCCATTCCTTACGGCTGATGCCGTATGCTTCATAGAGAGCGCCAACAAGCTTAAAGGCCACCATGGCTCCGCAGATCTCCGGCCACGGATACCGGCTATCCCTGCGCTTGGGATTTACAATTACATCTGCAGGAGGCATCAGGTCTTCCCCTGTTTCCTCATTGGTCTGGATATCGTGGTGATCTGTAATGATCACCTCCAGCCCCAGCTCCTTTGCCAGGGCAATCTGGCTGATGGCGGCAATGCCGTTGTCACAGGTTACAATAGTCTGTATCCCGTCTTTTGCCGCAGCCTCAATGATATGCTCGTTGATACCGTAGCCGTCCCGGATCCGCTCCGGGATCACATAATCTGCACAGGCTCCAATCCGTTTGAATCCCTTATATAAAATAGCAGTGGAGCATACGCCGTCGATATCATAATCACCCACGATCCGCAGACGCCGTTTTTCCTGTACTGCCCTGCTGATCCGCCGGACCGCCTCCTCCATATCGGGCAAAAGCCCGGGGGAATAAAGATCCTCCAGGCTTCCGTTCAGATAGCGCTCAAATTCCGCTTCGCTTTCAATATCCCTGTTCCGTATAATTCTGGCTGTCACCGGACTGATGTGAAACCGTCCTGCCAGAGCGTTAAAATCAGCTTTTTTTGCATGAAGCATCCAGATTGATCCTGTCATCCTGCTGTCCTTTCTCTTATGTCATTTCTGGGGATTTTTCTTACCCCTGCCCACCCCCCGTTTCATTTCCTCCGGGAATCATCCTTCCAAGCAGCCCGCCAATCACAGCCGGCAGCAGCCATCCAAGACCGGGAGCATAGCCTGGAAGATGCCTCATACCTTCCGTTATGCCCGGAATCGCAAGAGCTGCCTGATCCATGGTCCAGACAACGCTTACCGCCGCCGTAAACAGGATCGACAGACGGTACACCCAGATCCTGCGCCCTGTAAACCGCTCCATAAAAGCTAGAGCAATGAGAACAATCGCGATCGGATAAACGGCATTTAAAACAGGAACGGAATATTTCAAAATACGGTCCAGTCCCGCGCTGGAAATCAAAAGGCTGATAACTGCAAAAACCACCGTCCATATCCGATATCCAACGCATGGCGCCAGAGTAGAAAAAAACTGGCTGCAGCAGCAGATCAGTCCCACACAGGTATTCAGGCAGGCGATAAAAAAGATAATCCCCAAAATCACCATTCCCGAAATGCCAAAAAGATCTCCGGCCACAAAGGTCAGGATTCTGGCTCCGTTGGTGCCTGCTCCCGCCTGCTGTCCTACAGGGCCTCCAATATAGGCCAAAGCACCATAGACCAGAGATAAAAGGATCCCCGCCATAAGTCCGGCCTTTATCGTTTCCCGGATTACGGAATCCTCTCTGGAAATCCCCTTATTTCTTATATTAAGAGAAATGATAATGCCAAAATTTAAAGCCGCAAGCGTATCCATGGTCTGATACCCTTCCATAAAGCCTCTCACCGAAGCTCCTGCCGCAAATTCTGCCGCTGTCTCGCCCACCCCCTCCATGGGCCAGATCAGCCTTCCCGTAAATAATACTGCAATCAGGATCAACAGTGCCGGACAGGTCACCTTGCCCAAACGTTCTGAAAGGGTTTCCGGATGAACGGACAAAAGAAGGGCAATGGCAAAAAACACAAAGGAATATCCCAACTGAGCCCAAAACCGAACCGTCATGCCCGTATGGCCCAGATAATCTCCCAGCTGGACTCCCGCACCGCTGAGAACAGGAAGCAGCGTCATCTCAAAGGAAGTGCTTGCAGTTCTGGGAATCGCCAGGAAGGGGCCGATCGCCAGATACGCGGTTAAAGTAAATAAAAGCGAAAATCTCCCGCCCACTTTTCCCGCCAGCTTTTCAAGTCCTCCTGAAACAGCCACCGCAGCCACTCCCAGAACCGGAAGCCCCACTGCGCTGATCAAAAAGCCGGCCATAGCCGGAATCACCTGAGCGCCTGCCCGTGCAGCCAGATCCGGAGGAAAGATCAGATTTCCCGCACCGAAAAACATCGAAAATAAAGTAAATCCTACCAGAAGCAGATTCTGGATGGACAGCTTTTGTATTGTCATAAATCTCCACCTGTTCTGTATCCGATTGCGTCATTTTTTATCGCCGCTGCCTGCAAAAATATCTGCAGAGCTTCTTATCATCATACCATATTCCGGGGCAGGTTTCAACTGCGGCAAAATTCCTGCAGGTAAAATTCCTGCAGGTAAAATTCCTACACAGTTTTTACACAATTCTGTCACAGTTTAATCGTATTCTATTCTGGTATATGAACTACATTAAAGTGAGGGAACACCAGATTATGACCAATGAACAGTATTACAGCCTGATCCAGTCCTATGAGGATGCCAGAAAAATCCTGATTTCCCGACTGGAAATACTGGATCACAGCCTGTATGGGAACCATACCGAAAGCGGGCCTGTCCATACCATCCAAAGCCGGATCAAGTCAAAAGACAGTATTGAGGAAAAGCTTAAGCGCTCGGGAAAAACAAACAGCATTGCCAATGCCAGAGATTATCTGTTAGATATCGCCGGAATCCGTATTATCTGCTATTTTATTGACGATATTTATAACCTGGCCTCTGCCCTGAAACGCCAGAATGATCTGATAATCATTAAGGAACGGGATTATATCGCCTGCCCTAAGCCCAATGGCTACCGCAGCCTTCATATTGTGGCCGGAATCCCGGTTTATTGCCTTGATACAATGGAATATTTTCCCGTAGAGGTTCAGCTGCGCACCATGTCCATGGACTTCTGGGCCAGTATGGAACACCGTATCTGTTACAAAAAGAATCCTCATGGCCGGGAACAGCTGAGCCGGGATTTTAAAATTTATGCGGATATTTTGGAAGAAATCGAACGACAGCTGGAAGGCTACAGTGATGTAAAGAAAAAGATAGAATAATTGCAAAAAACCTCGTAAGCAAAACAGCTACGAGGTTTTTATCATGCGCCAGAGAAGATTCGAACTCCCGACACTACGGTCCGTAGCCGTATGCTCTATCCAGCTGAGCTACTGACGCATCTTTCATTACTTTGGCTTGTCTGCCTCAGCAACGTAGATTATTATATGCGATAAAACTCAAAATGTCAACTACTTTTTTCATTTATTTTATTTTTTGTTTTTTGTCAGTTTTACATCTCCATAAAAAGTTGTTTTCCGACAGCTTCAGCAGATATTTTCTTTCATTTGATTTATTTTGACACAGAATCTTTATTTACATTCTTTTCTGAATCATTTATAATTTATTTATATTTTTTTTAATATTTTAAGGAGGGTTTCTTATGGTACTGCAAACGCAAGCTCTTATTATCGTAGCTGCCTATCTGATCGGCATGCTGTTGGTTGGCTTCATCGTGGGGAAACTGAAGATCAAAGACAGCAGCGACTATATGCTGGCCGGACGGCGTATGGGACTTTTTATGGTGGCATTCTCATTGTCAGCCAACAATATCGGCGGCGGTTCTACTACAGGACTGGCGCAGAAAGCCTACGGCGAATGGGGAATGAGTGCGATCTGGTATGTACTGACCGCATCCATCGCTATGATCCCATTGGCTTATTTCGCCCCGAAGATCCGCAAAACCATGGCTGTGACCATTCCTGAGGTTGTAGGACGCAGATTCGGAAAAACATCCAGTACTCTGACTGCGGTTTTGAGTATCCTGTCCCTTTTCTGCCTTACCTCATCCCAGATTGCAGCCTCCGGCACTGTAGTAGCCAGCCTGACCGGAATTCCTACCAATGTAGCTCTGCTGATTGCAGGCGCTGTAGTGATTCTCTATACTACCTTTGGCGGCATGATCGCAGACCAGATTTCAGATTTGGTCCAGTTCGGCATCATACTGATCGGTCTTGCTGTTGCCACCCCCATCGTAATCCACGGATGCGGCGGATGGGACGCCATTTCTGCGGCTCTTCCTCCTGCTCATTTAAGCTTTACGAAAATCGGCTGGGTAACGATCATCGGATACATCTTCAACTATTTCTGCACCTTCCTCGCAGGCCCTGAGATGGTATCACGTTTTGAAACTGCAAAAAGTGAAAAGGTCGCAAAGGAAGCCGCCTGGCTTTCTGCTGTACTGATGGCGGCCATGTCCATTTTCCCGACACTTCTGGGCCTGGCAGCTCTGGCTACCATGCCGGAACTGGCCGACGGCGGAAAAAATGCCATGATGGCCGTTACCTCCGCCCATGCTCCCGGAGCCATCGTCGGCATCATCTCTGCCGCTATCATCTGCGCCACCATGTCCTCTGCGGACTCTAATCTGTTATGTATGTCCACCATGCTGATGAATGACCTGTATCTGAAATACGGCGGCAAACAGCTTAAGGATAAGCAGGTTATCGCCTACACCCGTACCTGCAACGTTGTGGCAGCAATCATTGCCATGATCATCTCCATGGCAGGAATCCCCATCGTAACTATGAACACCTTTGCCTTTGGCATCCGGTGCGCGGGCCCCTTTGCAGCCTACGGACTTGGCCTGATCGTACCAAAGGCGACTAAAAATTCCGGTATTCTCTCTTTGATCGGCGGAACGATCGGTTTCTGCTTCTGGCAGTATCTCAGCGGCGGAGGCTTTAAATTTGGCATTCTTCCTGTGGTATTCGGCTGTGCAGTCAGCGTAGCTGTATTTTTCCTTGTAAATGCCATCGAATGGAGCCGCGGTGTAGAACCCGCCCCCTCTGCCTATATGGATGAGAAATAATCTGTTCTGAAACCAGAATTACAAAAAGCGCCGTCGCTTCCTATCTGCTACGGAAACTACGGCGCTTTTTTACTGGGCTGGCGGGATTCGAACCCTCGTATGCAGGAGTCAAAGTCCTGTGCCTTTACCGCTTGGCGACAGCCCATTATATTAAAAAATCCTCTTCTCATCATCACGAAAAGAGGAAAGGGTGAGTAGAGGGATTCGAACCCTCGGCCTCCAGAGCCACAATCTGGCGCGATAACCAACTTCGCCATACCCACCATATATCATTCAATTAGAGCTTACGCTCAATGAGCCTGAAGGGATTCGAACCCCCGACCCACGGCTTAGAAGGCCGTTGCTCTATCCAGCTGAGCTACAGACTCATCCGTGATGCTTGCCGCATCAACGTGTTATACTTTATCATACTTTATCAAGAAATGCAAGCACTTTTTTTATATTTTTTTAGTTTTTTTATTCTGAAATTTTATCCCGCTTTTAACCAGGATTTCACTTACATGTCTCCACATATTTCCCGGTCTGCGCTATGGATCATACAGCTGATCCTCTTATATACCAGGGCAGTCAGAAGAGAAACGATCACTCCTTTTAATAAATTAAACGGAGCTACACAGAAAATCGCCAATCCCCACACACTGCTTACCGCCGGATTAATTGCAGCCCCCGCTTCCAGGATATTATCCAGAGGCATGAACCGGGAATAAAACGGAATCATTACAAGGGCATTGATCATCGCCCCCACTGTAGCCATTAAAATAGTCCCCACTGCCATTGCCTCAATTGCTCCTTTTTTCGTCTTACGGAGACGGTAGATCATTCCTGCAGGCACGACCATAGAACAGCCGATCACAATATTAGCAAACTCTCCCACAAAACCGGTAGAAGTCGGTTTGAGAAGAAGCTTTACCAGGATCTTCACTCCCTCCATCACAGCACCTGCTACAGGTCCCATAGCAAAAGTTCCCACAAGTACCGGAACTTCAGAAATATCAAGGCCGTAAAAACTGGGAGCTATAAAAGGAAGAGGCACCTCAAACAGCATCAGAACTGCCGCCAGAGCTCCAAACATTCCCATCAATACTACCTGCTTTGTTTTCATCTTCATTGTCAGATCCTCCTGTTTTGATGTAATCTGCCGGGGTAAAGAATGCCAGCAGCAGGCTTAACCAAAACATCTCCGCTTTCTCTCCCACTGACAAAAAAATCCCGGCTGATCTTGGATCCTCCGGGATAAAATACGCATTTTATACAGCAAATCTGCATCCAGGTCTGCTCTGCCCATCTTCTCTCATCCAGACTGTAACTGTCGGTTCCGGAATCACACCGGATCAACCGCATATGCGGGTCGCGGACTCTACCGCCGGTAGGGAATCTCACCCTGCCCCGAAGAATGTATCTGATGTCAGTATACTCCCGTCAGGGCATTTAGTCAAGCTGTTTTTAGGCACAAAAAAAGCAGGTGATGGGAATCGAACCCACGTATCTAGCTTGGAAGGCTAGTGTTCTACCATTGAACTACACCTGCACGAACAAGAAGTATTATAAAACAGGATGAGGGAATTGTCAACTGTTTTTTCAAAATTCCCTCATCTTTACCAGAAATAAACCAAAAAGAAAAAATCTTTTTTCAATTTCTCACGTTTATCTATGGCTAGTCTGAACTGTTACTAAATTCACGCAAAAACAGGCGGGTAAGGTCTGCGGCCTCCTTTCCTGCCTGTTTTTGCAGTGCTGCAACTGAACTATAAATTTATGTATCTTACAGCATAATGTACTTCCCGATAAACAGCACCGCCAGCACATACATCAGCGGGCTGATCTTCTTTTCCTTCATTTTTCCGGTCACTACATTGATTACAACGTAGGAGATAACGCCCATTGCAATTCCTTCGGAAATGCTGTACATGAAGGGCATTGCGATGATGGCAACGTATGCGGGAATGGCTTCTGTGAAGTCATCAAAGTTAATCTTTGTAATAGAGGTCAGCATCAGAAAGCCTACTACTACCAGAGCCGGAGCCGTTGCAAAGGACGGGATGGCCAGGAAAATCGGGGACAAGAACAGGGACAGTCCAAAAAGGATTGCAGCTACAACTGCGGTAAGTCCCGTACGTCCGCCCTCTGCCACGCCGGATGCACTCTCTACAAATGTGGTAGTGGTGGAGGTACCAAGCATAGCGCCCACAGAGGTTCCGATGGCGTCGGATAACAGGGCGCCGCGGATCCTTGGGAGCTTTCCATCCTTATCCAGCATATCTGCCTTGGAAGCCACGCCAATGAGGGTTCCAAGGGTATCAAACAGGTCTACGAACAGGAATGCAAACATGACTACAAAGAAATCCAGGGATAAAATACCGGAAAAGTCCATCTGCATTAAGGTAGGCGCCAGACTGGGAACGCTGATTCCATTGGAAAAATCAGGCAGCAGACTGTACATGCCAATCTCAGGATTTACCTGATAGATTCCAAGAAACTGGCAGAGAATGCCAAGGCCCCATGTGATCAGAATACCCCAGAGGATGTTTCCTTTTACGCCCTTTACAACCAGAATACCTGTAACCAGAATACCCACTAGAGCCAGAACGACTGTGATCCCTTCACTGTTAAACAGACCATTTTCTACGGAGCTTTTAAAAGAATACACGCCTACCAAAGTCGCGCTGTCTACTACAATATGCGCATTCTGCAGGCCGATAAATGCAATGAAAAGTCCGATACCCACAGATACCGCATGTTTTAAATTCATAGGGATGGCATTGAAAATCGCCTCGCGTACATTTGTCAAAGACAGAAGGATAAATACGATACCTTCAATAAATACGGCTGCCAGAGCGGTCTGCCAGCTATACCCCATCTGCAAAACAACGGTATAGGAAAAATACGCATTTAAGCCCATACCAGGAGCAAGTACAAAGGGATAGTTGGAAAATGCCGCCATTAAGAGCGTCGCGATAAGAGCCGCCAGAGCGGTAGCGGTAAATACAGCGCCGCTGTCCATTCCACAGGCGCTCAGTACACTGGGATTAACTGCCAGAATGTAGGCCATTGTCATAAAAGTGGTAATTCCTGCGATGACCTCTGTTTTTACATCTGTCTTATTTTCCTTCAGGTGAAATATTTTCTCCAGATCCATACAAGTTTCCTCCTACTTTTTCATTCCATGTTCCGTTTTGCCGCTCTTTTATGAAAAAGAAACAGCCCGGATTTCCTGCAGCTGTGTATCTATCAGGCCACAGGTATTTAAACGCAGCTTTGGAATTACGGGAAGGCTTACAAATGCCAGAGTCATAAAGGGATCGATCCCCTCTCTGACACCCAGACCGGCCGCCAGTCTCTTAAGTTCCTCCAGCTTTTCATCTACTGCTTCTGCTGCCATTGGGTTCATAAGTCCGCCGATTGGAAGAGGAAGAAGCCCCAGTACCGCTCCGTCCTTTACTACGGCAATCCCTCCCTGCGCCTTTCTCACCGTCTCCGCGGCCAGAGCCATATCCCGGTCACTGACGCCGGCTACAATGAGGTTATGGGAATCATGCGCTACACTGGTCGCCACTGCTCCGGCCTTTAAGCCATAGCCTCCCAGAAATCCAATCCCCTTATGTCCGGTTCCTTTATGGCGTTCCAGAACAGCCAGCTTTATAATATCCTTCTGAGGATTTACCCCGGGAGCAAAGCCAGGAAGCTGTACCCAGGCTGCATTCCGCTCCTTTGTCAAAAGTTCTCCTGGTGTAAGCTCAATCACCCGACAGTAAGCCCCCTCCGGCTCCAGCCTGAAATCCTGCTCACAAACTTCCTTCATATGGAAGGAATGATGCACGCGGTCAAAGGACGGGCTTTCGGATTTCTCTCTGCGCTTCTCTTGTGAGATCAGCTCTCCCATCTGCGCCGCCAGCTTCCCGTTTTTATAGACCTGCACTGCTTTTATCTGCTCCAGATCCTCTAAAACCACCAGATCTGCCCGATAGCCCGGCGCTACTGCCCCATTTTCACGAAGACCAAAATACCGGGCCGGATGAAGCGTTGCCATCTGAATCGCTGTCACCGGATCTGCTCCCAGCCGGACTGCTTTTCGGATGATCCCATCCATATGGCCCTTTCTCTGCAGATCTCCCGGATGTTTATCATCCGTAACAAACATACATCGGTTTGCATAAGGCTGCTTGCATAATGAAATAAGTCCTTCCAGATTTCTGGCTGCTGTCCCTTCACGCACCATGATCCACTGTCCCCGCCGGAGCTTTTCCAGCGCTTCTTCTACTTCAGAGCATTCGTGATCTGAAGCCACTCCCGCAGCGCAGTAAGCATTTAACTGATATCCTGAAAGTCCGGGAGCATGGCCGTCAATCCGTTTTCCCCTGTCCGAACAGTCCTTAAGCTTAGCCAGAACGCCTTTCTCTGCCCTTACAGTACCGGGAGCATTCATCATCTCTGCCAGCCCCAGCACCCTGGGATTTTCATAGTAGGCTCTTAGATCCTCTGCACGGAGCACAGCCCCGGACTCCTCTAAATCGGCTGCCGGTACGCAGGATGGAAGCATAAAAAACACATCCAGCATCAGATTTTCTGTTTCATAAAGCATGTAATCGATTCCCTCTGTGCCTGCCACATTGGCAATCTCGTGGGGATCTGTAATCACTGCCGTGGTGCCGTGGGGCAGAACCGCCCGTTCAAACTCAGCCGGCCTTACCATAGAACTTTCCAAATGAATGTGGCCGTCTATAAAGCCTGGGCAGGTAATCTTTCCTGACAGATCCACCTCCGTTTCCCCCTCATAGGAACCGACTCCTGCGATGTATCCACCTTCTATTGCCACATCGGCTTCCTCCAGCTCCCCGGTAAATACATTCACTACCCTGGCGCCCTTTAACACCAGACCTGCCCTTTTTTCACCCGAAGCCGCCAGAATCCGCTCTCTTAAGGAGCTGCTGTCCTGTCTGCTGCTCTTTCCTTCCATGAAGCTCTGTGCCTCCTTTCTGCGCTCTGAAACACCATTTTCCAGATTTTTACTCTCTATCCGCACAAAAAAACCACCGCTGCCTTCATGCTTTCACAGACGCTCCCGCTGTGAAAACTTATAGACAACTATTTGCGGTAGTTGGTAGAAACGCTCAACCAATTATGAGCATATATAAGCTTTGTCAAAATTCAACTATTCACGTTCCATTTCTTTTATATTTTTAATCATATCACACAAGTATTGTATTGTCAACTCTTAAAAATATTCATTTTTTTCAGACGTCATTCCCTGACTGCAAGCAAATACCTGTTCGTGCGGAAGCAGCCGCCCTTACTATCATTTCTACAAAAAAAGAACCGCTCCCTAAAAAGCAGTTCTCTCCTGTTTACAGATAATAGTGGTTAAATGCCGCCTCTCCGTTCTCCCCGATCTCCATGATCATATAGGACGGCCGCCTGCCCTCCTGCCTGGGGTAAGACAGGCTTCCGGGATTAAGCACGATCAGATCTTTTTGTCCCTTCTTTCGGTCAATCTCAAAAAAAGGCCGGTGGGTGTGACCGAACATAGCGATATCAAAATCTCTTGACCTTGCCTCTTCTTTTAAATACTCTGTGCTTAAAGACACATGATAGTAATGGCCATGGGTTAAAAGCGTTTTGTATTTTCCGATCATAAGATCCCGTTCCCGCTCCAGATGGGAAAAGAAGTCATTGTTTCCCAGAACCATCTCCAGTTCACACCCCGGTTCTGCCCAATGAGCGATGTACTGTTCGCTTCCTTCGGCATCTCCCAGATGGATCAGCATATCAAAGGGCTTTTCCTTTTCCATGACCCACTGGAGATTTCCATCTTTTCTGTGCGTATCACTGACAATCAGTATTTTCATCCCCTGTTTCCTTCCTTTATCTTACGCCATTCTCCCACCTGTCACCGCAATCTCCTGCTTCAGCGCGCTCTTCATGGCCTCTAATGCCTTTCCTCTGTGGCTGATCCTGTTTTTCTCCTCCATGGTAAGTTCCGCAGAGGTTTTTCCAAATTCAGGAAGATACAGGATAGGATCATAACCAAAGCCGCCCGTTCCGGCAGGTTCCTTTGCGATCACACCTTCCATATATGCCTCTGTCTGGATCACTCGTCCATCGGGCAGCACAGCTGCAATATTGCAGACAAAGCGGGCGCTCCGCTCCTTTCCCTCTGCCCCCAAAAGCCGGTCTATGATATTTCTGTTTTTAATCTCATAGGAGGTATCCTCTCCCATATACCGCGCAGAATAAACGCCCGGCTCGCCGCCGATATAATCCACTGCCAGACCGGAATCATCTGCCAATACGATCCCGCCTGTATGCTCCCAGACAGCTCTGGCCTTGATACGGGCATTTTCGGCAAAAGACGTTCCATCTTCTGTAATATCCAGAGAAACTCCTGCCTCCTTCATGGACAGCACAGGAAGCCCCAGATCGGACAAAATGGCCCGGATCTCCCTCATTTTCCCCTGATTCCCTGTTGCAAAAATGATCTTCTGTTCCATAATCCTCTATCCTTTTGTATTGGTATATGCCTTCAGGCAGAGGTTGCATTTCTGAGTTTCCTCCACACGCTCCCAGAGACTGCCGTCATGGCTCAGATATCCTTCTCCGTCTGTAAGATCGACTCTGGCGATCCCGTCTCCGGCATCATATTCGATCGCTGCCGGATGAACGGTATCCGGAGTTTTTATTTTAACTATTATAGCAAATTTTTCTCCTGCATCCAATAGTATTTTTTCATCAAAAGGAACCGTATAATAGCCGGAATACATCAGTTTTCCCCTGGCTATGGGCCTTCGGTCATTCAAAGCCCGATCCATACGGGCGCTCTGGCTTTCCTTTTCAGCCCCGGAAATCCCCTCCTGTACTTCCGGCAGATATCTGGCCAGATACATTTCATACTCCGTATCGGGTCCGGTCGCATAAAATCCGGCGGCTTCCAGTTCTTCCTTCTCACCTGCCCGGAAGGTATTGGCCGCCCAGACGGTATCCCGACCATAGCCGATCTGCCCTACCCAGCCGCACAGGTCGCTCTGATAGATCTTTTCATAAAGCCCGGCGGACTCTGCCCCGGTGTATACAATGTTATGAACACCGATATTGGTATCGTAATAGGACACATAAAAATAGCCTTCATCGCCAAAGTTTTCTCCCCAGCTGTTGGTACAGATAAATGCGCCGTCACCCTCCAGATCCATATTGAAATTTTCTTTTGGATAATCATCATCCCAGCCAATGATAACAGAATCATGGTTCGGCTCGTTCGTTCCCACATAGCAGTAGGAATTCGTATCCCGGTTGTAATACACGGATTCACTGTCATAATCCTGCATGGAAGTATAAAGGGAACTTTGAACTCCTCCCTCCAGATATACAGCCCTCTTGATCGCCTCATAATCCTTAGACGGAAGGATCTGGATTTCCTGTACATGAAGCCTGGGCTTCAGGCCGCAGGGGGAAACGCCATCTCCATAAGGGTCCTCGGATTCCCACACGGGTCCCTGCCAGCCCAGAAGATATGCCATGGACATGGTATATTCTCCGCCTTCATCCTGTCCCAGCGTATAATTATTATGCATGGACATATGATCCACTGAAAATGACTCATTCTTCTCAGGAAGAAGCGACGATTCCAGTGCCGTCAGGGAGGCAAAGGCCCAGCAGGTTCCAAGAGAGCCCTGATTTCCAATCTGGGGCGCACGTCCTTCCTCCCTGTAATCATAGGAACGGGGCAGAATTGTATCCTCAGGAAGCCCCCGGTTCCAAATCTGGCAGGAAGCATCCTTCTCTCCCACCTCCGGAAGGGCAGAAAGGCTCTGCTCCGTTTGTTCTGTTTCCTGCTCGCGGACATCTTCATATCCGAACGAACTATCCGGACTCCTTTTATCTGCCAAAACAGCGCAGCCTGCCGTCATAACAGCTATGCAAACGGCCAAAACAGCCCCCAAAGCCCTCCTATTCCTGTTTATCAATTTTCTTCTCCTGACTGCGTCTGGGAGGCTTCGGCCCCATAAACTGATAGAAATAGGTTTTCAGCATGCCGTTATAGATCTTTCGGTTCTTATCCGCCTTGCGCCCAATGCATTTTTCCGTATCCTCATAGGATGTGATCAGGTACATAGACCAGGCGTCCAGAGCGGCAAACCGCTCTCCGATTTCCCTGTAGAGAACCGGAAGATTCTTCTTCTCTTCAATCCGCTCTCCGTAAGGAGGATTAGAAATAATAAAGCCATATTTTTTCGGATGGCTTAAAGCGCTTACAGGCCGCTGCTGGAAATGGATCATATGGTCCACGCCTGCAGACTGGGCATTTAAGCGGGCGGCCTTTACGATATCCCCGTCAATATCATAGCCCTGAATATCGACCTGCACGCTGTCATCCACCAGATCGTTTGCCTCATCCATAGCCTCATACCAGCATTTGCGCCCGATAATATTTTTCCAGTCCTCTGCCAGGAAAGACCGGTTCATGCCCGGAGCTATATTGGCGGCGATCATAGCAGCCTCAATAGGGAAGGTGCCGCTGCCGCAGAAAGGATCTACCAGGATCCGATCCTTATTCCAGGGTGTTAAAAGGATCAGGGCCGACGCCAGTGTTTCCGTAATTGGTGCCTTGCTGGTAAGAGTACGATACCCCCTTTTGTGAAGGGAATCTCCGCTGGTGTCAATTCCAATGGTTACAATATCCTTGTACAGAAAAACCCTCAGAGGGAAGCTGGCTCCATTTTCTGGGAACCAAGTCACCTTATAATGGCTCTTCATCCGCTCTACCATGGCTTTTTTCATAATAGACTGAATATCGGAGGGGCTGAACAGCTTGCTCTTGATGGAAGACGCCTTTGCCACCCAGAATTTTCCATCTTCCGGAATCAGTTCCTCCCATGCAATGGCTCTGGTGCCCTGAAACAGTTCTTCAAAGGTTTCTGCCTTAAAGCTGCCCGCTTTCAATAAAATGCGTTCTGCTGTCCTTAAAAATACATTGGCTCTGCAGATTGCCTCGTCATCTCCGATAAAGGTTACTCTTCCATCTTCTACAGAAGCGATCTCATATCCCAGATCCAGGATTTCTTTTTTTAGTACTGCCTCCAGGCCGAAATGGCAGGGGGCGATCAGTTCATAGGTCTGCTTCAACTGGTTCTCCTCTCTTTTACAATTTCATTTCCTTAACCGCTTCACCGTCCAGTGTACGGATGGTAAATACGCCGTCCTCCAAAATACCATATGTATGCGGATTTCCTCCCTTGGGAATGGACACGGAACCGGGATTTAACACCCTGATCCTGCCGCAGTCTCCCTCTGTCTCCTCAGCCTTTAACAGATGGGTATGGCCGTGTATGAGAATATCACCTTCCTGCATAGGCGGAAGATTGTCCTGATTAAAAATGTGTCCGTGGGTAGCATAAAGGGTCTTTCCCTCCACAGAAAAAAGGGCATAATCTGCCAGAATGGGGAATTCCAGAACCATCTGATCGACCTCCGTATCACAGTTTCCCCGAACAGCATAGATCTGGTTCTTTAATGGATTCAGCATGGCAATGACTTCTTTGGGAGCATATTCCTTTGGAAGGTCATTTCTTGGGCCATGATACAGAATGTCTCCCAGCAGCACCAGCCGGGAGGCACCGGATTCTTTATAAATATCTAACAGTCTCCTGCAGTAAAAAGCAGAGCCGTGAATATCAGATGCGAACAATAATTTCATGAGATGATGGTTCCTTTCTTTTTTAGTAATAAGGTGAGGCGTTTCAGGATGGGGCTTCTTATCCGGCTGTGGGCCGGACAAGAAGCATCGAATGTTCATCCGATGTGAAAACAGGCGGGAACCCGTGCTTACAAGCAAGCTTGACGCACGGGCTCCCGCCTGTTTTCACGCCGTCCTGAAGTGTTTCCTCTATTTTAAATCCCACATAGGTCTTCTGTCAACGTATTTCCCCCTGTAATCCAACATTCCTCCTGCCAGATCAGACACCTCATATCCCAGGCGCCAGAGGTCTCTGCAGACCACCATGCTCTTGGCGCCGCGGTCGCAGTAACATACGATCATGCCCTGTCTGGGGAACTCTTCCAAACGTTCTCTTACCTCTTCATATGGTATATTCACACTGCCCAAAATGCGGTTCTCACCATACATCCACGGTTCTCTCACATCTGCCAGGAGGCGGACGTTTCCCTGCTCCAGCCATTGATCAAGCTGTTTGTACGAGATCATCGGAAAATCATTCATCACTCCACCCCGCTTTCTGTTTTCCTTCTGTCTGTGGCGTGTCCTACTGTAGTATATGCGTCTGCTCCGGACAGGTTCCTCACGAAGAAGCCTAAAAAAACGGCATCTGCAAAAAGAGTTCTCTCTGCAGATGCCATTTTTATGCGGATGCCTATCTTTCTGATCTCAAAGATCAGTCGTTAGAATCGTTTCTTGCGTTGTTTCTTCCGCAGTTCTCGTACTTATTCTCAGCGGAATTCTTCATGTTATTTTTAGAACGGCCGTTTGATGCGTTGTTTGAAGAGTTATTTCGGCTGTTGTTCTGTGCGTTATTCTGGCTGTTGCTGTAGCTGTTCATGTTGTCATTTCTGCTTGACATGGCAAATACCTCCTGAAATGATTTTCCTGACAGGCGAAACAATTTCCGCCGCCGGGATGGTTTACGATACACCCTCTAGTATGGCGGAAAACTGTGGTTTTATACAAATTCCTCAAAGCGGTTGCTTTTTTGAAATTTTTGTATTATAAATGAGTATGAGGTAATGCAGTTTCCCTTAAGCTGCACCCTCATCCTTATTAATTATTTATACTCCCCTTTGAGAAAAGGCCAGGATAGCTCCCCTATCCCGGCCTTTCTCTCTATCTTTTTATCCTAATCCTTTGCACGGAATCCGAACCGTGCGTGGGTTTCCCCCGTAATCTACTCCATAATACTTCTGATCTTTACCGGATTTCTGTAATTCCAGTTGGAAATCGTAATGCCTGTGCGCTCCGTAGAAGCGTGGACGATCTTTCCTTCTCCAATATACATGGCAACATGGTCAATGTTGCTTTTGCTTCCGTAAAACAAAAGATCTCCCGGACGCATCTGATCTGCACTGATTTCTTTTCCCTGAAGAGCCTGTCCTCTGGAAGAACGGTTTAATGTAATGCCTGCACCGTGCTGATACACATATCTGGTAAAGCCGGAGCAGTCCACACCTGTATGAGGATCGCTCCCTCCGTATTGATAGGGGCCTCCTACAAACTGCAGGGCATAGTCTGCAAGCTGCTGTCTCTTATAGGAAGCGGATGACTCCCTGGCCTCTTTCTGGATCATGGCGATCTCGCCTTCCTCTGCCTCTTCCACCACTGCATTTTCAGAAACCGGAAGATATCCTTCTGTATCGTGAACCCGAACCTTCATCCAGCCGTCTCCGCAGTCCTCTAATACTTCATATGTACTGCCGGCCTTCGCTGTAAAAAGAACCTCCTCGCTGTCGCGGTTCTTATTGATATTTACGCTTTCCGCTGTCACGGTCGCCACATACGTACCTGCTGCAAACCCCGGCCCAATGGCTGCCATAGAAGTAAGAGGAGCCGCAAATACCAGCATCCCGCACACAACACCTGTTCCAACCAGTTTCCTGAAAAAATTATGCATGTTCTTCGTCATCCCCGTTTATTACAAATCCGATTTGAATTGTTACATATTTGTTACGTTCATTACGATTTTATTATAACATACATAAGATTTTCGTCAACCTGTTTATATTTTTTTAAGATTTACTCCAAAACACTTACAATCTTCACAGGCTCCCGGTAATTATAAGGAGACAGCTTAATGCCTGTTTCTTCTGTAGAAGCATGAACAACCTGCCCGTTTCCCGCATACATAGCCACATGATTGATCCTGCCAAAGGGACTGCTGTAAAAGATCAGGTCTCCTGGCTGCATCTCTTCTTCGGAAACTTCCGTTCCGCAGGCAGCCTGTCCTGTGGAAGAATGAGGAATCTCCACAGAAGCGCCATACTTCATGACATATCGTGTAAAACCGGAGCAGTCTACTCCCTTGTTCGGATCGGTTCCGCCGTATTTATATTCGCCTCCCAGAAACTGAAGAGCAAATTCCACTACTTCCCGCCGCTGTCTGGCCCCGCTGTCCACAGTCTGACGGTTCTTTTCTACCAGAGAGGCATTTCCTGCCGCAGAAATGTATCCCTCCCGGTTTCCCATGCGGATCTGTACCCAGCCGTCCTGTTCCTTTTTAAGCACCTCATAAGTCTGTCCTCTTTTTACCTGACCTACGGTTTTGGAATCCTTGCTTTTATATGTATATACATCCACAGATGGAGCCTCAATGGTCACCATATAAGAGGATCGGGTCTGCACCTCTGTCCTGGCCGCCGCCATGCTCTCCTGCGGATCCATCATCATAAGTCCTGCGAAAATAAATACTCCTGCTGCAGCCTTCACTGCAAGCCTGCGAAATACATCCAGCTTCAAATCTTAACTCCCCTGACTTTTAGAATACCTGAATCGGCTGTAATTGTTACAAAATTGTTACACAACGTAATAAAGTATATTCTTTCTGTCAGGATTTGTCAATGGAAAATGGTGGAATTACCTCTATTTTCCATCTATCTCCTCGGCCCTCTGAACATCCATATGATCATAAGTATCACAAGAACCGGCCAGATGTGGGCCAGTATAAAGCCGGCCAGGCCTACGATGCCGAAAAAGACGCTCATTATAAGAAAAATCACACAAAATACTACAAGGCCTGCGCCCAGGCGCACATACCACTTACTGAAATCCAAAAAATGAATATGGCTGTGTCCGGTATAGGGGTTTTCCTGACCGTTTCCCTGACTGCCAAAGGGACTCCGGGAACCGGTGCCTGCTTCCCTTTCCTCTGCCGGACCGGAGCCGTATTCATCATAGCCGTCCGGACGATCCTCCGTATCATATGCCGCATCCACAATGGTTCTGGCAATAATCCTGGGGCCTCCCAGGCTTTCTGTCACTTCCTCTTCCGTACTTCCCTTTAACACCTCCTGAGAAATATAATCATCATAGTATCGGATATTTTCCTGAATGGCTGAATGGGTCACACGTCCCTCAAGCTCTTCCTTTAATCCCTGTAAAAATTCATTTTTGGTCATCTATTCTGCCCTTTCTTTTATTAAGCCTTCCCGGTATGCTGCCACCAGTTCTTTTAAATCCGCAATCTGTGCCTTGAGCTCCCGTCCCTTGTCCGTATCTGCCACCATAATCCGGCGAGGCATCCTCTCAACCATAGATACCTTGGGCGTACTGTCCTTTTTAGGATCAAAGGGCATATGCTCTGCCAGCGACAGCTGATGGGAATTATAAATCAGCGTATAGCCCGCAATGCCTGTGGTGCTCTGATAAGCCTTTGACAGCCCTCCGTCAATGATAAAGAGCTTTCCGCCTGCTTTTACCGGCTTTTCACCGTCCTTCAGCTTTACAGGCACATGGCCGTTGATAATATGGGAGCCCTCCACCGGGAGACCGAACTCCTCTAAAATACGGCAGCAGACCTCTTCGCTCTCGCTGAGCTTATAGTAAGGATTCATATTTTCCTTATGCGCTGCCTTATCTTCTACAAAATAATGTTCAAATGTGGTCATCTTATCCTTACCGAACACAGGAGACTTGGCTCCGCACCAGAGGTACCACATAAGATCCAGTGCTTCCTGCTTTTCCTGCTGTCCGTCCGGCATAAAATAGGCGTTGTGGATCTGACGGCCCAGGTAATCCATCAGTTCTTTTCCCCTGTATTCCTTTCCTCCAAAGGTAAGCCCTTCAAAGGTACCATCCTTTCTCATGGGAATACAGCCATGGTAAAGAAGGTTGGAATTGCAGCAGGTGTAAATGCTCCCGTGGGAATAGAGGAAGCGCACATGACGATGGAGAACCTCGCTGTGGCGGAAGGAGGCGGACAGCACCCGCAGAAGCTCCTTCTCCCCCCTTGTAAGTTCCAGCGGATTTCTTGGATCGATCGTCGGGAAATTGATATCCAGCATGGGATAGGCCCTTCCTCCGATCGTTACGGTTCCCATTTCATAATCCACAGCCGGAAGTAGGAGCCGGTCCTCCATCCCATACTCCGGATGGCGCATGATCATAGCTCCTTCCACCTTGAATTGAATGACAGCGATCGCCTTGTGCATCCTGGCAGCCAGTCCGGAATCCACTGCGTCGTAAAGATTTTCATCCAGGATCCTGGGCATAAAACGCTCGCACGGATCATCCTGATATACCCGCGCCGCAAACATAGAAAGCGGGCGCAGATTGATACCGTAGCCATCCTCCAGCACATCAAAGCTGTTGTAGCTTATAGCGATCCGCAGTACATTGCAGATACAGGCCAGATTGCCCGCAGCAGCCCCCATCCAGGAAATATCGTGATTTCCCCACTGGATATCCACATCATGGAAGCTCATCAGCTCCTGCATAATGATATCCGCCCTGGGGCCTCTGTCAAAAATATCCCCAATAATATGGAGATTATCAATGGTAAGATTCTGGATCAGCCGGCAGAGCGCTGCTATAAACTTATCCGCAATACTGGTGTCTATGATCGAATGGATAATCTCATTGTAATAAAGCTTTTTATTTTCATCATTTCCATCCACATGAAGCAGTTCATCAATGGTATATGCATATTCCTTCGGCATCTTTTTGCGGACCTTGGAACGGGTATACTTGGATGCCACCTCCCGGCAGATCTGTACCAGCCGGTAAATGGTGATACGCTGCCAGTCCTCCGTATATCTGCCCTGCTTCATCATCCTGGGCAGATGGCGCTCCGGATAATAGATCAGGTTTGCCAGCTGCAGCTGCTCCTCCTCCGGGATCACATATCCAAAAGTTTCCTTGATCTTCTCCCTGATAATGCCGGAGGAAGACCGAAGCAGATGAATAAAGGCTTCATATTCTCCATGAAGATCGCTGAAAAAATACTCCGTTCCCTTAGGCAGACTGCAAATTGCCATCAGATTTACGATTTCCCCTGTCGCTTCCTTCACAGAAGGAAATTCCCGCGCCAGAAGCTGCAGATATGCCACGTCTCTCATAATACATTCCCCCGTACGTCGATTGTTTGAGTTTCCGCATTTTGCAGTGTGCCCTGGAGTCTGGTGTGCAGGGTGACTTTGTAGGTCATTAGAAAACCGGAACCCTGCACACCAGACTCCAGGGTGCGGTGCGAAATGCGGAAACTCAAAACTGTACACTTATTGCAATTTCGCTAGGATTATAGTACCATATTTGTAGCATATTTTAAAGTTTTTCCCATAAAACATGATTTAAAAATTTATGACAAACTCTTTTGGAAAGGAAAATCTATGGAAAAATTATATGTATTCGGAACCGGAAACGCCCAGGCAGTGCACTGCTACAATACCTGCTTTGCCTTAAAAGATGAGGATGAATTTTTTATGGTCGACGCCGGAGGCGGAAACGGAATCCTTAAGATTCTGGAAGAAATGAATGTGGATCTTTCTCATATCCACCATATTTTCGTGACCCATGAGCACACGGATCACATTTTGGGGATCGTATGGATGATCCGCATGATTGCTGCTGCCATGAAAAAAGATGCCTATCGGGGACAGCTTCAGATCTACTGCCATCCGGATCTTACCGAAACTATTTCCACCCTCTGCCGCCTGACATTGCAGGGGAAATTTTACAACATGATCGGAGAACGGATTTTCCTTGTTCCTGTAGAGGATGGAGAAACCGTACACATTCTGGATTATGATGTGACATTTTTTGATATTCTCTCTACCAAGGCAAAGCAATTCGGCTTCACCACGGTTTTAAAAAACGGGAAAAAGCTTACATTCGCCGGAGATGAACCATTAAACCGCGAATGCGTATCCATTGTAAAGGGAAGCTCCTGGCTGCTCCACGAAGCCTTCTGCCTCTACAAAGACAGAGACCGCTTTAAACCATATGAAAAGCATCACAGCACCGTAAAGGAGGCCTGTGAACTGGCCGAAGAGCTTAAAATCCCCCATCTGCTTCTGTGGCACACCGAAGATAAACAGATCTCTGAACGCAAGGCGCTCTATACGGCAGAAGGACATACCTATTACCGGGGAGAACTGTATGTGCCGGATGACCGTGAGATCATCGCACTGTAAATCCGGCTGCAGGATCTCCTTGATACAAGTTACAGCAGCGAAAAAATGCTCCGGCAGTCTCATAAACTGCCCGGAGCATTTCCTATATCACTGTACGGTCTCACTCACCCATAGCCATCTCATAGATGCGGATCATGTCTTCCTCATCCAGTTCCCGGATGCCTGTCAGCCTGCGTGCTCCACCTCCGGAGCATTTTTCTGCCATCACCTTAAAGGATGCAGGATCCACGCCCAGTTCCTTTAAGCTCACCGGCATATCCAGGGATTTAAAGTAATCTTCCGTTTCCCGGATACCGGCCTGCGCCGTACGCTCCGGATGTTCAAAATCCATCTCCTGATTCCATACATTCACTGCATACTGCGCAAAACGGTTCACATCATTCTGATATACATATCTGGCCCAGGAAGCCCAGAGCGCCGACAGGCCTGCACCATGGGCGATCCGGTCGTCCATTCCCGACAGTTCATGCTCTAACTGATGAACCGGCATAAATACCTGTCTTCCTGCTCCGGTCAGGTCATTGTGGGAAAGGCTTCCAGCCCACATCAGTGCCGCTCTTGCCTCATAATCCTCCGGATTTTCATGGACAATCCTTCCTGCCTCGATCACAGCCTTTAACAGTCCCTCCGCCATACGGTCTGTAAGGCTTGTATCATGTCCCAGACTGAAATACCGCTCCAGAGTATGCATCATAATATCCACTGTGCCGCAGCCTGTCTGGAAGGCATTTACGGTATAGGTCAGCTCCGGGTTACAGATGGAAAATAAAGGCCTGTGAGTTACACTGTTAAAACCTCTCTTTAGGCCGTTTTCCTCGTTAGTGATCACGCAGGAGGCGCTCATCTCACTGCCTGCGGCAGCCAATGTAAGAATAACACCAACAGGGAGGGCCTTCTTCGGAACAGCTTCCTTCATATGGAATTTCCATACATCCACATCAGGATTCCCTACGCCGTCTGCTATGCACTTGGAGGAATCGATCACGCTTCCTCCGCCTACTGCTAGGATAAAATCTACCTGTTCCCTCCGGCACAGCTCAATACCCTTTCTTGCCATGGAAAGAACCGGATTGGCCTGAACGCCTCCTAGCAGCACATATCCGATCCCTTCTTCCTCCAATGACCTGCAAACCGTATCAAGAAGACCCGTCCGCTTCACGCTTCCTCCGCCAAAATGAATGAGAACCTTCTTAAAGCCATACTCCCGGATCAGCTTTCCCACCTTAAGATGGGTATCCTTTCCAAAAATCATCCGCGTCGGTGCATAAAATTCAAAATTTTCCACGTTTACTCCTCCTTGTCCTATGCCGCCTCATACAACCCCACATGGCTCGCATTCTGTCCTTATTTTACCACATACGCATCATTTTCTCAATTTAATTTGGCCGTCTCTTCCCCACCATCATATTTTCCCATCCCACCCCATAGACTGTTCTCAGGACCTTATTCTAAAGAGGTACTTTTGATGAAGCTTTTCCCTCATTTTATTTCCCATATTTCCAGTTTTTTCCACAAGCACTCCCAGGCGGTCATTTGGGCGGAGCTTGCAGCACTTGTATTTCTGTTCTCCGGCCTTTTTCCGGCCTTTCACCAAAAAGCCTTAAACGTTCTTTCCGGCCGCCCTTTGGCATCTTCCTCCGATGCCTCAAAAGCCCCGGCAAAAAGCAGTATAAAGTGGGTGGATTTTAATGTAACAGCCGAAGCCTTAAATCAGGCCTTCCGCTATGATGTAGATACCGTTCAAAGCCCGATCCATCTAAACTGGGTCGATCTTCTTGCTCTCCTTGGCAGCCGGTACGGCGGAGATTTTTCCTCCTACCGGCCAAAGGATATGGAAGCCATGGCAGAAGCGGTATTAAAGGGTGAAACGACAATGGACACACTGAAAGAAAAATCGAAGAACTTTGACTACTACAGAGAAGCATACGGAGCCGTCCTGGACGGAATGGTAGGAGTATTTAAAGCGGAAATCCCTGTAAGCGAAGCCCCGCCGGAATATGTCTCTGAAAATCAGGATCAGGACTCTGGCACCATCTGGGTCACAAAATACGGCCTGAAAGCCTTTTCTCCCATCGCCAAGGGCTTTCCCTACAATGATTATGATGATTTCGGGGCAGCAAGAAGCTATGGCTTTAAGCGCCAGCACCTGGGCCATGACATGATGGGGCAGGTAGGAACCCCCATTATCGCCGTAGAGTCCGGCTATGTGGAAGCCATTGGCTGGAACCCCTATGGCGGCTGGAGGATTGGGATCCGCAGCCTGGATCAGAAACGTTACTATTACTACGCCCATCTGCGCAAAAACTACCCCTACCAGTCCAATCTCTCTCAGGGTTCCTATGTCCAGGCCGGAGACGTGATCGGCTATCTGGGCCGCACCGGCTACAGCACTACGGAAAATACCAACAACATCGACACACCACACCTCCATTTCGGACTGGAGCTGATCTTTGACGAAGCCCGCCGCCAGGAGGGAAAGGAGGTGTGGATCGACTGCTATGGGCTGATCCAGTTTCTGGAACGCAGCCGCTGTGAAACAGTCAAGGTAGAGGGCACCAAGGAATGGATCCGCGTCTATGGCATGAAGGAAGCGGATCCACAAAGGGGCGGCAATCTCCCCGAAGAAGGCAGTTCCCCGGAAGAAGGCAGTTCTCTGGCTCCTTCTATGACAGGCGGTGGATAAACAGCCCGCTTCTGAGTTTTGGCTCAAACCAGGTGGATTTAGGCGGCATCAGCTGTCCTGCATCCGCCACCGCCAAAAGCTCTGTAATGGAAGTGGGATACATGGAAAATGCAAGCTTCATATCGCTGTCCGCTCTGCGTTCCAACTCCTTTAATCCCCGGATTCCTCCGATAAAATCAATTCTGCAGTCTGTTCTCGGATCACCGATTCCAAGAACAGGTCCTAAAAGCTGATCCTGAAGAATGGATACATCCAGCCCTGCGACCGGATCTTCACTCTCATATTCCGGCCTTATCTTCAGACCGTACCATTCTCCCTCCAGATACATTCCAAAGGTTCCCTTCTGATCCGGGGCAAAGGCCTCCTTTCCCAAAAGATGAATCTCAAATTTTTCTTCTGCCTTCTTTAAAAATCCCTCTTTTTCCAGACCGTTCAAGTCCTTTACCACCCGGTTATAGGGCAGGATCATCAGCTCATCATCGGGGAACAGAACAGACAGAAAATAGTTAAAGGGCTCTTTTCCCGTGTAGTCCGGGTTTTCCTTCCGTCTTTTAAGTCCCGCCTTGACGGCTGAAGCCGCTCTGTGGTGGCCGTCTGCAATATAGGCCGCAGAAAGCTTCTCAAAGGCCTCCTCTACTGCCTTTACCATCCCGGGATCACCTATTTTCCATACCCTGTGGCGGATACCGTCCTCTGATACAAAATCATACAGAGCCTTCTCATTTTTTGCCTGCTCCACTAGGCGTTTTAATTCCTCCTGCCTGCGGTAAGTCAGAAAAATAGGGCCTGTATGGGCGTTGGTGGCATCCACATGGCGGATGCGGTCCTGCTCCTTGTCTTCTCTGGTATTCTCATGCTTTTTGATGACCCCGTTTATATAGTCATCCACTGCGCAGCAGGCCACGATCCCGGTCTGGCTGCGTCCATCCATGGTAAGCTCATACAGATAGTAGGCAGGATCGGGATCTGTTACATATATGCCCTCTTTGATCTGGCTGTCAAGAAGCTCCCTGGCCTTTTCATATACCCGGTCATCATATGTGTCTACCTCTGCCGGAAACTGTGTCTCCGGACGGTCAATATTTAAAAATGAATATGGGTTCCCCTTGACGGCCTCACAGGCCTCCTGCCGATTATATACATCATAGGGGAGGGCCGCTGTACGGGCCGCCATCTCCCCCCTGGGTCTGATACAGATAAATGGTTTTACTGCTGCCATAATTTTTCTCCTCTTTCTATTCTCCCTGTCCGCAGAGGCCAGAGACTCAAAAAGCCCTCACAGCCATCCGGCTGATCGCAGAGACCAAAAAGCCTCCACAGCCGGCCGGCCATGAAGGCTCTTACAATTCACACTGCCGATGCCTTAACATCACAGGCTTCATTATCACTTATTTTACCTTGCGCACCCTGAGCACACCCTCGATGGCTTTTAATTTCTCAATGGTAGCCGCTTCCAGCTTATGCTCCAGATCCAGAAGCGTATAAGCATACTTATCACGGCTCTTATTTGTCATGTCCGTAATATTTACGCCCTGGGCTGCCAGAATTCCCGTAATCTGTCCGATCATATTTGGGATATTCATATGAAGCACCGCGATCCGGCTTTCTGCCTGGCATACACCCATATCGCAGGCCGGGAAATTCACGGAATTGCGGATGTTTCCATTTTCCAGATAATCCGTCAGCTCTTTAACAGCCATCACTGCACAGTTATCCTCAGACTCCTTTGTGGATGCTCCCAGATGAGGCGTCAGGATCACACGATCCATATTGGCTGCTTTGGGATTGGGGAAGTCGCTTACATAGCGGGCCACCTTACCGGATGCCAGCGCCTCTGCCATATCGTCATCATTTACCAGTGTGTCTCTGGCAAAGTTTAATACTACCACGCCATCCTTCATCATGTCCAGCTTTTCTTTATTAATCATGCCCTTTGTAGACTCCATAAGCGGCACATGAACGGTTATGTAATCACACTCCTGGAAAATGGTGTCCACATTGGTAATATGCTTTACATTTCTGGAAAGCCTCCAGGCGGCATTAACAGAGATATAGGGATCATAGCCATATACATCCATTCCCAGATGGGTAGCTGCGTTTGCCACTTCTGCGCCGATGGCTCCAAGACCGATGACACCCAATTTCTTTCCCTTTATTTCACAGCCTGCAAAGGCCTTTTTGCTCTTTTCCGTTGTCTTCGCAATCTGGGGATCTGCGGCATTTTCCTTACACCATGCAAGTCCTCCTGCAATATCTCTGGAAGCCAGGAAGAGCCCTGCCAAAACCAGCTCCTTTACGCCGTTTGCATTGGCTCCCGGAGTATTAAATACCACGATTCCCTTTTTGGCACATTCATCCAGAGGGATATTATTCACACCGGCTCCGGCACGGCCTACGGCCAGAAGTCCTTCCGGAAGCTCCAGCTCATGCATGGAGGCGCTGCGCACCAGAACCGCATCTGCCTCTGCCATCTGATCGGTAAAGGTATAATCTGCCGGGAACAGCTCAGTTCCGCAGGCAGCAATTGGATTTAAGCACTGAATCTTTTTCATTTCCCCTGCCCCCATTTCTTCTCAAACTCATCCATAAAGGCTACCAGCTTCTCCACGCCCTCCATGGGCATTGCATTGTAAATGCTGGCTCTCATGCCTCCTACGGTGCGGTGTCCCTTTAAGTTTTCAAGACCCGCTGCCTTAGACTCCTTTACAAAAAGCGCGTCCATTTCCTCATTTCCCGTGATAAAGGGCACATTCATAAGGGAACGATCCTTCTTTTCCACAGTCCCCTTAAAGAGACGGCTCTGATCCAGGAAATCATAGAGAAGCTTTGCCTTCTTCTCGTTGCACTTTTTCATTTCCTCCAGACCGCCCATTTCCTTTAGCCACTTAAATACCTTGCCGCAGATGTAAATGCCGTAGGTAGGGGGGGTGTTGTACAGGGAGCCTGCATCCGCATGGGTTTTGTAGCGCAGCATGGTGGGTGTTCCATCCAGCACATCCTCTCGGATCAGATCCTCTCTGATAATGGCAATGACCGTTCCTGCAGGTCCTACATTTTTCTGGGCACCTGCAAAAATAAGGCCGTATTTCGTCACATCCACCGGCTCAGATAAGAAGCAGGAAGACTGGTCTGCCACCAGATCCTTGCCCTTTGTATTGGGAAGGGTCCAGAACTTGGTTCCGTAAATGGTGTTGTTCTCACAGATATACACATAGTCCGCATTTTCTGAAATGGGAAGATCGGAACAGTCAGGAATATAGGAAAATGTCTTGTCTGCACTGGATGCAACAACATTTGCCTGTCCGTACATCCCGGCTTCCTTATGGGCCTTTTTCGCCCACTGTCCGGTGATAATGTAATCTGCTACCCGGTTCTTCATCAGGTTCATGGGAACCATGGCGAACTGCTGGGATGCGCCGCCCTGCATGAAAAGCACCCGGTAATTATCAGGAATCTGTAAAAGGTCCCGCAGATCTGATTCCGCAGCCTTGATAATGTCATCGTATGATTTTGAACGGTGGCTCATCTCCATCACTGACATTCCAGTGCCTCTGTAATCCAGCATCTCTGCTGCAGCTTCCTTCAGAACAGCCTCCGGCAGCACAGCCGGACCTGCGGAAAAATTATAAACTCTGCTCATCCTGTCTCCTCCTTATTCTGGGTACCTTTCATTTTTTGCCCTGCACCTGTATTTATATATATGCAGACAGTTTTTCACTATGCAAACTGTCCGCCTATATTCGCTTTATCATGATGTAGTGATAATGCATTGAAAACACTATACTCCTTTTTTACGAAATTTTCAAGCATAAATTTCAGAATATTTTTTCTTTTCTCTTAGTATTTCCAAAAAAATACAGCCAGATCAGGAAGGCGACTTAATACCTTCCTGCCGGCTGTATATTTACTATCCAATTTTCAAATCTGTATCATCAAAGGCATCTGCAATGGGTGCTCCCGGAGATACCATGGGAAATACCTTGTCATCACAGCCGATCTGACAGTCGATCACAACGGGAATATTCAGGCTGATGGCCTCTCTTAAAACCGGCTCCAGCTCCTCCTTCTGGGTCACACGGTACGCCTTTGCGCCCATGGCCTCTGCAATCTTTACAAAGTCCACTGCATCATTGAGCACCGTCTGGGAATAGCGCTTTCCGTAAAAGAGCGTCTGCCACTGACGCACCATTCCCAGCACATGATTATTTAATATCACCTGAATCACAGGGATATTGTAACGGGTGGCAGTAGCGATCTCGTTCATATTCATGCGGAAGCAGCCGTCTCCGGCAATATTGATCACCGTCTTGTCCTTACAGCCCATCTTGGCTCCAATGGCTGCTCCCAGGCCATAGCCCATGGTTCCCAGACCGCCGGAGGTTAAAAGAGATCTGGGATAGCGGTATTCATAATACTGGGCCGCCCACATCTGATGCTGTCCCACCTCAGTGACGATCACAGCGTCTCCCTTTGTCATCTCATTGATGGTCTGTATGATAAACGGCCCTGTAAGCACAGACTTGTCGTAACGCAGAGGATACATATCCTTCATCCGCTCAATATGGGCGATCCATTCGTCATGGTTGATGGGATCCAGCCTGGCATTGAGCTTTCTCAAGATGACCTTGGCGTCTCCGATGATCCGGGCATCCACATGGATATTTTTATTGATTTCCGCACGGTCAATATCAATCTGGAGAATTTTGGCATTTTTTGCAAATTTGGAGGCATTTCCCGTCACGCGGTCGCTGAAGCGTGCTCCCACTACGATCAGCAGATCTGCCTCTGTGATACCGAAATTTGAGGTTTTTGTGCCGTGCATGCCTACCATGCCTGTATAAAGCTCATCGGTGCCGTCATAAGCACCCTTTCCCATCAGGCTGTCCGCCACTGGAGCCTGTATTTTTTTGGCAAATGCCCGCAATTCCTCCGATGCATTGGAGATCACAGCTCCGCCTCCTACAAAAATAAAGGGCTTCTGAGCTTTGCGGATCATGGAAATAGCCTGCTCCACATCCTCCTCTAAAATGGAATCGCTCTGACGCACAATAGGCTCCGGAGCCTGAGGCTCATATTCACATACAGCCGCAGTCACATCTTTTGTGATATCGATCAGCACCGGGCCGGGACGGCCGGTCTGGGCTATCGTGAAAGCACGGCGAATCACCTTTGCCAGCTTATTTATATCTTTTACAATGAAATTGTACTTGGTAATGGGCATGGTAACGCCTGTAATATCAATCTCCTGGAAACTGTCCTTTCCCAGCAGGCTGTTAGCTACGTTGCAGGTAATGGCAACTACGGGAACGGAGTCCATATAGGCGGTGGCGATTCCTGTTACCAGATTGGTCGCACCGGGGCCGGAAGTAGCCAGACACACTCCTACTTTTCCTGTGGCTCTGGCATATCCGTCTGCCGCATGGGAAGCGCCCTGCTCATGAGAGGTAAGAATATGGGTAATCTCATGCTGATGCTGATACAGCGCATCGTATATATTCAGGATGGCTCCGCCCGGATAGCCAAACACCGTATCCACTCCCTGTTCCTTTAAACATTCAATAACGATTTCTGCCCCCGTCAATTTACTCATAGTCCTGTTACTCCTTCTCAAAGGGATTTTGATTTTATCTTCTTACTGCTTTACCTGAAGGATAGCGCCCTTGTCCGCGGAGGTCACAAGGGAGGCATATCTTGCCAGATACCCCGAGGTCACCTTCGGTTCTCTGGGCTGCCATTTTGCCCTTCTTGCTTCCAGCTCCTCATCGGATACAAGGACATTCAGGGAATGATTGTCAATATCAATGGAAATCCGGTCCCCTTCTTCCACCAGTGCAATAGGGCCGCCCACTGCTGCCTCCGGGGATGCATGGCCGATGGAAGCGCCTCTGGAAGCGCCGGAGAACCGTCCGTCCGTGATCAGAGCTACCGTAGAGCCCAGTCCCATTCCTGCAATAGCGGAGGTAGGATTGAGCATCTCTCTCATACCGGGGCCGCCCTTGGGGCCTTCATAGCGGATCACAACTACATCTCCCGCAACGATCTTTCCTCCCTTGATGGCTGCAATAGCATCCTCCTCACAGTCAAAGACTCTGGCCGGACCTTCATGCTTTAACATCTCAGGCGCAACGGCAGAACGCTTTACCACGGCGGAATCCGGGGCCAGATTGCCCTTTAGGATGGCGATGCCGCCGGTCTGGCTGTAGGGATTTTCTACCGGGCGGATCACCTCTGGATTTAAGTTTGGACAATTCTTTATATTTTCTCCCACGGTCTTTCCCGTTACGGTCATGCAGTCCAGATTTAAAAGTCCCTTCTTGCTGATCTCGTTCATCACCGCATAGATGCCTCCGGCCTCGTTTAAGTCCTCCATATAGGTAGGGCCTGCAGGAGCCAGATGGCAGAGATTCGGGGTTCTGGCGCTGATCTCATTGGCAATATCCACGTTTAAATCCACGCCCGCCTCATGAGCAATGGCCGGAAGATGGAGCATACTGTTGGTGGAGCAGCCCAGGGCCATGTCCATAGTCATAGCATTCATAAAGGCTTCTTTTGTCATAATATCCCTTGGTCGGATATTTCTGCGGTACATCTCCATAACCTGCATGCCGGCGTGCTTTGCCAGCTTAATACGTTCGGAGTAAACAGCCGGGATGGTTCCGTTGCCCTTAAGCCCCATTCCCAGAACCTCTGTTAAGCAGTTCATGCTGTTAGCTGTATACATGCCGGAGCAGGAGCCGCAGGTAGGGCAGGTTTTTCTCTCGTATTCTTTTACGTCTTCCTCGGTAATGGTTCCGGCTGTATAGGCACCCACTGCCTCAAACATACTGGAAAGACTGGTCTTGTGTCCCTTTACGTGGCCTGCCAGCATGGGGCCGCCGCTGACAAATACGGTAGGCACATTGATCCTGGCTGCAGCCATCAGAAGCCCCGGCACATTTTTATCGCAGTTGGGAACCATAACAAGGGCGTCAAACTGGTGGGCCAGCGCCATGCACTCTGTAGAATCTGCAATCAGGTCTCTTGTTACCAGAGAATATTTCATGCCGATATGGCCCATGGCAATGCCGTCGCAGACTGCAATAGCCGGAAACACCACCGGAGTACCTCCTGCCATGGCTACGCCCAGTTTTACAGCCTCCACAATTTTATCCAGATTCATATGGCCCGGCACGATCTCATTATAGGAGCTTACAATACCCACCATGGGCTTTTTCATCTCTTCTTCCGTCATTCCAAGGGCATTAAACAGGGAGCGGTGAGGCGCCTGCTGCATACCGGTCTTTACTGCATCACTTTTCATATGTCCGATCTCCTTTTATGGGGTTATTTCTGTATTTAAGCCTCTGTCCGGCAGATGCGCGCTGCAATCTGATCGCCCATTTCTCTGGTACCCACCTTTTTGCAGCCTTCAGCCATAATATCGCCTGTGCGGTATCCGTCCTCCAGTACCTGGCGGACTGCCTCCTCCACTGCATCAGCCTCCTGATCCAGGTCAAAGGAATACCGCAGCATCATTGCGGCAGAAAGTATCGTCGCAATGGGGTTTGCAAGATCCTTTCCCGCAATATCCGGCGCGGAGCCGTGGCTTGGCTCATAAAGGCCGAAGCGGGTTTCATTTAAGCTGGCGGAGGACAGCATACCGATAGAGCCTGTGATCATGCTGGCTTCGTCGGAAAGAATATCGCCAAACATATTTTCCGTAAGGATCACGTCAAACTGCCCCGGATTCATCACCAGCTGCATGGCGCAGTTGTCCACCAGCATATGGGACAGCTCTACCTCCGGGTAGTCCTTTGCCACTTCCTCCACTACCTTTCTCCAGAGCCTGGAGGAATCCAGCACGTTGGCCTTATCCACGCTGGTAACCTTTTTGCGCCGCTTCATGGCGATATCAAAGGCTTTTACCGCAATACGGCGGATTTCCTTCTCATTGTAGGTAAGGGTATCCACGGCTGTCATAACCCCGTCCACCTCTTCTGTATGACGTGCTCCGAAATACAGGCCTCCCGTGAGTTCCCTCACGATCACCATGTCAAAGCCGTCTCCGATGATTTCTTCCTTTAAGGGACAGGCCTTTGCAAGCTGGCTGTAGAGATAGGCCGGACGGATGTTGGCAAAGAGTCCCAGTCCCTTGCGGATGGCTAACAGCCCTGCCTCAGGACGCTTATCCGGTGCCACATCATACCAGCGGGAATTTCCCACATCTCCTCCCACTGCTCCTAAAAGGACTGCGTCACTCTCTCTGGCAGTCTCCATCGCCTCATCTGTAAGGGGCACTCCATATGCGTCAATGGAACAGCCGCCCATCAGGATCTCTTTATATTGAAAGCAATGACCATATACTTCTCCCACACGATCCATCACCTTTTTGGCTTCTCTTACAATCTCAGGACCAATCCCATCTCCGGGAATCAGAGTTACATTATAATCCATTCCAGCATTCCCCCTTTATTACTATTCACTCAGGTTATATCTTTCCTATCGCTGACAATTTCTTTTTATCATATCTCATAAAGGGGTGTATTTCAACCGTTCTGTCTGAATTTTTGTACTTGCAAATATACAATTTTGGAATTGCCTGTATAATCAAAGGTTATACCGCATTTATCTTCTACCTGAATTCCCGGATCATGCAGTACTGCTTAAGGTCAAAGTTTTTCTGTACAATTCCAAAGATCTTAAAGCCGAAATGCTCGTACATGGGAACATTGGCCGGATTATGTGTTTCAAGAGACACCATCAGGTGATGAGACTGAGCATATGCAATCACCTCTTCCATGAGAACAGCCGCCAGCCCGTGGTGCTGCATAGTGGGGCGTACTGCCAGATAGATCACATGAAGGCGTTCCTCCTGATGAAGCTGATCGGTCCAGCGGGAATTTAAATAATCCCGCCCTTTTACAAAATTCCACAGTGTCTTTAAACTGGGATCTTCTTTTATCAGATACTCGTCCGTTCTCAGGCCGGCCCAGGCCTCTGCCAGATAAAAGGTCAGAGGATTATAGGGTTCCGATTCATCTGATACGACCAACAGAGCATTCATATCAGGACTTTCCGCAAAAATTTCACAGGTTTCAAAAAATTCCGTGAGATCGCATTCAAACAGCTCCGGAAGCAGCCTATTTCTTGTTTCCTGATCCGGGATCAGCTGGCAGTACAGAGGATCTCCAGAAAAACATTCCACCAAAAGCTCCTGAAGCCTGGGCAGATCCTCTTTTTTTACCCTGTATAATTTATCACTTTCCATATTACGAAAACTGCACCTCCCTGTCAAAAACCTTCAGGCACTCTTCCATCTGTCCGATCAGCTTTTCCACAGAAGCTTCCATATACCGGATATCATCCCGGTAGCACTGTTCCTGGTTTCCTGCTACCTTAAGAAGTCTCTCATATTCATTCTTCAGATCTGCCCCATGGCCTCCAACTGTTTCCTGAGCGTTCTTCAGATCAGTCACAAGTTCAAACAGATTTTCATGGCGTATGATACGTCCTGCTCCCCATTTCAGCCGGTCTGCCGGCTGATTAAGCACATATTCCGTAAAATACCTGAACACCTCACGGTCAAATTGGAAGGCATAACGATTATTGTCAATCCCATATACGGCATCCAGACTGCCCTGAGCATCTCCCTGGCGCAGACAATCCAGTGCCTTGTAAATAGCTTCCAGATTGCTTCCTGCTGCTTCCTGAGGAAACAGCACTTCGTCATGCCAGTTCAAACGCACAAAATAATCCTGTTCCTTTCTGAATATATAAAGCAGGCGGCGGTTAAACTCCCGGCAGCAGCGCTCTAATTTCCGCAGATCGTTCTCTGTTCCTTCCCCCTGTCCATTCTCCCTATCAGCTTCCAAAAGCTCACCATATCTGTGGTTCACAGCCTTTACTCTGTCGTACAAATCTTCTGCCAGTTTCCCTGCCCGGTTCAGCTTTTTTAAAAGTTCTTCCTCACCGGCTCCGGTTCTGCCGCACATATCCGGGTCTACACTGGCTTTTACTGCCTGAAACAATCGTCCAAAGTCCAGCGGAACCACTGCCGCCCGGTCAATGGCAAGTACCAGTCTGCCATAGAGCTCATGGTGGAAACGGAATACGTCCTCCTGATAATACTGTTCATTGTCAAACTGGGAATGGTAATGGGTCTCCATAAACTCTCCCGCACTAAATTCATTTACCATAGACGGGATTCCCGCAATAGCCATGGAAAAATCATCTGACCAGGTCTGGATGGGATATACCACTTCCAGCCCTTCCGGATAAGCAGTCGGTATGTTGTTAATGCGTTTTACAAATTCTTCCATAAACGAAGCATATTCATATGTACACCTCACTCCGTCTTTCGGGCCGTGAGCATGAGCCGGAAGTTCGAAATTTAAGTCTGCAAACACCTTTCCCTGCCATTCCGGCCGGGCTGTGAAGACCTGCTCATAGGCTCCGGCAGACCAGTCATATTTGGAATTCACTACGCCCCACTCCTCCGCAGCCAGCGCGCAGAACACCAGCGTCTTATTCGGCTTATATCCTGTCTTTAAAATAGCCCTTGCAATGCCAAACATCATGGCAACTGCCGCATTATCATCCTGAAAGCCCGTAAAATAGGAATCGTAATGGGCCGATAGCAGGATCATGGAATCCGTCTCACGCCCTGGGATGCTTCCTACAATATTAAAGGTTTCCTGATCTCTGATGACCGAAGAACAGGCGTCAAACAGCACCGTTGTCTCCCCATATGCCCGGTGTCCTTCCGCTGCCGCCAACGCCAGATCTGCTTTGAGCACAGCTGCGTCCGCCTGAGAAATAGAAAAAGCAGCAGCCTCCTTCGGTCCTGCGATATCCTGCGCATTTAAGGCCGTATTATGTATTTCCCCATATCCGTTATCCTGAACTGCGATCAGAGCCGCCGCTCCCTTTAAATGAGCCTGATAGACCGGAAAATTAATCCACCACTCTTCTCTCTGATTGATATCAATGAGGACCAGTTTGCCTGTGACATCTATATTTTCATACTGTTCTGCCGTTCCTCGGCCCAGATATACCATGGAAAACTTCTGAAAGCCTTCTGTATGAAACTCTGTCTGGTATGCTCCCAGCTGAAATTCATGCTCCTTTCCTTCACGGTCTTTATAGCGCAGCACTGCATGGTGGAAATCCCAGCTGTCCACGCAGATCTTATCCTTATGCACATCCGAAAGCCCCAGACGCTTCATTTCCTCAAACAGAATATCCCCGGTCTCAAGCTCTGCTTTGGATCCGGCAGTCCGGTATCCCAGTACAGGATTGGTTTTTGGTTCCTCCATCCTCTTTGCCAGACGGTAGGAATATTCTGTATCGACTGCTTCGATCAACTTCTGTTCCCAATTCTTCCATTTATCCATTTTCTGTTACCTCACTTGCTTCTTGCCTGTTTTGTAAACGCTTTAAGGAAAAAAGGCGCGGCCGGAGCTTCCTCCTGCTGCACCTGATGTTCCATTTTTGTTGACAGCCGCCTCTCTTCTACTGAGCAATTTTGGCTCCGTCCTCTCCTACCAGATAATGATCCGGAGTAATGCAGTTTGTGAGCATATCTCCATTTTCAGAGCAATAATACTCCTTTTCATTCCAGGGAATCCATCCTGTCTGCATATAGCCCTCTGCGTCAAAGAAATACCACTTATGTCCAATTTCCAGCCAGCCTCCAGCAGGATACGTTCCGTCTCCCTGATCATACCACCATCTTCCGTCTTCTGTCTGTTTCCACTCACCGGCTGCTCCTGATCCTCCCTCTACTCCTGCACCATCCGGATTCTCCCGGAAGGCAGCGGCCTGCCCACCATTTACATAGATGGTGTTGGAGGAAACCCACTCGCCCTTAATGGTCGGATCAAACTTATTCACAGCACGAACCTTTACCATGTAAGATTCATTTGGCTTTAACATGCGCTCCCGGCAGTTGATGCTGTTTGTCTCCGTTGTCAGGGAAGCTCCTACAATTTTATCTCCCCTGTATACTCTCACTTCATAACTTCCCGCTGTGCCGATGACAGGCCATGACGCAATCCCTTCCTGAGAAAGCGTTACGCCTTCCATATCCTTTAAGGAATTCTGCATGGAAGGAAGGGTAACATCCAAAAGCAGTGTTTCACTGGAATCCTGTCTGGTAGCCTTTTTAAACTCAGCTCCACCCTTCAGGGTAATCTTATCCGTTCCAAGAGATGTAAAATAATAATCGTCATTGGCAGTAAGCATAATCCGGATTTCCGGAACCGTATCCTCCGTCCATCCAAACCCTTCGTTCATTACCTCATAACCGTCTACATTGTAACGGCTGCTGCTGCTTTCAATTTCAATCGTCTCATCGCCATAATCTGTATCTGCCTCAATATCCGCCTTGATTGTCAGTGAAATAGATGTGATCTTTTTACGGCTTGCTCCATAAACAGGAACTGTTATACAGGCTGCCAAAAGTCCTGCAGCCAGTCCAAAGGCCAGCCTCTTTTTTAAATGTATCATATGCAAACCTCCCTGTTCTTGTATATATTAGATGCGATCCTATCACTAGAATATAAATTTTCACATGGAGTGTCAATGAATTTTTCCTTACAATTCCATTTGCCTGTCATTCCTTTTTATCGCGTTCCCACACAAAAAAAGCTCCGCCAGCTGTTCTCCTGACGAAGCTTTCTTCCTATTTCGCGTAATCGGTTACTCTGGATTCACGGATCACATTTACCTTGATCTGTCCCGGATATTCCAGTTCGCTTTCAATGCGCTTGGATACTTCCCTTGCCAGCAATACCATATCGTCATCGCTGATCTGCTCAGGAACAACCATAATACGAACCTCACGGCCTGCCTGAATAGCAAAAGATTTGTCTACTCCCTTAAAGGAGTTTGTGATATCTTCTAACTGTTTCAATCTGTTTGTATATGTCTCCAGCGTCTCACGTCTTGCACCGGGTCTTGCAGCAGAAATCGTATCTGCCGCCTGAACGATACAGGAGATAAGGCTGGTAGGTTCAACATCGCCATGATGGGATTCTACCGCATTTAATACAACTGCAGACTCCTTGTACTTTCTGCACAGGTCTGCTCCCAGCTGTACATGGGTGCCTTCCATATCATGGTCAACGGATTTACCAATGTCATGTAACAATCCAGCACGTTTTGCCAAACGCACATCCACCCCAAGTTCTGATGCTAAAAGCCCCGATAACTGCGCTACTTCGATGGAATGCTTTAAGGCATTCTGTCCATAGCTTGTCCTGAATTTCATCCTTCCAAGCAGCTTTACCAGTTCCGGATGAATTCCGTGGATACCAACTTCGAGACAGGCAGCTTCGCCCTCTTCCCGCATATTGTTTTCCACTTCTCTCCGTGCTTTTTCTACCATTTCCTCGATTCTGGCCGGATGGATCCGTCCGTCCACAATCAAACGCTCCAATGCGATTCTTGCTACTTCCCTGCGGATGGGGTCAAACCCGGATAAAACAACCGCTTCGGGAGTATCGTCGATGATCAATTCCACACCTGTCAGTGTTTCCAGAGTACGGATATTCCGTCCCTCACGGCCGATAATGCGGCCCTTCATCTCATCATTGGGAAGCTGTACCACAGATACTGTAGTTTCAGCCACATGGTCTGCCGCACAGCGCTGGATGGCTGTGACAACCAGATTCCTGGCTTTCTTATCAGCTTCTTCTTTTGCCTTGTTTTCAAGTTCCTTGATCAGTTTAGCTGTGTCATGTTTTACGTCTTCTTCAACAGATTTTAAAAGATAATCTTTTGCCTGTTCGGAGGTCAGACCGGATATCCGTTCCAATTCCTGTATTCCCTGCTCATACTGGGCTTCTACCTCAGCCGTTCTTTTGCCGAGTATATTCTCCCTTCTGATCAGATCTGCCTCCTTCTTTTCCATGGCATCTGCCTTCTTTTCAACGTTTTCTTCCTTGCTCAGCACACGCTTTTCATAACGCTGAAGTTCCGCTCTTCTTTCCTTGGTTTCCTTTTCCAGTTCATTCTTTGTCTTTAAAGATTCTTCCTTGGCTTCCAGGAGAGCTTCTCGCTTCTTTGTCTCTGCGGTCTTTAAGGCTTCGTCAATGATCTCTCTGGACTTTTCTTCCGCGCTTCCTACCTTTAATTCATACTGCTTGCGCTCATAGGAACGACCGGCGGAATGGGCAATAAACCAGGTGATCACAGCCGCGATTGCCGCACCGATCATCAAAGTGACCACTATCTGTAACACAGGAGCACCTCCTTATTTAGTTTTCATTGTACAAAATACAACATATTAATTTTATACTTTTTTGTAAAGAGTGTCAAGTCTTGATTTCCCCGGCTTTTGTGCATCCTGTAAAACATTTTTCCTGAAATTACGGCTTCTTCTACTCCTCTTGCCCACTTTGAACCTCTTGCATCACCCTGCGGATCACGTCATAGGAAAAGCCCCGTCTTCCCAAATACGCCCCCAGGCGATTTTTCTCTTTGAGATCAGAAAGATCTGCAGTTCGAAGGCGTTTTTTCAAAAGATTTCTGGCAGCCGCAAGGTCATCCTGAGCGCTTCCTTCCAGAATCCTAGAAATATCCTGGCGGTCCACTCCCTTTTGCTGCAGCTCAAACGCTATCTGGCGGCGGCTTTTTTTCTCCTGATTCATACGGATAAAATTCTCTGTATAGACTCTGTCATCAATCAGACGGTATTCCTTCAGAAATTCCATCACCCTGTTTATAACCTCTTTCGGATATCCGTCACCTGAAAGCTTCGTTTCCATCTGTGCTCCAGTCCTTCCCTGAGCCTGCAGAAGGTAAAGAGCCCGCTCTTTTGCCCTGGGAACCAAAATCTCTTCTAGGATCCGGAGATATACAGTTTCCGGCAGTTCAGAGCCTTCCTGAATATGAAACCGCTCTACCTCCCCTCTGTATAAAGGAAAAGCAAAGTCCTCCTCTTCCAGGAAGACTTTGCACTTTCTCTTATCCACAGGGGTCACCGCTGTGACCCTCATGCTTCTTCATCCGCTGCCGGTTCTGCCGCAGGATCTTCTTTTGCTTCACTTTGAGAGAATGCAGGCCGGACATTCTCTGCCTGCGCTGCCTTTCTGGCCTCTGCCTCAGCCTCCTCTGCTCCCGGAAGCTGATAGCGCACTCTCACCTGTGCCTCGATCTCTGCACAGATCGCAGGATGCTCTGCCAGATACTGCTTGGCATTTTCACGTCCCTGACCGATTTTGGAACCGCCATATGCAAACCATGCACCGCTCTTTTCCACGATATTTTCCTTTACGGCCAAATCCAGGATATCGCCCGTTTTGGAAATCCCCTTTCCAAACATGATATCAAACTCTGCCTCTTTAAAAGGAGGAGCAATCTTATTCTTCACAACCTTTACGCGGACCCGGTTTCCTACAACCTCCCCTCCCTGCTTTAAGGTCTCTATCCTGCGGACGTCCATACGGACAGACGCATAAAACTTCAGAGCGCGTCCACCAGTAGTAACCTCAGGATTTCCAAACATAACGCCGACCTTTTCACGAAGCTGATTGATAAAGATAACCACACAGTTAGACTTGCTGATAATGGCAGTGAGCTTTCGAAGGGCCTGAGACATCAGACGGGCCTGAAGTCCCACATGGGAATCCCCCATCTCTCCGTCAATCTCTGCCTTTGGAACGAGAGCTGCAACAGAGTCCACGATCACGATATCCACAGCACCGGAACGAACCATGGTCTCTGTGATCTCCAGAGCCTGCTCTCCGTTATCCGGCTGAGAAATATAAAGATTATCAATATCTACGCCAATATTCCGGGCATAAACCGGATCCAATGCATGCTCCGCGTCAATAAAGCCCGCAATACCGCCCCGTTTCTGTACTTCTGCCACCATATGGAGCGCAACCGTGGTCTTACCGGAAGACTCCGGACCGTATACCTCGATAATCCTTCCCTTGGGGACACCGCCCAATCCCAGTGCAATATCCAGACTGATCGAACCTGTGGGAACCGTTTCTATATTCATATTCACACCGGATTCCCCCAGCTTCATCACAGAACCCTTGCCATAGGCTTTTTCAATCTGTGTGAGGGCCGCATCCAGGGCCTTTAACTTTTCTTCCTGATTCATATCTCTGTTTACGCTCATCTTTTCTTCCTTGCCCATATTTTCCTCCTAATGAAATCTCTCTTTCCGTCTGAAACCGGAGACGACGCTTCGTTCCGAACAAATGTTCTTTTAATATAATCATAGTATAGAACCATCCAAATGTCAACGGATTTTTAGGGTGTATTATTACGTTCTGGTGCAGAATACCGGGGAGAGTGATCTGATTCTGCACGACAGAATGTACGGCTGCGTGCTGTATGGTAAATCCGGGCGAAGAACCCTGACACGGATGGTTTCTCCATCCAAAGACTGGAAAAGCTGTGAAATGATGCTGCAGCACAGGACAGATGGCCTGTGCTGCAGGTTCAGAATAGCATAGATTTCCTGTTTTTGCAAGGGTCTTCCCGACCGGAAGTTTTCCTTTCATCTCCCTTTCATCTTCCTCTGCCTCCAGAAAGGACAAAATAGGTTCCCGGAAAAATTTTTTTCATTGAGCTGCTTATGATACAGGTGATGATAATGATAAAAACAGGCATCAGGATGAACATAAAAAGAGCGCTGGCAGGTGTGGAGGGCAGAATGAGGGCCGCCGTTTTATTGAGCAGGCGGACCCAGGGAAAATGAACCGCATAAAGAAAGAAGCTGTTTTTTATGAGGTCTGCGGCAGGCGGAAGGGGAATGATGCGGATCAGGCATACCGCCGTGCATACCCCCCACAGGCGTGTAAGAACCGTGTGAAGAGGATGGCCATGGAGAGGAGCAGCCGGAAGGCCTGTAATCTGAAGCAGCCAAAAGAAAAACGACAGAATTGTGATCTGGATGAATAAGTGCTTCCACCGTTCCTTAAGAGACTCCGCAGGACGGCGCTCCAGATAATTTCCCAGCTGTTCCCTTCTCAAAGCAAAAAAAGCTGCCGCAGAATAATAAAAAAGAGCATCCAGATTAAGCCAGGGAAACGACACTCCCTTCCATAGACACAGGATCAAAAAGAGCAGAAAAAGGAGACCTCTTACGTTTTTTTTCAAAAGAACATACAAAACCGGAGCCAGGAGAATAAGCAGGATCAGCTGAAACAGATACCAGAACACAGGATTATAACCATAGTGCAGCAGAGCTTTAAGAAACTCCCCGGCAGTAAGCGGAACCGGCGGCTTTCCAATGATCTGACAGATAGCGGGAATCCTGGTTGCCGCAGCATAAGCCCCATAGTACAAACTATTCCAGAGAAGATAGGGACGCAGGATTGTTCTTGACCGGGATCTCCATTTGGAAAACAGGCTGTTTAGCTGGAAATTTCTGTAAAATAAATACGCAGATATCATAAAAAAACCCGGCACTGCAATCTGAGCCAGCTGACTGGCTGCCAGATGTTCCAGCTGCTGTACCGTTTCCAGTTCCTGTTCCCCCGTTACAAAAAGTTCTCCATTTAAAGAGTGGGCCCATACGACCAGAAGACTGAACAGAAAACTGAGCCAATACACCTTATTTCTGAACCAGTCTTCTTCTGAAATTGTGTTTTGAACCCGTTCCTCCATTTTCCCACCATCCATTTTCCCGCAGCCTCCTAAAGGTGTGTACAAAAGTCGATCAAAGTCAGCTCCTGTATCTGCTTCAAATAGATGAAATTCAGATACAGAACCAAAAAGGGCCGCTTCCCGCAGGAAACAGCCCCTAAACATTGCCGCCTTAGAAATCAGCTTCTATACTGCTCCAGCAGACGGTTAATACGGCTGGTAGGTGTGAGAAGCTCGCTTAAGGAAGCATCATGGTTCAGATTGTCAATGATAAGGGCAATATACTTGCTCATATCTACATTGATATAGTAAGGACGCTGTAAAAGATCCGGCGTCTGATATACCAGATTGGTTGTCAGGATCCGGTCAATAAAGCCCTTTTCATAATATTCGTCAAATCTGGCAAGTCCGTTTGTAAACAGGCCAAAGGTAGAGCAGATAAATACCTTTCTGGCTTTTCTGCGTTTTAATTCCTTGGCTACATCCTGCATGCTCTCGCCGGAGGAGATCATATCGTCAATGATCAGAACATCCTTTCCCTCTACGCTGGAGCCTAAAAACTCATGAGCCACGATGGGATTTCTTCCGTTTACGATCTTCGTGTAGTCGCGGCGCTTGTAGAACATACCCATATCCAGTCCCAGCATATTTGCGAAATAAATAGCGCGGCCAGTACCGCCCTCATCTGGGCTGATTACCATCATATGATCGCTGTCGATCTTTAAATCAGGCTCATTTTTAAGTAGATGCTTTAAGAACTGGTAGATCGGCTGTACCGTCTCAAAGCCCTTTAAATGGATTGCATTCTGAACTCTGGGATCGTGGGCGTCAAAGGTAATAATATTTTCCACGCCCATATTTACAAGCTCCTTCAGTCCCAGAGCACAGTCTAAGGACTCACGGCCAGAACGCTTGTGCTGGCGGCTCTCATAGAGGAATGGCATGATCACATTGATCCTGCGCGCCTTTCCTGCTGCAGCTGCGATGATACGCTTTAAATCCTGAAAATGATCATCCGGAGACATATGGTTTGTCATTCCGAAAAGGGAATAGGTCAGACTGTAATTACATACATCCACCATGATATAAAGGTCATCGCCTCTTACGGATTCCTCAATAATTCCCTTTCCTTCGCCGGAACCAAAGCGGGGGGTAGATGCATTGATAATATAAGAATCTCTCTGATAACCGGTGAAAGCGATGGTAGATTTATGCTCGCTCTCCCGCTCTCTTCTCCAGTCTACCAGATACCTGTCCACCTTATTTCCCAACTCCGTACAGCTCTTTAAGGAAATCAACCCAAGAGGGCCCACCGGAATGGTCTCAATGACTTTCTCTTCATATAACATGATTTCTTTATCCTCCTGTTTGTACTGCGCGCCAAAAACGCACCTGCCGTTCATTATTATCTTTATACCATCTTTGCATGCATTTCGTCAAGCTATCCCCTCTTTAAAACACGGATATCCCTGCCGTAAAGGGGAATGATCCGATAGCGCATGATCCGGGAGGTCACACGATCCGTGTAGGAATCCCGAAGCTGCTTTAAAGACAGATTGGTGGAAATAATGGTGGAACGGCTCATATTCATACGCTCATTGATGCAGTAAAAAAGCTGCGAAGAGGTAAAGCTGTTATTGAGCTCCGTTCCCAGATCGTCAATGATCAGCAGGTCGCAGTCCAGAATATAGCGATATGTGTCTCTCATATCCTCCGGGGTATCATAGTCGAATTTATTTCTGGAAAACACCTCAAACAGATCGCCTGCCGACAGATAGATCACCGAATGGCCTGAATCGATCAGCTCCTTTGCAATACAGTTTGTAAGAAAGGTTTTCCCCACTCCCGTACTGCCTGTAAAGAGTAGATTCTCCTTTTTTCGGTCAAAATCTGCAGCAAATTCCCGACAGCCTGCCACCACCCTGCGCATATAATCTGCATTGGTCAGCCCAAGCTCCGGAATGATTTCACTGCTGTCATAATAGTCATACGATAATCTGGAAAAATTTTCCTGATCCAGCACATGATCCAGATTGGACTGGGCATAGAGCAGCTTCATCTGAGCCCTGAGAAAGCAGTGACATTTGCGGCCCTGGCGCCAGCCTGTATCCTCGCAGTCCGGGCACCTGTAATGAAGCGTAAGATAGTCCTCCGGATATCCTTTGGCCCGAATTAAAATAGCCTTCTGCTCCCTTAAATCTGCCAGTTCTTCTCTAAGCTCCGCTAACGCTCCCGTATCCCCGGCCAAAAGCCGCTTTGCTCCGGCCACAGAACGGCCGGCAATCTCCGCTTCCAGTTCCCGGACTGCCGGAATCACCCGGTAAATTTCATTTCTTCGTGCTTCCAGCTGATGCTGGTTTTCAAGCTGCTGCCTGCCATATTCCCGCATGATTGCGTCGTACTGGGAATTACTCAGTGCCATCTCCTGTTCTCCTTCCAGTCTGTAACGCCCTCCCGGGGCGGTTCCTTATGTACGGGGTCTTCCTCCGCCCACCCATTCCTTTACCTGTTTCAACATCAGGGCATCGTAATCTGTATCCCTCTGTTTAAAATTATGGAACTGGTTTTGAGAGTTCTTTTTCCCTCCCCCATCCTTTGATGCGCTGTTATAGCGCTGAAGCCGCTTTTCCTTATCTCCGCCATTTTCCTGTACCAGAGCCTGACGTCTGGCATCCAAAGCACGGACATCCTCCATTTTCTTTACGCCGGCTTTCTTCCAGTCTCTTAAAATACGGTCTGCATACTGAAAGCTGGGGCTGTGGATGGCGGTAATGGTCCGGCTGCAGGCCTCTAAAACGATTTCTCTGGCAAACCCGTACTCCTTAAACCATTTGTCGATCATGGCCTGCTCAGGAGGCGCTGCCTTGCGGTTGTTAATTCCAAAGGCCCGCATGACCGCAAAGGAATCTTTCGAATAAGCTGCTCCCAGCTCCCGTGCCTCCTGAGATGTTTTAATCCCTTTTTCATGCCAGCTCACTGCTACCGTCTCCAGATACCGAACCGAACTGTGGCCGTTCTGGGCACAGTATTCCACAAGATATTCCAGGAGCTCACTGCTCATTCCAAGGCCCTCATAGAGCCATGCAAATACCTGACAGTCTCTTGGTGTAAAAACTTTATTTAAATATTTCTGCGCAATATAAAGAAGCTGGGAAAACTCCTCATCTCCGCAAAGCCGGTTTACCTGAGCCGCAGAATACACCGGAGCACGGTCTGCGCTGGCAGCCGTTTCCTCCTTAGCCTCTGCGCAGGAAGCAGCCGGATCCGCAGCCCAAGAAAGCTCCCCTTCCTGCTTTTTCTCATTTTCTGCCCCGGAAAGAATCCCCAGTTTTTCCCAATAGCTTACAGCACGCCGCACATCGGATTCCGTATGATCGAGAGCATCCGCTATAGACTCCACGGTAAGCTCTTCGCCCTGATGACGCAGAATATAAAGATATACTTTTACATATTCCCCATTGGCACCGGCCATATATTCATCTATAAACGCATCTGCCACCATGGTAGCCCCTATGCTCCAGCGGTCCTTCCAGTTCATACTCATTTTCACCACTCCTTGCTGCATTTTCCCTTTTTCTGTCCGGGAAATGTTTGCAGACAGTATATCATATCCACTGCTAAAAGAAAATAGGGCCTTCTTTCCACTGCTCATTCTGTGGATAATGTGGATATTGTGGAAAAACCATCTCCCATCTGGTCTCATTCCCCCATAAGCTGTCAATTTTCCGCATAAAACCGTGGTTTTCCAAATCTCCTATCATCCTTTCATATCAGATGATTCATCCACAGTTTTTAGCTCTGTTTCGTGTTGAAAACTATGTGGATATTGTGGATAACTACAGCCCAAGGAGCTTTTCTCCCACTTTTACAATATCTCCGGCGCCCATAGTTATCAACAGATCCCCGTGTATACAATGTTCCAGAATAAATGTTTCAATCTCATCAAAGGACGGAATATAATGGACGCTTGTACCCAGCTTTTCCAGCCGTTCTGCAATATCCCTTGAGCTGACTCCCAGTGTATCCGTCTCTCTGGCTGCAAAGATATCTGCCAGTATCACCTCATCAGCACCTGACAGAGCCTGAGCAAATTCATCCAGAAATGCCTTTGTACGGGTATAGGTATGGGGCTGAAATACTACCCAGAGGCGCTTATGGGGATAATTCTCTGCCGCCTTCAGAGTAGCACTGATCTCCTGTGGATGATGGGCATAATCATCAATCACCGTTACTCCGCCGATCTCTCCCTTTTTCTCAAACCGCCGGTCTGTTCCCGTAAATTTTCTGAGGCCTGCAATTACGCCGTCAAAGCCTACACCTAATTCCAGAGCGACAGCAATGGCTGACAGAGAGTTGTATACGTTATGCTCCCCTGTTACTCCCAGAGAAATCCGGTTTACTACCTCTCCCTGCACAATCAGGTCATAGGACGGTCTGCCAAGTTCGTCATATGTAATGTTTCCGGCTGTATAATCACTGGACGGATCCTTTCCGAAGGTGATTACGCGGCAGTTCAGTCCCCGGGTAATTTCCTCCACCCGGTCAATATCTTTGTTGATCACCAGAAGGCCTCCTGCCGGAAGCTTCTCTGCAAACAGACGGAAGGAATGACGGATATCCGCGATATCCTTAAAGAAATCCAGATGATCCTCTTCAATATTTAAAATCACCTCAATGGTGGGATAAAAGGATAAAAAGCTGTTTGTATATTCACAGGCCTCTGTGACAAAGAATTCAGGCCCGCCTACCCGTATATTTCCGCCGATATCCTTCAGGATACCGCCTACAGAAATCGTAGGGTCTGTGCCGCCGGCTAACAGAATATCTGTCAGCATAGAGGTAGTGGTCGTTTTTCCGTGCGTACCGGCTATGGCTATGGACTGCTTATAATTACGCATCAGTTCCCCTAAAAGCTCCGCTCTGGTAAGCTCCGGAAGCCCCTTTGCCCGCACTGCCATAAGCTCCGGGTTGTCGCCATGGATCGCCGCTGTGTAAACCACGGCCTGAATCCCCGGCTCCTGTTCAATATTGGCGGCCCGCTGGCCGTAATAAATCCGCGCCCCCTTCTCTGTCAGATGTCTGGTAAGCTCCGTTTCATGGGCGTCAGAGCCGGATACGGTAAATCCGGCGTCCAGCAGGATCTCTGCCAGCCCGCTCATACTGATGCCTCCGATCCCAATAAAGTGAATGTGTTCCGGTTTGTCAAAATCTATCTGATACATATATTATTCCCTTTCCCTGTGATACGGTATGTATTTGTCTGCTTTCCTTATAATTATATCAAAGTCCGCCGGAAATGTCATATGAAATTATAAAAGCATTCCATATACCCGATAGCCTTTTTACTGCCGCGTTTTATTTCATACAGCATCTGATCCACCTTATCGGCCAGATCTTTAAATGTCATGCTCCGGCACAGCAGCAATCCCAAAGGATGAAGATACTGCTGCCTTTGTTCATCCTATTTTATCATAAACATATTAAAAAACATAGTTTGCTGTGAGAATACCATAAAACATGTGATGCTGAACTGTTACTAAAACATTCCTCTTGACCTGCTCTGCAACTCATGCTAAACTAGGAGACGCTGTAAAGCCCAAAAATAAGGTCTAAAGGGGCTTTCCGCCGATTTCCGGCGTAAAATGAATCGAGTGTTCGAGACCTTCCACTCGTAAAACAAAACTAAAGGAGACAACTAAATATGAACAGGAAAAAAACAGATTTTCTGGTACACGGTGCATTGATCGCAGCCGTGTATGTGGCGCTGACTATGATGTTCGCTCCCATCAGCTTCGGACCGGTGCAGTTTCGCATCTCTGAAGCGCTGTGCATCCTTCCCTTCTTTACACCGGCAGCCGTTCCGGGACTCTTTTTAGGATGCCTGATCTCTAACCTCTTAGGTACAGCCGTGCTCATGGATGTGATCTGTGGCAGTATTGCCACACTAATCGGTGCAGCAGGCTCCTATGCCCTTCGGCATCACAAGAGGCTGGTATGCCTCCCCCCTATCCTGGCAAATACCCTGATCATCCCCTGGGTGCTGCGGTATGCCTACGGTTCCCCAGATCTGATCCCTTTTATGATGCTCACCGTAGGGATTGGCGAGATTTTGGCCGTTGGGGTTCTGGGAAATGGCCTCTTAGCTATACTGGAGCGTTATAAATATACGATTTTCCGCCAGAGCAGAGCATAAAAGAATGCCGACGCCTTAGCTTGTAATTTTACAGGTTAAGGTGCCGGCATTTTTATTATTTATAATGCATCTACAGCCGCTTTTTCAATCATCAGCCCTTTTTTATAATTTTCCATAAACTGATTAAAGCCCTCTATATCTTCCGGTTCCGGAGCTGCTGTTACGCTCTCTGCCTTTTGAAAAATCCGTTTTTCCAGATAATCCTCTAAAGCTTCCCCTTCTTTTTTATTTATCATATACAGTGCCAGAACTGCAATCCCCCAGGCGCCCCCTTCTCCGGCTGATTTCATAACAGATACGGGAGTGTTCAAAGCGGCCGCAAGGATTTTCTGAGCCGTTCCCTCCGTTTTAAAGATGCCTCCGTGGCCCCATATCACGTCTACCTTCACGCCCTCTTTGTCAAACAGCAGGTCATTTCCGATCTTAAGAGTACCAAAGGCTGCATATAAATGGGTCCTTATAAAATTTGCCAGATTAAACCGGCCGTCCTGCCGGCGCACAAACAACGGACGGCCTTCTGCAAAGCCGGCAACCGGTTCTCCTGAAACATAATTGCAGGCCACCAGTCCTCCGCAGTCCTTATCGCCCTCCAGAGCCTTTCGGAAAAGCCCTCCATACAGCTCATCCCCGCTTATATGAAAGCCAAAGGTATCGCTGAATTCCTTCAGAATATTCACCCAGGCGTTCAGGTCTGAGGTGCAGTTGTTGCAGTGTACCATAGCCGCCGGAGCCCCCTGAGGCGTTGCCACAAGGTCAATTTCAGAATATACATTTGAAAGCTCTTTTTCCAGTACAATCATGGAAAATATGGAGGTTCCTGCGGATACATTGCCTGTGCGCGCCTTTACGCTGTTTGTTGCAACCATCCCTGTTCCCGCATCTCCTTCCGGGGGGCACAGGGGGATTCCGGCCTTCAATGTTCCTTCCGGATCTAAAAGCCCTGCACCCTCCTCTGTAAGAACGCCTGCCTGCTCCCCTGCCAGAAGAGGCCGGGGCAGGATTTCCCTGATTTTCCATGGAAACGACCGGTCTGAAATCTTTTGGTCAAAACAGTCCAGCATATCCGTATAATAGTTTCCTGTTTTTGCGTCAACAGGAAACATTCCCGACGCATCATCCACACCCAGTACCCGTTCTCCGGTAAGCATCCAGTGCACATAGCCTGCCAGCGTGGTGATGTATTTAATATCTTTTACATGAGCTTCTCCGTTCAGCACCGCCTGATACAGATGAGCGATACTCCAGCGCTGGGGGATAGGGTAATTGAAACATTCTGTCAGTTCCCGTGACGCCTGCTCCGTTATGGTATTTCTCCATGTGCGGAATGGTACCAGAAGTTCATCATTTCCATCAAATGCCAGATAACCGTGCATCATGGCGCTGATTCCAATTCCGCCAATGGTTTCTATCTCTGCCCCATATGCTTCTCTTACCTTTGTTTTAAGATCGCCATAGCACTCCTGCATTCCCTTCCAGACTGCTTCCATCGAATAGGTCCATATCCCGTTTTCCAGCCTGTTTTCCCACTGGTGGCTGCCATCCGCTATTAATCCTCCTTCTTCTGTCAGAAGAACGCCCTTGATTCTGGTGGAACCAAGTTCAATTCCCAAAACCGTTTTTCCTGACTGAATCCTTTTTTTTATGTCCTCTATCCTGATTTCTTCCAATTTTCTGCTCTCCTTTAACGGTTATCTGTAAAATAATTCTCCAAGCATAAGATCCCGTTTGAAATTCCTGATTGTAGTATCCTTATCAATATATACTGCCTCTATTCCCATTGCAGCGGCCCAGTCTCCCATCTGCTCTGCTGTGAGGTCATAGGAAAACGCAGTATGATGGGCGCCTCCTTACAGGTAAATACCAGTCTTGCCGGATCTTCCCTGTCTCCCATAGACAGGGGCTGGCAGCGGATGCTGACCGATCCCTCTGCCATGGTGGGGCAAACCTCCAGCATATGAGCCTGCAGAATCCCTTCCTTTCCTTTTACGAAATTGTAGGTGTAATCCTCCAGCATGGACGTGCCCTTTGCGTCCTTCATATCCTCTGTCATAAGCTTCATCAAACGAACCATTCCGGCCACCTTCCAGTCTCCCTCCGCCCCAAAGCCATAGCCCTTCTGCATCAATCTCTGAATCGCCAGTCCCGGCAGCTGCTTTAATGAACCCAGATCTCCAAAATGGGTTGCAATGGCCTGATAGCCCTTTTCCTCCAGAAAACGCTCAAAGCCCAGCTCAATCTGTGCCTGAACGGCTGCATGACGCCTGAATTCCTCCGGATCTCTTCCATCCAGTAAGATATCATAGGTTTCATAATATTCATCCACCAGCATTCTGGTATCTGCCTCAGACACGCTGTCCACACACTCTGCGATTTCATTTACCGGATGTGTATCAATCTCCCAGCCGAATTTCAGCTGTGCCTCTACCTTATCGCCCTCCGTAACCGCTACATTTCTCATATTGTCAGCTACACGCATAATACGGATACGGCTGCTTTCAACAATTCCTACCGCTGTTCTCATCCAGGATGCAATCCGTTTCTGAACTTCTTCATCCTGCCAGTAGCCAGCAATCACCTTCCGTTCTATTCCCATCCTTGTTACAATATGGCCATATTCTCTGCCACCGTGGGCAGACTGGTTTTCATTCATAAAATCCATATCAATGGTATCATAGGGAATTTCTTCATTAAATTGCGTATGTAAATGCAGCAGCGGCTTTCTGTATTCCCGAAGCCCTAAAATCCATGATTTCGCAGGTGAAAACGTATGCATCCACGTAATTACTCCTGCACATTCCTCATCCAGATTGGCCTCGTTCAGCGTTCGCCTGATCTGCTCATTTGTAAGCAGCGTAGGCTTCCAGATCACTTTATACGGAAGGACTCCCGATTCATTTAAGCCCTCAACCATACGCTTTGAATGTGCAGCCACATGCTCCAGGCATTCATCCCCGTACAAATCCTGAGAGCCCGCGCAAAACCAGAAACTATAATTTTTTCTCTTCAGCATACTGTCACCTCATCTGTTTTTTATTATAAAACTCTGATTCTATTTTACAAAACAGGGCAGAAGGGCACAATTCCATAATCTTGCCACTCTTATTTTAAAGTTACCTGCTGCGACTGCTTACTATTGTCATTTTCCAGAAATACGCTATAATTTTATCAGAACCGCAGCATAAAACCTTCAAATTGCGAGGTGAAAATTTTGAATCTGGACGAAATATGCAGACAGCTTATATCCTCTGCCCCAAGACAGTTAGAGCCCGGTCATCCTCTGGGAACCAGACTGCTTTCTGTCGAATATTCCAAATCTGCAAAGGAAATCAAGACATATCCCCTGCTTTCTTCCCAGCGGATCTTCTTTCTGTGCTGGGATTTCTGCGGCAGAAATCAGCTTCGCGCTGCCATGTATCCTGCGCCTGACCGCTTCTGCTACCGCTTTGCCTTCGAAAGCGGAGCTAAAACACAGCGCCATACCCATGACTATATTGAGCTTGGATATGTTGTGAAAGGTAACTTCCGGCAGAATATTTCAGGAAAGGAGATCGTATTTCATGAGGGCGATGTCTGCCTTATTGACAAAAACTGTATCCATCAGGATTATCTCTCCTGCCAGGATTCCCTTGTGCTCTTTTTCGGAATTGAAAACCGTATGTTTGAGGAAGTGATGAATGAGCATATTACCACGGAAAAAATCATCACCTTTCTTCAAACTGCGCTGATGAAGCAAAATGACCTGCAGCAGTATATTCATTTTCACCTCGCTGCGAATGCCCGGAAGAAGATTGAGCCCTGCCTTTCCCTTCTTCTGACGGAGCTGTATGAAAATAAAATCGGAGCCGCCTACATCTGCCGCGGCCTTCTTCTGCGTATTTTTAAAATTTTAAGTACAGACTATGATTTTTCCCTTACCAGAGAACAGCAAAAAAACATCAGCTGGTCCGTCTTTGAAGAGGTATGCAGTTATATCCAGACCCACTATCAATCCGTCACAACCCACGAGCTGATGGAACGGTTCCATTTTCAGAGAGATTACTTCAACCGGCTGATCCGCAGCAAAACAGGGATGACCTATTCGGAGTACCTTCAGAGTATCCGTCTGGAACAGGCAAAACGGATGCTGATTGAAACAGACTTAACCATATCCGAAATTGCCGAACAGACAGGATACCATAATAAAGGATACTTCTACCGGATTTTTACGGAAAAATATAATATGACGCCTGGCGAATACAGAAAATTCATCTGAAATTACTGCCAAACTTTTCATCCTATACTTTCATAGTAATCGTAAGAAGGATAAATATAGCAATCGTAAATACTGAATACAAAGAAATGGTAGTAGATAGGTAAATACCATCCTCTTCCGTTTTTGCATAAGCTGGAATCACAAAGGTCGGCGGAAGGAACAGATACAATATAAGAGCCGTTTTCATTTCAGCCGTGGCAAACATATCCTTTAACAGAATCATAATCACCGCAAGTATAGCACCCTGAATTACCATACGGCCCGCCACGGCCTTTCCGCATTTTTTAAGCACTGCCCGGTCAAAGCTGAGCCCGTATCCCACTACAACCAATATAACGGCTGAAAGGGCTGACGTAATCATATCCTTAGCCGACGTATACAGCGCTCCTGCCATGGTATTTAAAAATGAACCGGCCACTCCCGTCACTCCCACTGCAATTCCCAGAAAAACGCCCCAGAAAACCGGTGAATGAAGTACATTGGAAATCATTTCTGACGGCTGTACCTTCCCGTTTACAGAGGCGGTAAGAAATGCCAGAAATACTGTAAATACAAATATGGTATTGGCAATATCCAGAGTAGCAATATTAGACAGCCGGGCTTCTCCGCATAAAACAGCATACAGGGGATAACCCAACATTCCTCCCTCAAAGCTGGTGACTAAAAAGGGGAAAAATATTCCTGCCGACGGGACAGCTCTTTTTATGAGCATTCCTATGATAAAAGCAGCGGAAAGCGCCAGAAGCATTATTCCTATGACGGCAATAGTAGCTGATGTGTATTCGGTGGTTGCAAGCGTATGAAACAGCAAAACCGGCAGCATCAGGCTGGTTGCCAGTGTCTTTAATCCCTCCATCCCCTCTGTGGTAATCATCTCTGTTTTTCTGCAGAAAAATCCAATTAAAACCATTAAAATAACCGGGGAAATTTTTATTAAAACCATAATGCTTCTCCTTTGATTCTTGATAGATAATAGGCGTTTGCGAAACACCATAAGCTGCATAAATACGGCATTTTTTGTTTCTAAAATAAAATATCTCCTCAAGATTTATGGTAAAATAGAGCTGCGAGAAACTATCAACCAATCCACCTAAAGGAAATATACCTATATGATAGCATATAAACAACTCACTTGGACATAAATTTTTGATTTTTGATAATTGTCAGAATAAATTCGACAATGACAACTATCAGTTTCTTTCACTTTTCGATGAAGCTATTGACGGGAAACAAGATTTCTGCTGTATACATAAATCCAGTAAAACAGGTTAAATTATGTTTTCAGGACAACTTTCATATGTGGCAGATCTTTAGGGAGTAGTTTTCAAAATTATCTCCCACTCTTCATCTGTTAGTTGCTTTTTTCCACAGTTGTATTGTCCCATAATTTCTTTCATCCTCGATTCATTGCTTCCTCCCATGATAAACATTGCGGGAAAAGAAGAACGGAGAACATATTCTGCCATGATCCACGAAAGAGAATACTGCTTTTTTTTCATCAGCTGTTTAAGACGATCTGCACGAATTCTGTTTACAGGCGTATCATATTTTTTTCTTGTATCAGAGCCTAGCGCGCCTGAACCGCCTCTTATATATAAAGGAAAATATCCCTCTGCCTGGGCAGAATAACCATAAACTGGTATTTGCAGCTTTTCGTAGGCCATGTATTCGCTATTATCCATACAGACAATCGTGGAATCTCCCCAATCAGAGGGAGTGCAGATACCTAGACCATACTGGATCTGGGATGCCACAGCTCCTGACAAACCATGGGATGCCGCATATTCATTCGCTTCCATGATACGTTTCGCCGTCCAGTTGGAAACACCAAAATAGCGAATGTATCCCTGACGAATCCACTGGTTCATCCTCTCTACGATTTCTCCCGGAGAAAAGCGAAGATCATCGCGGTGAAGCCAGTAAAGATCAATGTAATCGGTCTGAAGAGCCGTCAAACTGGCTTTCAGATCCTTCTCCAGATTCTCCTGACTCAGATCTCCTCTTGTTGCATTATATCCTCTGGGCTTGATGCCTCCCTTGGTTCCCAGAAAAACAGACTCACGTTTCTTGCCGGAAAGCCATTTTCCAATTGCCTTTTCGCTGGCACCGGCACCGCCTGGAATCCAGTCGGCGTAACATCTGGCAGTATCAATCTGATTTCCTCCCATGGATACAAATGTATCGAGCAGACGTTCGCTTTGCGTCTGAGAAATCCTGCTTCCAAAGTACATGGTTCCTAAAACAATGTTTGATACCGGGACACTGCCCGGAAGTGAAAGTTCATTCGTATCAGCCATAGTCTGTTCCTCGTTTAAATTTTTGTTTCAGGTATTTTTGTGAATTTCCTGAATTGGAATTTCTATCAGAGTTCTCCCTGTTTTGCGGACATGTATCTCAACCTCACGATTATGATCCTTTGTTTCATATCCTTCAGGAAGAAGCACATGATATATACTTTCCGTTTCAAAAAGGTATTGCATCTCAAAGATCAACGTTTCCTTTTCGATCTTTAGAACCTCTGTTTCCCCGCCTATAGAGTAATGTGCCGTACTTTTGACGATAAAAGGCATTGCAGGATCATATTCCTGAATTTTAAATACAGCACTGCCGTGAGGCAGTATTACGCCCATGGATACAGTATCCCCGTATTTTATATCTGTCTGATAACATCCAGAATAGAATTCTGCCACAAGATAAACGCGATCCTTTTTTAAACCGGATATCGTTTTTTCTGTCAGCTGAAATGCGGCAGGTATTTCTGTTTCATCATTCCAGTTTATGAGTACGAAGCTATGCCACTTTTTTTCCGGCAAATAGATATCAGCCATATTCGGAAAACGGCATTCGCCAAAAAGATTTCTCACCTCTACCTTCCGTTCCATAACAGGGAGTATATGCTCCAGCTGATAAAGCCGGTCATTATCAATGGATGCCAAAGGCTCTGTGGAACATATGAGACCACCTCCCAGGTACTGGTTAACTACAGTTGTCTTTACTTCTTCCTCATTCAGCAGTCCCAGAGTCAGTCTCAGCCCCCGCGTCATTTGCTTTTGTCTGCGTACCATCAGGGCGTCAGGATCATTATTCCACCAGCTGTTCATATAATAACGGAGCATATTTTGTTTTACGGTAAAGGGTTGGGCCTTACCATCCCGGTTGATGTTCGATTGCCACATAGACAGAACATCGGCGCTCATTCTCTGTCCATCAACCAGTCCAATAATAGGATCGTAAAGACCTCCGCACATCAGAAAATAAGAATCATTGCCCATCCCTTTGCGTACAGCCTCTGTCGCCCGGAAATATGCCTGTACCAGTGTAACTGTTTTATCAAAGAAATCTGCATCTTCATATAAAACGGCAGCTCTGGTAAAATCCAGTTTATGATAGGTATAACCCCAGTCAAAGGTTAGTTTTTTGTAAAGTTCTGTAAAATACGAATAAACCTCAGGGTTGGTAATATCAAAGACCTGATATACGGTATCATTCATATGGAACAGACAGGGAACTCCTGTTTTGTCACGTAAAATCCACTTTGGATGTTTCTTCCATACAGATGCCGTTTCATGTGCAATAAAAGGACTGGTCCAGATACCCGCCGTCAGGCCTGCATTACGGATTTCCTGTGCCACTTCTTTCATGGAGCGGGGAAATTTTTCATTTGGTTCCCATTCTCCCAAAGTAATTTCCCAGCCTTCATCTACCTGAAACACATCAAAGGGCAGCTGCTTTTTCTTTATTTCTGAAAGAGAAAGAGCCACATCTTCATAGGTCACTGTCAGTCCATAGTAATACCAGGTGCAAAATACAGAAGGTGCTTTTGAATGATATCTGGCATTGTATCGTTCTGCTTTTTCCATAGAAAAATCCCGGATGAGCCGGTTTTCATCTTTTCCGGAAGCGATAAGAAGCTCCTCTCCCTCAAAATTCTTTCCTGGTTCCAGCACAATATTGATAGAAGAACATCCGCAGACTATAAGACCTTCGTCAGCCTGCTGTTTATATTCTGCTGCAATACAACAGTCTACAAAACAGTTTCTTCCTGTCATAAACCCCCAGAGCATTGTTGTATCCTGATAATGAAATAAAGTCAGAGAATCGCTATGAATGATCTGCGATGCATTATTTTTCTGGTCTCCCGTTTCTGTCATACCGCCTGTTCCGTCTGCCAGCCGTCCATCCCGTATTCCAGGACAAAATACAGTGGGAACATCATTTTTGTGACGTCCCTGACGGTATACAAGAAAATTCTCAAGGTTCTGTTCGAAGAGTGTAAAATCCTTTTGATCCTGCACCCGAATGTAATTCATCTCTCTGAGAATAACAGGATGTGTTCCTGTGTTTTTCACTTTCATGCGCAGCCGCATATTTCCGTTCTTCTCACGTTCTGTCATACAAACTGCAAGAAGATCTTCATTCTGTCCGATCCCTTTCTCCAATGAAAGCTGTCTTTTCAATCCATCTTTTTCATACACTATATCCTGAGAAAAAATAAGCTTTATATTTTCGCTTTTATACTCCATATTAAATTTCTCCAGTTAAAGGGATGCTGTCAGCACACCCTGAAATTCGTTAAATTGGGTTTCCTCTGTTTTTTTCATCATAAGGGTAAGAGTCCCATTTTCAGAGAATACAAGTTTAAAATGAATGGCCGCCACTAATTCATCGGTTAGTTGGGAGCAGATGTAAAGGGTATCCCTGTCACACCAGGTGGCTGATGATACGCACAGCTGTCTGTATTCAGGAAACAGGCAATTCCTGTGTTTTCCTATGCCAAAAAAAATCTGATGAGTTCCACGCTCATTTTCATATTCCAGAATTCCCTGTTGCTTATTTTCAAAAATGACCCGCAGTCGCTTAAATCCGTTTTTGTTAGGATAAAAAAAGTAATTTTTTCTATCTATAGTTTCCTGAAGATTTTCTTTGTTTTGTACGTTCAATACCGGCAGTGTCAGATTTGCCAGCCTGTTTTTCATCATTTTCTGCAATCCGTCATCTTCAGGAAGCATATCATCTGATAATGTTTCAAAGATCTCTGTGCGGATACTATGAATAATCATATCATCACCGTTTGGAATTCCCTGGGTGTCAGAGGTCATTACAATAACCATATCCTGCTTGGGGAAACACAAGGTGTTCTGGCTTCCCATTCCCAACATGGCGAAACCATTATCCGGCATCTTCCAGAACTGATATCCGTATCCCCAATCTCTGGTGGAACTCATAATGGTAGGTGTCTGAAAAGCCAGAGCCTGATCCAGATATTCCTTCGGATACACCTGTTTTCCTTTTGACTGTCCATAATCATCCGGGTGTTTTCCTCCATTCAGGATCATCAGTCCCACCCGCATCATATCTATTGGTTTTGCCATTAGTCCTGTGCCACCCATAGAAACGCCAAATGGATCTGGCATAATATAGCTTTCTTCGGAAAAGCCGATCTGACGCAATAGCCTGTCCTTCAGAAAATCCAGCAGTTTCTGACCGGTTAGTTTTTCTACCAGAGCGCAAAGCGTATGGGAAGAAGATGTATCGTACATAAAAACAGTTCCTGGGCGATGAGTTGGAACGGTCTGGAAAAAACTTCTGACCCAGTTTTCCGTAGAGCTGGTTTTATTATAGGTTGTCATGTTATGGCAGGTTTCCATTTTCAGCATATCTTCTATCGTCATTTCAGTCATCCAGGGATGTACCTTTCCCGGAAGATATTCCGGGAAATAATTGCAAATTTTATCCTGAAGGCAAATTCGTCCCTCAGATACCAAAAGGCCAATAGCCAGAGAGGTATAGCTTTTGGTCTGTGAAAACATACGATGCAGCGTATGTCTTTCATAGGGCTTATAGTAGGCTTCCAATACTAAATATCCGTGTCTTGCAATGAGGATACTGTGAACGGGTATTTTCTGTTCTTCTAATCGGTCAATAAAACGGAGCAGGGAACGGGAAGAGATTCCCTGCTTTTCTGGTGTACTAATTTTCATGATACGTTCACTCTCCTTTTTGACGCTCTTTTTTACTGAAATCCAGATAGAAGTTATCTGGATAAGCATATTCGCCTCGATAATTAGACGCATTGTAAATCGGGAATTTTACAGGGTGGTAACTTTGGGGCCTGGGGCTGTCTTCCTGTGTATAGATATACATACTGTGGTAATCCCATACTACCAGTTCATCCCGTTCGTCACCGGTCAGATTGATTGCTTCACAGCACAAAGTCGGATGTCCATCATCAGGGAAGGAGACAGATCGAATACCCTTCCCATTCATCAATCCGCCATTGAAGGGATCTGCATTGATCAGGATTAGTTCCTGTCCGCTGCCGTCCCAATTTACAGGACACAGAATATTGCCGTTCATTTTATTTTCTATCTCCCATAATTCTTTCCCATCTGAATCATAAAGGTAAATTACACCCTGATGTCCCCAGAAATTTACCACCGCAAGCTCAAATCCAGGTCTTTCCGGACAATAATTGGCTACGCTGACTCTTTGGGCGTGGCCAATCAGATCTCTGGTTACTATATTTCCATAAAAATCACCAATAAAAAAACCCTGGGTTCCGGATACACAGGCAAAATATCCCGTTCCATCTCCGCGAAATTTTCCGGCTACTATTTCATCGGTATGATCTTCTGTGATGGGATAGGTCCAAAGCTCACATCCGTCTGCATCCAACATGGTATAACCCACCATCACTTCATCCCGTCCGTCTCCGTTAATATCCACTGGCAGCGGACAATGCCCCGTGTTTTTATGACTTCGGTATTTCCATAGAAGATTTAAATTTTCATCGAGAGCGTAGACACGGCAGTATCGATCCTTGATCAGAATATCTGCCGGTCGGTCTTTTCCTCTGAAATTGCAGATACGAATGCCATCCGGGTTGATTCTGTCAAAGGCGTAGATTTGATAGGGCACTCCGATTAGTTCACTGTCATTGTCATCAGAACAGGGGGTTTTTACTGATTTTTTTATTTTTCCGGTGGTTCCTTCCAGAATCTGAATTTCAAAATTTCTCCCTACAATTACCTCATCTTTTCCATCTCCGTCGATATCATATATCTGAAATGGCATATCAGCAGAAACCTTTCCCAAGATATTCGCATTAATCGAAGGCTCTCCCAGCTGCCACAGAACACGGCCTTCCAAGTCAATAGCTGTCAGACAGCTTATAAAACCGTAGGCATCCCGGCTGATACGCTTCTGCATCTGTGCCAATACCACAAACCATTCGTCTGTTCCTGTCAGATGGCCGAAACGAACCTGTCGGCTGGTGCCGAAATCCTGAAGGTCAATGGTTTTCCACAGTTTCATGGCCGGATGAGAAGACATCTCGTTTTCTTCCAATTCCTTTGCCTGTCTTGTACGTTCTTGGATTGCCTGAAATTCTTCCGTTGATACCAAAGTTTCAAAATCAGTAAATTGAGAAGGACAATCTGCGGTAATTCCTACCCTTCCGCCTCTTAAAGCCTGTTGTACAGAAACAGAAAACAGCAGATGTCCATTGATACGGCAATCCACATATCCTTCATGACAGATTGCCTCCAAAAGGTAAAATTCATCGCAGCCATGAGGAAATTCTGCTTCTGCCAAAGTCATTATATCTTCTTTGTGACGATAAGAAAGAACAGCCCTGTCTCTGTTTTCCAGACAGAACGCCAGTGTATCGATACTGTCTCTCATACAGAAAACGATTCCTGCTGTACCTTTCGTAGAAAGACGTCTCAATTTTACGGATACCGTATATTCCCCCCACTCTTTTTCTCCTGTTTCCAGAGTTGGAAATATTCTGTGAGGCCTGTTTTTTTCGATCCTCATAGATTCCATATAATGAACCCCCTGATATTCGGTAATAATCCAGGTGGGGCCCGTACCATTATAGGTATAATTGCAGACCGGATCATACCAGACTCCTCGGTACCCCTCTTCTACAATATAATGATATTCACCGGCAGCAGTATGATCTCTGTCATACGGAAATTCACCAATAGGAAAATCGTGAAAGTCTTCCTTTCTCAGTATTATATCTCGTTTCATTGTATTTCTCCGTCAGTTAAATGGATTCCGGTACATCTACCAGAAACAGGTTGTCATGCCATTCATCTGTATCTGCTGCATACAAAAGCTTCTTTCCATCCCAACTGAACGTAGGGTGACAGTGTGAACGCTGATAATGCCAAGTAGTATTATGATGTGCCAATATCTTCATTTTTGCCGTCCCATCTTCTGCTGGCTGGATCAGAAGAATGTCATCCACTGCATCCCCTGCAAACATGGACAAATCTCCATTGGCAAAATAATGGTTGCAGTAGAAGGGCATATTGATTTTCCGGTATACCTTACCGTCCTTATGGGCAAAACCAAAATAAGGTATCTCTGCGCTTACATGTTCCGACGCATAAACCTGGCTTTTTGAGTTTGAGATAGTTCCATCATGGCCGCCCCGCCGATTGTCAAAGATCACATCTCCGTTTTGCGCCCAGAATTCATGTCCCACACAGTCATCCTCTGTCTGTCGGAAACAAGGCCAGATATCACCTGTATTCATATTGATCATCCAGATTCTCTGCTGTACATAATTCCATGGGCCTTCGTGACAGAACATGGCAATATCTGGATTATCTGGAGAAAACTGAAAATGGCTTAACCAGTGCGTATCCCGGAATACATCATGAAATTCACTTCCATCCAAACGGATAACAGAAACACGTCCATCCTTTGTAGCAAACATTTTCTCTTTAAAACCGGCATAATTAGGACCACCGTCCGGCAGTGCATCCACATCTTCATTTCTGTTGAAGCCGATCCATTGCTTGTCACAGCTGAAGGAAAGATTCTGCAGCAGCATATGATTTTTTTCTTCGTACAGAAGTTTATTTTCTCCGGTCTTTGTATTGTAAAGACGCAGTTGGGAGCCGGTAACATAAGCCACATATTCTCCGTCAGGCGTCTTGGTGATTCTTCCTACCTCTACCCCCAGTGGGTCATCTGTCAGTTGTACCATTTCCCCGCTGTCCAGATCCATTTTAAACAGATTGCATATTTCTGTACCCTCGTGTTCTCTGTTGGACAGAAAATATATGGTTTTTCCATCTAGGTCAAAAGAATTTTCCGTAAAATAAAAATGATAATTTATCCCCTGATTTGTAAGCTGTGTAATCTGTGCACCGCTTTTTTCATCTGTATAAGTCCTCTTTTCGGATGGGTATACTGTTCCGATCATAGCTGTTCCTCCTATTTTTTCCTTTTGCCTTTTTATTTTTTGCGTAAAAGCGGGCGTGCCGGTATAACCGCCGGCGCGCCCGCTTTTTATATTTTGGGTAAAAATTTAAATCTGCTGCAATTTTTTAGTTTGCCATATAATTTGCATAAGCCTCATTTAAGTGCTCTGCCCACAAATCAAGCAGTTCCTTTGCTGTCATATCGCCGGACATTACAGACTGGATACCTGGCTCAATATAGGTAGAATTGATGTTGCCCCATTCAGGCAGATATGCCGGAGAGGTATATGTCAGGCAATTATCCTGACTGGTAGTTTCGATGGCGCACTGGATGTGCTGCATTTCGCTCATCCATTCATCTTCATAGCAGGCAGTATTGGTTGGAAGCTGTCCGATGGACTGATTCCAGAAGCTGTTTGCATAATGATCACACATAAATGTAATCCATTTCCATGCCGCTTCCTGATTCTCGCAGGTATCAAACATACAAAGACCAGTTAAAGCACCGCCGTAATTGATGTATTTGCCGTTGTCTGCTGTAGGAAGCGGATTGGCGGTAAAGCCTTCGGTTCCGCCGAATGCTGTTACATGGCTGCCATAAGATCCAAGGTTGTGTGTAAACATTGCACATACGCCAGAGTCAAAATTTGCAGAAATTTCCTTGTAACCTGCGGTAATATCACTTTCAGGCGTATATTTCCCATACAGTCCAAGATATTTTTCAAGGAAAGCAACTGCCTCATCGCAATTAATAGTTGTCTTTCCATTCGCGTCAAATACTTCATTTGTTCCCAGATAAGAATAAATAAAGTCAATTAATACCGCAGGTGAAGCCGCACCGCCGCGGATAGTATAGCCATACTGGTCATTATCCTTATCGGTTAGCTTCTCGGCTGCCTCAAAGAAATCATCCCAGGTCTTAGGGGCTTCTACTCCAGCTTCTGCAAGCATCTCATCATTTGTCCATAAAGTAATAAAATTGGCAGATGTAGGCATCATGTACAGCTTACCGTCCTTGTTATAGGTGCGGCAGGTTTCCATATACCCCTCTTCCATATCCTTGGAGCCTTCCCAGGAAGTGAACATATCATCCAGAGCTACGCAGTGACCCTGTCCGATTACTGTCGATGCCCAGGAGTTATTTAAACCGCCTACGTCAGGTGTTTCACCGGCTGCGATTGCTGTCTGGTATTTGGAAAGAGCATCGCTGGAGGAAAGTCCCAGATATTCGATATGGATATCCGGATTTTCTTCTTCAAATTTTTCAATAATTTCCATATAAAACTCGGTACGCTGATCACCTGCATTTTCGTCCCAGAAGGTAACAGTTACCTTATCACCGGAAGCTTCTGATTTTGCCTCTTCTGTCTTTGCTTCAGCAGCCTCTGATTTTGATTCGGATGATGCTGCCGCAGGCGTCTCACTGTCTCCGGAACCACCGCAGGCTGTCAGCGCTGCTGCCATAGCTGCTGCCATTGTGCATGCCAATACTTTTTTCATTTTTTTCATAGTCATCTACACTCCTTTTTATAAATCTGGGATGTCATTATCCCTTAACTGCTCCTGAACTGAGTCCGCCCACCAGATTTTTCTGAACATAGCTGAAAAGGATCAGAGTAGGTACAACAGCGATTACAGCACCAGCCGCCAGCTGTCCATAATTAATACTGAACTCGCCTACCAGATTTTTTAAACCTACAGGAAGGGTCAGCTTATTTTGCTTGCTGATAAACATAAATGAGAAGAGAAATTCATTCCAACAGGAAATAAATCCGTATGCAGCAATGGTAGCGATACCAGGTTTTAATACCGGAAGCAGTACATGCCAGATTGCCCCCAAACGGCTGCATCCATCAATCTGTGCGGCCTCCTCAATGGTATAATCAATTCCTCCTACAAATCCCCGCATCAGTATGGAATTAAATGGGAAATGGAAGGTAGTATTTACAAGCACCAGTGCAAACAGGCTGTTTAACATACCCAGATTCTTAAAAATAATGAAAATCGGTGTAATCAGCATGGCCCCAGGAATGAACTGCGTACAAAGAAGGATCAGCATAAATATATTTTTTCCTTTGAATTTAAAACGGGACAGTGCGTATCCCGTCAGTACGGAGATCACAACAATAAACATTACACCAAATGCTGAAATGAACAAACTGTTTTTAAAATATGTACTGAATCCGCTTTTCGTCCATGCTTCCGAATAATTTTTCAGGGTAAATGCTGCCGGCCAGTATGTAACGGTCTTGGAGGTAATCTCTGCAGAAGGTTTAAACGACGTGGCCAGACACCAGTAAATTGGAAACAGGATAAAAAGCAGTATAACAATAAGAGCTGCGGAAAATGCAAGTTTGAACCATATTTTTTTTGCTTTATGAGTTCCCATTTTATGCATCCTCCTTTCCGTAACCGGACATTTTCAGATAAACTCCAGCAAAGATCAGCAAAATGAAAAAAGCAATCACTGCTAAAGTAGAACCATATCCGTAATTTCCATTTTTTACAGACATATTAGTCATATACATTGTCAATGTGGTCGTTCGGTAAGAAGGACCGCCGCCTGTCAAAGTAAAGATCAGGTCTACATTGTTGAATTCCCACACTGCCCGAAGCAGGGTAGTCAAAATGATAGTATCCTTTAAAATTGGCAGCTTAACCAGAAAAATCTCCTGAAGGGTAGTTGCTCCATCTACAACGCAGGCCTCATGAAGATCGGATGGAATATTCTGCAGTGCTGCGAGAATGGTGATTGCAAAGAAAGGAATACCCCTCCAGATCTCAGCAACTGCTGTTGCCTTAAATACGGTTTTCATATTTCCCAGCCAGGCCATATTTTTAGAGATCACCCCCAGATCCCGGCAGATGGAATTTAAAAGTCCGATATTTTCATTATAGATCAGTGACCAAAGCATAGAAGTTAAAACACCGGATACTGCCCACGGAAAGAATACGATACAACGATAGATGCCTCTTCCTTTAAATTTCTTATCGAGGAGCAGAGCAAGCAATATTCCAAAAACAAGCTGGGAACAAACCTCTACCAGAACCCATTTGACAGATACGCCCAGAGAACGATAAAAAATCTTGTCTCCAAATAAGTTTTCGAAGTTTTCAAGTCCCACAAATCCTTTATCAGCAATTTTGGTTACATCATAGCTCTGCAGGCTGTAGAAAAACACAGTTACCAGCGGATATGCAAGAAATGCCAAGATAAAAAACATTGCCGGCATCAGAAATAAATAAGGCATCATGTCCTTTTTGGCAATGCCGGTCTTTACTTTTAGTCTCATGATTGTTCCTCCCTTCTGATGATTTTATTATATAAAACAGGACATCCTGTTTACAGATTCTTTTCTATATAAAATGTTTAATTTTTTATACTGTATGAGTGTTTTTTGTATTGTTTTTTATATTGTATAAAGTTGATTTGCACAAAATAGAGGCAATAAAAAGGGATGTATTTGGCAAAAAAAGAAGAGCCTTCCTGATCGGAAGGCAAGGTTGCCGAATATTTTTATATCTGATCCCGGTAGACTCCGGGAGAAATGCCCGTATATTTTTTAAAACATACAGCAAAATACTGAGAACTGTTATAGCCCACCTGCTCTGCGATTTCATTAACTGTGTATCCGGTTGTACGCAGAAGCTCCTTCGCCTTTTCCATTCGAACCTCCAACAAATGAGCGCTGAAATTCTGTTTCGTTTCCTGTTTAAACAGAACAGCCAAATACGGAACACTGATATTCAAAAAGGCTGCAATATCATTCAGGCTCAGATCCTCCTTATTATAATTGCGTTTTAAATATTCCAGAGCCTGTTCTGCAATTTTCTTTTTGTGATTCCCTCCTTTTTTGCGCTTTTCTGCGATGCTGACTGCAAAACGCAGGATATCATCCTCCATTTCATCCAGGGTATTCAGCTGTTGAATATGGTTTAAATAATATAGATAACTGACAGATTCATCTCCAGAAGAAGCTTCTCCCTTAAAGGCCGTGATTGCCAGTTCTGTTGTTACCATTTTAGCTGATTCCAGAGATATGTATTTTTTGTGGCGGAAGGGTTCATAAATATTTTTAATATCTGCCTCCACCTCTTCTGTCATTCCCATGCGGATGTGATGCAGAAAAGTATCTGTTGGAAGAACGATTTGTATTTCTTCTTTTCTTTCCTGAACGGAATCAGAGGCATAAATCACCTTCCAGCCTTTTCCTTTTAACATATGGCGATTATCTACAGCATGGCGAACTCTTTTGAAGGATTCGGGTAATTCTTCTATATATCTGCGGCTTCTTCCCACTGCCAAAGTAATGCGGCACCACAGTTCTTCTTTTTCCAGCTCCAAAATTCTGTCTATAAACATACGTATAAAAGCAGGATTAAACACATCTTTTTTCTGAGCTGCCAGTACCATCTGAATGTGTGTGCTTACATTTCTGGCAAAATATAATTCAAAATGCTCCCCTGTTTCTTCCGTTAACATATCTTTTTTCTGTAAAATTTTCATCTGAAGCTGTCGTTTTGACTCTCCTATCTCGCCCTCCAAAACCTTTTGGCTCTTCAATACATCTACAGCCGCCATCATTACCAGATAACATCCTACTTCTGTTGGAATTCCCACCCCCATAGCCTCTTTATTTATATCTTCCTTTTTTATTTTTCCATACAGCATCCGATTAATAAAATTGCTGCGGGAAAGCTCCTGGCTTTTTCCCACAGCTTCCGCTGCTGCCTCCTCCTTTTCAATATCGAAGGCTGCACGTTCTACTGCACTTAAAAGCTTTTCTGTTGTTATCGGTTTTAAAAGAAAATCAAAGGCCTGAAGCTGTACTGCCTTATGGGCATATTCAAAATATTCATATCCAGTAAGAAACAGTACTCTGGTTTTTAATTTTTCCATTCGAATATGTTCCAACAGATTGATTCCATTCATAAAAGGCATATTGATATCCGTAATAATAATATCTACCGGATGGGACTTTAGATATTCCCAGGCTGTTTCTCCATTTTTAAACGTTCCTGCAACATCAAATTGATGAGCCTCCCAGTCAACCAGCTGTAAAAAACTTTCTCTTATAAGCTCCTCATCATCAATAAACAGGATGCTATATCTTCTCATTATTTTTCTTCTCCTTTAGACTTGGACAGATTCCTTTTTCATGTTCTTCATGGCAAAACAGATTCTTACACAGGTATTCTGAGGCAGGGATTCGATTTCAAGACCATATTGTGTGCCAAATTCAAATTTGATTCGGGAATCTACATTTTTCAGTCCGAAGCTTACCGTATCCTCCCCAGAAATTCCATCGCGAAGGCAGGATTGGATCTTTTTCAGATGCGCCTCATCCATACCTGGGCCATCATCATGCACCTCCAAATAAGCGTTTTCTCCGTCGTAGGTTCCGCCTAAAATACATATATTTCCGAAGTCATGCTTTTGTTTGATCCCGTGGTAGATGGCATTCTCTACCAGAGGCTGCAGGGACATTTTCGGAATACGGCATTTTAAAATTTCCGTGTCACAGTCAATGGTATAATCAAAGAGATCCGAATACCTGAAATGCTGGATAAAGAGATAATTTTTCACATGCCTCAGTTCTTCTTCTACCGTAATAATATTTTCTCCTCTGTTCAGACCAATGCGATAAAAGGTAGCCAGAGCCGTAAGCATCTCACTGGCTTTCTCTGTTTTTTTCAATTCGCACAGTTGGATAATAGAATACAGTGTATTATACAGAAAATGTGGATGGATCTGTTCCTGCAGCAAAGCAACCTCAATCTGCCGTTTAGCCTCCTGTTCCAGTTCCACCTGTTTTAACAGATGGTTAATACGCTGGCGCATTTTCTCCAGACTGTTGCTCAGAGTAGTAATCTCTGCATAAGAATGAAGAGATATCTCATGATCCAGAATATCTGTATCCTCTACTTTTTTTGTCAATGCCCGAAGCGAATAACTGACTGCATTAGACAGAAGCCCCAAAAGTCCTGCCATGACTGCAATCATGGTTATCGTAATAATCATTACATCGCGCATAATATAATGGGCGTTGGAAATACTGCTTTCTTTGACATTATAAACAAGCTTCCATCCGGTCAGATCAATATTCTCATACATAAAATAATAATTATCCAAAAGCTCTGTTTGAATACCGCCGTTTCGCTCTGCATTTTCAATCAGATAATCCCTGTTGTCCTGCACCACATTCCATGCAGCCTGTTGTCCGAAATGCATACTTCCGTAATCAGTCAGTATGCTCAGGCTGGCCTCCTGATCCAGTGCAGTTACATCCAGTATATTTTCAAAAAAATCCTGTTTCAGTGCAATGAGGATGATTCCATTCTGCTTTCCTTCATATAGATGAAACAGTACAGCGCCAACCTCTTCATCTGGTATCAGATCTCTGCAGGAATCCGCATCTACCCAGTAATACTTATTTTCAGGAAATCGTTCTTTCCACGTCTGGTATGTATAATGAATTTTCAACAAATTTTTGTTATATGCCTGAGTCAATACCTTTCCATCCCCGAAATTCAGATATACATTATGGACGCAGGCAGAATTGACATTTAGAAACTGATTTAGGAGCTTATTCAGATAAATATAGCTGGCTGCCGCATGGGACAGCCGATATCTGTCAGATTTCATACTGCGCAGCCAAAGCAGGTTTTGATCGGATTCCAAGGCCAGAAAGCCCTTATATACGTTAGATATATAATTATCCAGATATACATCAAACTGTTTTACTACAATTGACATATTATCCTTTACATTCTGTCTTATTTTCGCTTCCGACAGATTTGTCACTATCATACTGAAACTTATAAATACGATACTGACAAGAGACACCATGGACAATGTCAGAAGCCGGTGGAAGGTGATTTTTTCATACCACTTTCGTAATCCTTCGTATTTTTTCATTTCTTCTCTCCCAAATATTTTATTATTTTGCTTTTGCCACAGTATTTTTGATTCAAATAAAATGACAGATATTTTTGACTATAGTTTAGATGATGGAAATCGAAAATGCAATCTGTATTTATTAATTTCTAACTATTCAGAACACCCCTTATTCAAAGGTGAACTCCGGATAACCCGATATTGCATGTTTGATTGCTATGAATGCATTGTATCCCTGCTTATGTGCTATACCAATGTAGGACATGATTTTCAGAACAGGAAAAACAATCAAATTCAGTTCAAAAAGCAGCTTGCAGAACTCCGGAAGGAAAGTGATTTCTAAAAAAAGCAACGGCATTCTTTGCGAAGGAAATCTATCAGAGGATCATCAATTTCCTTCAGAAATACAACAATTATTGGGGGCTCAGATGATTTCAACACATTGAAAAATGATCTTATTTACCAACATTATTATCGCACAGAGAAAGAACTCTACACAGCAATCAAAGAATTTGCATATGTACAATATAATCATGTACATCCGCATTCTTATAATGACTACAAAACGCCTTATGAGACTCGCTACGGGGTCGTATAAACCCTGTGATAGAAATTAGAGTGTTACAAACAACTTGACCATAACACCGATAACTGATTGATATAAGTTGTAACATAATATAAAAAATTACCGCAAAAGCAATTTCCCTTTAAAAACAGGATTTCATTGCTTTTGCGGCAATCTTATTTTATGCTGTTTTATCTTCCTTCCATCTTCCCGTCCAACGTCTGACGCACAATGCTGTCCATCATATCCGCTGACAGCATACCGCTCACATATCCAAATACATTTCCATCTCTGTCAATCATAAAGGTGGTTGGGAAGGACATGATACCATAGGAGGCAAACAGCTCTCCCTCTGTATCCATCAGTACCGGGTAAGTATACCCTTTTTCTTCCATGAATGCGGCAATTTCTTCCTCAGAGCCTTCCTGTCCCATATTGGGCGCAGCAACGCCCAGAACAATTACCGCATCCTCTCCCTCTGTGGCAGACTTTTCATACAGCTTCTGAATATCCGGCATCTCAGCCTTACAGGGCGGACACCAGGTTGCCCAAAAGTTCAGAAAAATCGTCTTTCCTCTGTAATCCTCCAGTCTGTGAATATTTCCGTACTGATCCTCCAGTTCAAAATCAACTGCCGGAATCACGGGACGCGCATCGGCTGCCGTTTCTGCAGGCGCTGTTTCACCGGAAGCCTCCTCTGAAGCAGCTGTGCTTTCAGGCCCGCCTGTCCCGGACTCTGTACTTTCTCCTTCGTTATCTGCTTCTGCTTTCTCCGCCACAGTGCCTTCTTCCATACGCTCCGTCCGGGGAACCTGTGTGCCGGAAATGCGTGATAAATATCCGGTCACATCATTCATTTTCCCGGTAAACATCAGAATACCCATAAGCACCATAAGGATACCGCCGATCTTTACCGTATACCGTACCACTCCCCTGTATTTCCTAAACAGTTCCAGAAGCCGGGTGGTAAAAAGCCCCACAAACAGAAACGGCAGCACAAAGCCCAGCGTATAAACGCCAATCAGGCCAAAGCCCTGTGATCTGGTCGCCGCGGAAGCGGCCATCAGAAGGACGCTTGTAAGAGCCGGTCCCACACAGGGCGTCCAGGCAAAGCTGAAGGTAAAGCCCATGAGCAGGGCAGTAACCGGAGACATGGCAAGGCGGTCCAGCTGAAACGGAAGACGGTGCTCCCTTCCCAGAACCGAGGATGTTCCAAATATCCCCAGCTGATACAGGCCAAACAGCATCACGAGAATACCGCCCACCCGTGCAAACATAGCCTGGTGGCTGTGAAAAAATCCTCCTACAGCCGATACGCCAAGCCCCAGAAGAAAAAAGGCAAAGCTGACTCCTGCCACAAAGAAAAGGGTATGAACCAACACTTTGCTTTGTTTATAATGAATCTTTCCGTCTTCGCCCTTTACGGCTGTTCCGCCGGAAAGATAGCCGATATAAAGGGGCAGCAAAGGCAGCACACAAGGGGAGAAGAAGCTTAGAAGACCCTGTAAAAATACGGTTACTGCAGATATACTTACATCCAATGTAAATCCCATAAATAACCTCCAATTCTAAAATGTACTCTTTTTATACCCTGATATCTGCCCTTTTGTCAAGTGAGCTTGTCACAGACAAATATTATTTCAAAAGTTCATAAAAAGTTCATCTGCGCCAATATTGGCATATATTTTAAAAATATGATATAATACAGCCTCAGGAAAGGAGTTTTCAGATATGAACCATTTTATGGCAGCAGCCCTTTCAGCGGCGCTTTCCATTTCTATGACAGCATCATCTTCCCCGCTTACGGCTTTAGGCGCAAAGAACGGCAGCCGGGATTTTTCACTTTTTTTCAGCGGACCCGGAGTAGAAGCTGTTTCTTCCGGCGACGAATATTCCGAATATCAATGGGCCCTGCGCAATATGGGTAACCTGCAGAGAACGGAACGAAAGCTGAATATCCGCACATTAGACAGTATCTATGTTCACTATGGAGAAAGCGGCATTGACGGCATTTCCCTGCCGCCTCTCGGTCCCAGCAATTACGACGCCATTCAGACGGACGCCGTATTGGGTATTGATATCAATATTAAGGAAGCCTGGCAGCTCTATGGGCAGCAGCCCGATAAACGCCCTGTCACTGTGGCTGTGATCGACACAGGAATCGACACCTCCCATAAGGATTTAAAGGACGCCATCTGGATCAATGAGGATGAAATCCCCGGAGATTCCATTGACAATGACGGAAACGGCTATGTTGATGATGTAAACGGCTGGAATTTCATTTCAAATACCAATCAGCTCTTTGCAGGCGATGAAGATACCCACGGCACCCACGGAGCAGGAACCATCGCAGCTGTAAAGGGAAACGGCGGCATAGCCGGCATCGGAGACAGCCATTATATAAAAATCATGGTATTAAAAGCCCTGGGAGGAGAAGAAGGAAAGGGATCTCCTGAAAGCGTAATCGAGGCAATCCGCTACGCAGAAGCCAATGGAGCGCAAATCTGCAATTTAAGCTTTGGCTCCGGACAAACCTCCCCTGAATTTGAGGCCGCCATCCGGGATTCCCATATGCTCTTTGTGGCTGCTGCCGGAAACGGCAACCAGTATGAAATCGGCTATGACATTGACAGACATCCGGTTTATCCTGCCAGCTTCCCCTATGATAATATTATTACCACGGGAAATCTTCTGTTTAACGGTCATCTGGATGAAAGCTCCAACTACGGACAGATAAACGTAGATCTGGCTGCTCCCGGAACCTATATCCTGAGCACCGTACCAGCCGATACCTACGCCTATATGACCGGTACCTCCATGGCTGCTCCCATGGTCACAGGCGCAGCGGCTCTTCTCTACTCCGGTCGTCCGGATCTCAGCCTTTCAGATGTAAAAACTGCCCTTCTTTCCACAGTTCATAAGCTGGCCCCCTTAAAGGGAAAAACCGCTTCCAGCGGTATGCTGGATGTGGCGGCGGCTATGAAGTGGGAAAAATAATCATTTATTTCCAAAAAAACAGCCTGCCGGCTGCCGGGACTCATCAAAAGCACCGTCAGCCAGAAGGCTGTTTTATTTTACATATGCAGTTTTATCCCGTCATTTACACAGGGTAAGCCTTATTTTCCTTATCAGCTACAGTCACATCTACCTTTTTCTGCTGTGCTTCTCTGTACTGGAAGAACTCCTTGGCTACAGCCGGGAACAGAGCGTAGCTTAATACGTCCTCATCCTGCTGCTTCCACTGAGCGCATTCCTTCTCAAACTGAGGAAGCTGAGGCTGGATCAGATCTGCCGGACGGCAGGTGATCGGCGTCTCGTCACCGATGATCTTCTTCTGTACTTCCGGATTAAATGGCTTTACAGTCTGTCCGAACTCACCAAGCATGATCTTCTTGGACTCCTTCGGAACCATCTTATAGCGCTCACCCATAAGCACGTTGAGAACTGCCTGTGTACCAACGATCTGAGAAGAAGGAGTTACCAGAGGTGGCTCTCCGAAGTCTTTTCTTACTCTTGGAATCTCCTCTAATACCTGCTGATACTTGTCTTCCTGTCCTGCTTCCTTTAACTGGCTTACAAGGTTGGAAAGCATACCGCCAGGTACCTGATACTGCAAGGTCTTGATATTTACACCCAGAACCTTCGGATTTAAGAGGCCGCTCTTTAAAGCTTCCTCACGAATCGGCTGGAAGTATGCCGCAATTTCCGCCAGAAGATTCTGATCATAGCCTGTATCATATGGAGTGCCTCTGAAGGTCTCAACCATAACCTCAGTTGCCGGCTGGCTGGTTCCCAGAGCCAGAGGTGACATAGCACAGTCGATAATCTCACAGCCTGCCTCTACGGCCTTCATATAGGTCATGGAAGCAACGCCGGATGTATAATGGGTATGCAGGTCAATCGGAAGCTTTGTGCCTTCCTTTAATGCCTGTACCAGCTCTGCCGCCTGATATGGAGTCAGAAGACCTGCCATATCCTTGATACACAGGGAGTCAGCACCCATATCCTCGATCTTTCTTGCAATGTCTCTCCAGTAATCCAGAGTATAGGCGTCGCCCAGGGTATAGCACAGAGCAATCTGAGCATGTCCCTTTTCCTTCTTGGTAGCCTTTACGGCTGTCTCCAGATTGCGGATATCATTTAAACAGTCAAAAATACGGATAATATCAATACCATTTGCAATGGACTTCTGTACGAAATACTCTACTACATCATCTGCATAATGGTTGTAGCCCAGGATATTCTGTCCGCGGAACAGCATCTGCAGCTTTGTATTCTTAAAGCCGTCTCTTAATTTTCTTAAACGCTCCCATGGATCTTCCTTTAAGAAACGCAGGCAGGCATCAAAGGTAGCGCCTCCCCAGCACTCTACTGCATGGTAGCCTACTTTGTCCATCTTATCGATGATGGGAAGCATCTGCTCTGTTGACATTCTGGTCGCAAGCAAAGACTGATGGGCGTCACGCAGGACGGTTTCCACGATCTTTACCGGCTTCTTCTCTATCTCTGCCATAGTTAAAAATCCTCCTTAAATACTGTGATAAAATTCCCTTTTATACGCCAAAGATTGCCATAAAAGTACCGGCTGCTACAGCCGTGCCGATCACGCCTGCAACGTTTGGTCCCATTGCGTGCATCAGCAGGAAGTTGGTAGGATCATACTCGGAACCAACCTTCTGGGATACGCGGGCTGCCATAGGTACGGCAGACACGCCTGCGGAACCGATAAGAGGATTGATCTTTCCTCCGGTCAGCTTGCACAGAAGCTTTCCTAACAGGATACCGCCTACGGTACCGAAAATAAATGCAACCAGACCTAAAAGAACGATCTTGATGGTAGTTACATTTAAGAATGCCTCTGCACTGGTAGTAGCACCTACGGATGTACCCAGCAGGATAACGACAATGTACATCAGGGCATTGGATGCTGTCTCTGCCAGCTGTTTTACAACACCGCTCTCACGGAACAGGTTTCCTAACATCAGCATACCTACTAATGGAGCAGTAGACGGCAGAATCAGGCAGACTACAATTGTTACAATGATCGGGAATAAAATCTTTTCCAGCTTGGATACGGAACGGAGCTGTTCCATCTTGATCTTGCGCTCCTTATCCGTAGTGAGCAGCTTCATAAACGGCGGCTGGATAATAGGAACCAGAGCCATATAGGAATAAGCTGCAACTGCGATTGGACCCATGATCTGGGTCTGTCCCAGCTTACTGCAAAGGAACAGAGAGGTAGGGCCGTCAGCACCGCCGATGATGGAAATAGCAGCCGCTTCCTTTCCTGAGAATCCCAGGAAAATTGCCAGGAAATATGCGGCATAGATACCCAGCTGAGCAGCAGCACCCATAAGGAAGCTGATGGGGTTTGCGATCAGCGGACCGAAGTCTGTCATGGCTCCTACGCCAAGGAAGATCAGGGACGGAAGGATACTCCACTCATCCAGAGTAAAGAAATACCACAAAAGACCGCCGATGCCGTTGGACGTTTCTTCCGGAGAATACATGATTTCCGGATAGATATTTACAAGCAGCATGCCAAATGCGATGGGGATCAGCAGCAGAGGCTCAAATCCCCGGCGGATTGCCAGGTATAAGAAGACCAGCGCCACACCGATCATCACATAGTTCCCAATGGTCAGATGGAAAAACGCCATCTGTCCCAAAAGGTTTGTTACTAAATTGCCAAAATCCATAATGTTACCTCCATAATGGAATCCAACTTACTGCGGATCCGTGTTTCTGCTTAGTTCAGAGTGGCTAAAACTGCGCCGGACTCAACGGAATCGCCTGTGGATACATTTATGCTGGCAACGGTACCGTCCTGAGGAGCAACGATGTCATTTTCCATCTTCATAGCCTCAAGAACAAGAACAGTTTCGCCTTTCTTTACTGCCTGGCCTGCTGCAGCCTTTACAGCTACGATTTTTCCAGGCATAGGAGCCGTTACCTTAACGGAGCCTGCTGCGCCTGCAGGTGCAGCAGGAGCTGGTGCCGGTGCGGCAGCGGGAGCTGGTGCCGGTGCAGGTACGGGGGCTGCGGGAGCCGGTGCGGCTGCAAAAGCGGCTGGTGCGGCTGCGCCTTCTTCAACGGTTACTGCATATGCTTTTCCATTTACTGTAATGGTATATGTCTTCATGATCTGTTTCCTCCTTGATTTGAAATGAGTCTTTATCTTCTTCTGGAACTGCTTACGCGGCGGATGGAGCGTACCACCAGACCGTTGGGTGAAGTTCCCTCATAGGCCGCAATCGCTGCTGCCATCACTGCTACAAGCTCTGCATCATCTGCCAGCTCCGGTCCTGTTGTCTGTACAGCAGAAACTGCCGGTGCAGCAGAAACAGCCGGTACAGGAGCTTTCGCAGGTTCTGCCTTCTTATCAGCCGCTTTATTCTTCTGTCCTTCTTCCCATGCATGGATGAACTTAAAGCAGAAAATCAGAAGACTGATAAATACCAGTACACAGAATACGGTTCCAAGACCGATGAGCGTATATACGCTGGCCGTCCTTAACAGGCCTCCGATGGAGCTGTCCTCCTCAACGCCTGCAGACATATCGGTAAACTGAGCCTGGATCTGCTGTGTTGCCATATTCAGGTTCATAACATACTTTTTGGTTCCCTCTGCAAACTCTACAGGAAGGATCACCGTATAGCTTCCGTCCTCCAGAAGCACCACAGAGCCATCCTCAATATCAACACTGCGGAGAGCGCCCATCTCTTCCCGCACATCAAGCTGGGCCTGATAAAGCTCTGCAGAAACGGTATCTCCCTGAGACTGGGCCAGCTTGCCCTGGACTACCAGCTGTTCATCGGAAGCGCCCAGAGTCTGAGCTGCGGATAAAAGAAGGGACTGTCCCATGGCGTCTTCCACAGGCGTACCGTCCATGCTGATGGATAAGCTTTCTGTTTCCTCCTCTGTTTTAGAGCAGGCAGACAGACTTACCAGGCAGGCAGATACTAAAACTGCTGCTGCCATCCTTTTAAATAATCGTCTCATATACATGTCACCCCTCTTTAAACCGTGCCATGCTTCTTTGAAGGACGGTCCTCACTTTTTGTATAAAGCATATCAAATGCAGCTGCCAGCCTCTGGCGGGTTTCCTCTGCCTTGATGATATCGTCTGCATAGCCTCTTCTTGCGGCAGCCACTGCTCCGGACTGAGTCTTTGTATACTCGGCAGTCTTTTCGCTGATCAGAGCCACTGCATCATCAGAAGCCTCGATTTCCTTTGCATACATGATCTTAACCGCAGCCTCAGGCTCCATAGTGCCGATCACTGCATTTGGCCATGCATATACCAGGTCGGTTCCCAGGCTCTTGCTTCCCATGGTAAGGCCTGCGCTTCCCAGTGCCTTTCCGGTTACTACAGTCACCTTTGGAACAGTAGCGTCTGCATAAGCGTAGGTTAAGCGGGCTGCTGCTCTGGCGATTCGTCTTTCGCTGCACATCTTTGCTTTATAGCCGTTTACATTTGTGAGGGTCAGCAGAGGAATACTGAATGCGTCGCAGAAGCTGATCAGCTCCACTGCCTTGTCACAGCCCTTGCCGGATAAAGCAGCCTCAAACTCATCTGCCTTCTTTCCATCCTCATAACGCTCTGTGCGGTTTGCCACACAGCCCACAGTCACGCCATTTAAACGGATGAATGCAGTTACCATAGAAGGTTCATAATCCTTCTTTACTTCCATTACAAAATGATTATCAGAAATCATGGATAATACCTGGATAGGATCTCCCGCCAGACCTTCAATGCCGCTGCACATACGGTTTAAATCATCCTGGCAGTCCTCCTCGGAAAGATCCTCTTCGTTATTAGCAGGAAGAATGGATACCAGAGTACGGATCTGAGACAGAATGGATGCTTCATCACCGGTAAAATCAACAACGCCGGACTCCTTGCTCTGGAATGCAGCTGCCGCTGTATCACATTTTGCCTTATAATTGCCCTCTAATGCATTGGGAGCATTTACAAAGAGCTGCGCGGACTTCTCTTCCATAAAGGTAAAATCTGCCATTCCGGCTGCCACAGCCATTCCGCCGCCGCAGGTACCGAATACTGCCATGATCTGAGGGATCACACCAGATGCCATTGCCTGGCTTAAATACAGCTTTCCAAAGCCATCCAGCGCATCTGTTGCCTCCTGCAGACGCAGTCCGGCACAGTCTACCAGACCGATCACAGGTGCTCCCATCTTCATAGCCATGGAATAAATGCTGCAGATCTTCTTTGCATGCATCTCACCCATGGAGCCTCCCAGTACGGATGCATCCTGGCTGTATACATAAACCAGGCATCCTCCGATGGTGCCGTAGCCTGTAATCACACCGTCAGCCGGTGTTTCCTGCTCAGCCATGTTAAAGTCCGTGTTTCTGGCGGTGATATACGCGCCGACTTCAACAAAACTGTTCTCATCAAGCAGGGATGCAATACGGCTGCTTGCTGAAGTTTGTGCTGAATTACTCATTTTCCAGTCCTCCATCATTCTAAAGTTTACAATACTGGCTGGAACTGCAAAAAAATCCCCTTACAGTTCCGCATAAAAACAAAAATATTGCCATATATGATTATAATAAGATTTTTGTCAAATGACAAGACCCCAGAACCATGAAATTGCCTGTTTTCGATAAATTATTAACAAATTTTTTCAAAAAAACGGGCGCAGTCCCCATGCCTGCATCCAGAGAGTTCCTCTCGCTTTATGCAGGTACATGAAACAGCGCCCATTTTTTATCTTTCATACTGTATATTTTGACATTTTTCAGCAAAACACATCTGCATTTTCCATAAAAATACAATTACACCGTGAAAAACCGGTCATGAATGGCCTGTACCGCCTGATCTGCATCCCTACGGTCTACCAGCACAGAAATTTTGATCTCGCTGGTGGAAATCATATTGATATTGATCCCCGCATCATACAGCGCCTCAAAGAGCTTTGCAGCTACTCCCGGATTATTGATCATGCCTGCTCCTACAACAGAAACCTTAGCCACATCGCAGTTCGTCTCCAGACGGCTGTAGCGCAGCTCCTCTTTATGCTCCGTCAAAAGCTCTGCCGTTTTATTCAGATCCTTTTCTGCCACTGTAAAGCAGATATCCTTCCCTTCCTCATGGCCAATGCCCTGGAGAATAATATCCACATTTACATGATTTCTTGCCAACAGAGAGAACACCTTAAATGAGGTTCCGATCTCATTTGGCACGCCAATAAGGGCAATCCTCGCAATATCCTTATCCTTTGCCACGCTGCTGATATATGAACGCTCCATACGCTTTGCAACTCCCTTCACTTTTGTTCCCGGATGGCCTGTAAAGCTTGACAGAACCTCCATTTTTACATTGTACTTTCTTGCCAGCTCCACCGAACGGTTATGGAGCACCTGCGCTCCCAGCGTCGCCAGCTCCAGCATCTCATTATACGTCACCTCATCCAGCTTTCTGGCTCCTGCAACCTTTCTGGGATCTGCCGTGTAAACACCGTCCACATCCGTATAAATCTGGCACAGGTCGGCCCCCAGAACCGCAGCCAGAGCTACCGCAGAGGTATCCGAACCGCCCCGTCCCAAAGTGGTAATATTCTTGTTCCGGTCGATTCCCTGAAATCCTGTAACAATCACTATTTTCTTCTGATTCAGCTCCGCCTCAATGCGCTCCGTATCCACCTTTCGGATACGCGCATCTCCCGAAACCGTATTCGTGCTGATGCCGGACTGCCAGCCGGTAAGAGAAATCACCGGATATCCCAAAGCCTCAATCGCCATCGCACAGAGCGATACCGAAATCTGCTCTCCTGTAGACAAAAGCATATCCATCTCTCTGGCCGAAGCCTTTGGGTTAATCTCCTCTGCCTTCTGAATCAGATCATCTGTCGTATCCCCCTGGGCAGACAATACTGCCACCACCTGATTTCCCGCCTTATATGTCTCTGTAATGATCCTTGCAACATTGCGCAGCCGCTCCGTGTCAGCCACAGAGGTCCCGCCGAATTTCTGTACGATCAAACTCATATCTGTTTTCCTTCCTTAACCCCAAACCAGGGTAAATATAAAGAGCCATGGCCAAACGGCCACCGCCCCAACCTATACCATATTTTACTCATATGAACCCTTTTGTCAACTTGTTTCCTCTTTGAGTTTCCGCACTTTACACTGTGTTCTGGTGTCTGCAAAATACAGAAACTCAAGTTTTCCTCCCCGGAACACCTCCGCCGGGGATTGCGCCCCCTGTGCCAGCCTTCCCATGCCGATCTGCCAGGGCGACTTTGGAGGCCATTTAGAAAGACTTAGAGGCTGGAATTTTTCGTTAAGCTCCATATCAAACCTGTCTGAGCACGGCGAGTTTTTGATATGGAGCTTGCTTTTAGAAAAATTTCAGCCTCTTAGACTTTCTTATGACCGGAAACCGGAGCCATGGAAGACCGGCATGAGAAGGATGGTGCAGGGGGTGCAATCCCCTCTCCCATCACCCCTTGACCGCTCCCATGGTAATACCCTGAGTAAAGTAATTCTGGAACATCAGGAACACCGCAACAATGGGAACCGCCGCCAGAGCCGCACCCGCCATGATGACTCCGTAGTTGGTGGAGAACTCCTGCTGGAGTGTCGCCACGCCCAGAGAAATCGTCAGGTTCGTTCTGGAATTTAACATTACTAACTGCATGAAATAGTCATTCCATGTATTAATAAAGGTAAAGATCGCAAGCGCTCCCAGACCCGGCTTTACGATCGGCATAACAATGCTTGTAAAGGTACGGATTTCACCGCTTCCGTCGATCTTTGCAGCCTCCAAAAGCTCTGTAGGAACATTTTCACTGAACTGCTTCATGAGGAAGATACCAAAGGGCCAGCCGCACAAAGGAAGGATAACGGCCCATGGAGTATCATGGATCCCCATAAAGGAAACCAGCTTCATCAGCGGCACCAGGATTACCTGCTTTGGAAGGGCCATTGCGAATACAAAAATACTGAACAGCAGCTTATCGCCGTAAAAGCGCTTCTTTGCCAGCACATAACCGGCCATAGAGGCTGCCACACAGACGATGATCAGCGTTACACCGGCGATAAAGATACTGTTGATCAGCCACTGGAGCGCCGGGTTCTGAAACAGCTTCTCAAAGTTTTCCAAGGTCGGGTGGAGAGGGAACCATTCCGGAGGCAGCTTGATCGTAACCTTCTGGGATTTAAAGGCTCCCGTCAAAATCCAGTAGAAGGGGAAAATAAATACCACACTGAGAAGGAGCAGAAGCACCATAGAGGCGGCATCCAGAATTTTCACTTTATTTTTCATCTTCTCATCCCCCTTTAATATTCAACGTCGCTGCCCAATGCCTTAAACTGGACAAAGCTGATAAAACCAATGATCAATGCAAGTATTACGCCCATGGCATTGGCGTAGCCATATTCGAACTTCTTAAATGCTGTCTCATACAGATAGTACATGATAGTAGTCGTTCTGTAATTGGGTCCGCCGGAAGTAAGCAGCTGGATCAAAGAGAAGCACTGGAAGGAGTTAATGGTAGTGATCACCACGATATACAGTGTGGTGGGCAGAAGGCTGGGCCATTTGATCTTCCAGAATACCTGAAAATCATTGGCGCCGTCTACCTGAGCTGCTTCTACATAATCCTTGGGAACATTTCCCAGAGAAGCGATATAGAGAATAATGGGCTGTCCTACGCTGGTAGTGATCAGTATAATCAGAATGGCCCAGAGAGCATATCTTTTATCTCCCGTCCACATAATGTTCTTTTCAATCAGATCCAGTGATTTTAAGATCCAGTTTAAAATACCGTTTAAAGGGTCGTAGATCCATTTCCAGACAACTGTTACCGCTACAGTACCCGTAACCACAGGCAGGAAGAACACACATCGGAAGAAGGATCTTGTAAATGGATTCTTCTCGTAAGTCATGGCTGCTACAAAAAGCGCAAACAGTACAGTAATGGGAACGGAGCCTACTACCAGAAGCAGGGTGTTCACCAGGGATTTCTGCCATACAGGATCTGCAAACATAGTCATGTAATTAGACAGTCCTGTAAAGGTCATTCCCTTCATATTATAACGGAAAAAACTGGTAACTACGCCCATTCCCATGGGAACCAGCACAAACAGCACAAAAAACAGCATGGCCGGCAGCAGGAATGCATAGGAAACCAGCGTTTCCCTCATTCTGATCTTATTGATTTTCCTTGACTTCATGGCAGTTCTCTCCTTCTAAAAATGACTCCCCATACTACAGGCTGTAATATGGGGAGAATACCTGTCTTATTGTGCGTTTACGATAGACTGGTTTGCCTTTGCTACAAAGTCGTCCAGAGCAGCCTTTGGCTCGGAATCGCCGTTGATCACTGCCTGGAGCATCGGGAACCAGTAGGTTCTCATCTCTGCAAAGCCCGGAATGGTGTTGTAGTATGGAGAATAGTATTTTGTAAGAGAAGCGTAGAAGGACATATCCTCATTTCCTTCATACAGATCGCCCATGGACTGGCGAACCGGGAATACGCTGGTCTTTACTACGTTCTTTGGTCCCCACTCTTCATCATTGCAGATGAAATCAATAAACTTCTTGGATGCCTCTGCTCTTGCCTCGTCGCCGTTGTCAAATACGCAGAAGCCGTTTACAAGATACTCTAATGCAGGTGTTCCGTCCTCAGATGGGAATGGAAGTGCGATTGCCTCGATTCCGTTCTCCTTTAATGTCTCTGCTCTCTGGCTTGCAAGTCCTGGAGACCAGAGGGTTGTAAATGCGGTATTTCCTGCTACAAACTGATCTACGTCCTCACCGCCGTTATACGCGGAGCCGTTTAACATATATCCGTTGTCTACCCACTCTTTGATCTTTGTCATGGCCTTTACGCCGCCTTCGTCATTGAGGGTGTATGTAGTAATCTCAGGATCTGTTACAGAACTGTCATACAGGTTTGTAACGAATGCGCGGATACCCTGGTCGCCTCCCTGTCCGGAGCAGTATACGGTGCCGCCCATAAAGCCTGCTTCAGAAAGCTTTTTCATCATTTCCTCAAACTGCTCTGTGGTCCAGGTGCGGTCGCCTTCCAGGTTGATGCAGTCCATAGCGCCTGCTTCCTCTAATGCATTCTTGCTCACTGCCATACAGAATGCTGCGCTGCTGATGGGATACATATAATAGCTGTCGCCGGACTTGCAGGAGTTGATCAGAGCCTCATTGTCTACGTCCTTTACAAATTCCTCTGTGAACATATCGTCCAAAGCTACCAGCTTGCCGTTCTGTGCGTAGGAAATGATACGTCCGGGAGCATCAAAGAGCACATCGCATACAGTGCCTGCCTCGATGGCTGCCGTGATCTTCTCCGGTCCTGATGTAAAATCGATGGTCTCCAGCTTCACCTTGATATCCGGGTTCTTTGCCTCAAATGCATCGATGATCTCCTGCTCATAGGTTCCTGCCGGATTGTCACCGTCCTGTGTAAAGGTCGGGAATGCCCACCATGTGATCTCTGTCATGCCTTCTGCCGTGGCAGTTCCCTCTGCCTTATCAGAAGCAGCTTCGCTTCCCTTTGCTTCCTCGGTCTTAGCATCTGCCTTTGTATCTGCTGTCTGCGCACTTCCCCCGCCGCAGCCTGTAAGTACGGATGCCGCCATAGCTGCCGCCAGTCCCAAAGATACTATTTTCTTCATACGAAAGTTCCTCCTTCTTGTTTCTCCCCGTTCCGTCTCTTACCCCCGGCGGAAACATTTTTTATTGTTAAACACATCATAGCATAATATTTTCTTTTTGTCAATTTGCCCGAAAAAAATTTCTTTTCTTTTTTTATTCCGTTTTTTTTCAGCAAAATAAATAAATTAAGGAGCTTCGTTTTTGCATTTTTATGCATCTAACGAAGCTCCTGTCTGATGTACTGCTCTATTTTATACAAATACTGATGCCGCCATCCTTTGGAAACGTCATTTTAAATCTCCTGCAGCGCGGCTATGGCAGCATCGATCATGGCAGCGCACTTCTTTACCTGCTCCATATCCTCAGGGATCAAACCGGGCATGGGTTTTCTCACGCTTCCCAGATCAAGTCCCTCACGAAGCTTTAAAATCTCCTTCATCACTGCATAAAGATTTCCATGGCAGGCGCACATGGCATAAATAATGGCATCCGCATCATACTGGATCTTTCTCGCCGCCTCATACTTTCCTTTCCTGCACAGCTCAAATATTTTTAAATACAGCTCAGGCATTACCCCGTAAGTACCGCCAATGCCTCCGTCGGCTCCCATGGCCAGGCCGGATACCAGCTGCTCATCCGGTCCGTTAAATACAACGAAATCCTTTCCGCCCTCCATCTTAAACATCTGGATATCCTGTACGGGCATGGAACTGTTTTTCACAGCAGCCACTCTTGGATTTTTGCACATTTCTCTGAACAGAGGCATGGTAAGAGCTACGCCTGCCAGCTGCGGAATGTTGTAAATCACAAAATCCGTATTGGGAGCTACGGCAGAAATGTCATTCCAATACTGAGCAATGGCATGCTCCGGTAAATGGAAATAAATGGGCGGAATAGACGCTACCGCATCCACGCCCAGGCTCTCTGCATGAGCTGCCAGCTCACAGCTGTCCTCCGTATTGTTGCAGGCCACATGGGCGATAACGGTCATCTTTCCCTTTACGGTTTCCATCACAGCTTCCAGAACTGCCTTGCGTTCCTCCTTGCTCTGGTAAATACATTCGCCGGAGGAACCGCCCACATAGACGCCCTTTACTCCTTTTTTCAACAGATGCTCTGCCAGGGCTTTGGTCCGCTCTGTGCTGATGCTTCCATCCTCCTCGTAGCAGGCATAAAATGCCGGAATAATCCCCTGATACTTTGTAATATCTCTCATAATGCTCCACCTTTCTTTCCTACCGGATATCTCCAGTATAACACTTTAATTATTTTTTTCAACAAAAATATAATGGTAAAAATTTTTTCTTTGGTCATTGTGTTTAAACCGTTCCAATGGTATGATAGGCGTAAGAAAAGGAGGAAATGCTTTATGAAAAAACATATTGTGTGCTTTGGAGACTCCAATACCCACGGATACTGCGCAGAAACCGGCGGACGCTTCTCTGAAAAGGAACGGTGGACTTGTCTTTTGCAGGAGCTTTTAGGAACGGAATATCTGGTTCTGGAGGAAGGCCTGTCCGGAAGAACCTGCTGTTTTCCCGATCCTCTCTATGAAGGGCTTAACGGCCTTGATTCCATCTATCCCTGCCTGATGAGCCACGAGCCTGTAGATCTGTTGGTCATCATGCTTGGCACCAATGATACCAAGGAACGCTTTGGCGCATCCTCTGCATGTATCGCACTTGGATTAAAACGTCTGATCGAAAAGGCCCGGTCCATTTCTGACTGTTGGAGAAACGGCCCCAATATTCTGATCGTAACACCCAAAAATATCGATCCTGAATACGCCGGTTCCAGTGTAGGAAATACAATGGGGCGGGGCTGTGCAGAAAAATCTGCCGGACTGGGTTCAGAATATGAAAAAATTGCCCTTCTTACAGGGTGCCGCTATTTTGATGCCAACACGGTTGTGACGGAAAACAATCACATCGATTTCATGCATCTCACTGCTCAGGGGCATCGGGAACTGGCAGAAGCTTTGGCAAAACAGATTCCCTGTCTGATTCCATAAACATTAAAACGCAGTAACGTACCTGTCTCCACAAATATTGTGCGAAAGGCAGATAGGTTGCTGCGTTTTTGTTCATTTACTAGCAGAGCTTTTCCAATACCGACCCTGATGTCTTTTCATTGTTCACACTGCACTGTTCAAAGTAACGGCGGTAATATTCCGTATAGATCAGATCCACCAGAAACAGCTGGCTGATCTCTGCCGAGGTAGACCCGCCCTGAAGAGGCCCCTCATTGGCTCCGGATAAAAGGGTGACATCCGAATAGGCGCTCAGAGGTGATTTCACAAAACGGGTAATACAAATAATCTTGGCGCCGGACCGCTTCGCTACCTCTGCCACATGGATGGTATCCTTGGTTGCTCCGGAATAAGAAAAAATAACCGCTGTATCCCGCTCATCCATAGTAGCCGCAGCCATGGCCTGCATATGGCTGTCCTGTATACAAAATACCTTGTTTTCAATACGCATAAACTTATTCATTGCCTTCATGGCGGTAAGCATACTGGCTCCTACGCCAAAGAAAAACACTCTTCTGGCCCGGTGGATCAGTGTGATGGCCCGGTCAATATCCTCCTCCTTTATCATGGAAAAAGTTTCATTCAGGGCATTGATATTGGTATTTAATACCTTTCTGGCCAGTTCCCCAAAGGAATCCTCCATAGAAATATTGTTCCCTGTAAACTGGTCTACCTGCTCCTGTCCCTTACTGATGCTTAAGGACAGCATCATCTTAAATTCCTGGTATCCCTTTAAATCCATAGTCTTGCAGAATCGGAACACACTGGTGTCTCCCACCTCACAGGCCTCCGCCAGATCTGTAATGGACATAAACAGAACGTCCCTTGGATTTGCCAGAATATAATCTGCCACTTTCTTTTCTGCCTTGGTAAACTGATTATATGCGGATTTGATACTCGTTATAAAATCTCCCTGCATACGATCCATTCCTCTCAATCTGTATAATTTCTTCCATTTTATCCAGTTTCTTTTGCCTTGTCCATACTTTTTCAGGCTTTTATCTGATTTTTCATTTATTGTAACTTTCCGTTTTCTTTTCTTTTTTCCTCTCTCCCCAGCCAGGCAGCTCCCAAAAGACCGGCTCTGTTTCCCAACTCGGCAGGAAGAATATTCACATCCCTGAAGCTTGGCATAATGCGCTCCATAGTACGCACTCTTACCTGCTCTGTTACATAAGGCTGGGCCATGACGCCGCCGCCTAAGATCACACAGGACGGATTAAAAATATGGATCAGCGTCTGCAGTCCGTTCACAATCTCATCGATCCACTCATCCACAGCCGCCTGCACCCCCGGCTGGTCGATAGCCGCAAATATCTTCCTCCCGTCTGTAAGCGCTGGATCAATGACCATGGCTCTGGCTGCAAGTGCTGTGGCTGAAGCGTATTTCTCATAGCAGCCGCTGAAAAACTCTCCCTCTTTCCGATCCTCAGGATGAATCAGAAGACCGCCAAATTCTCCTGCGGAAAAGGCGCAGCCATGGTACACCTTCTGATCCATCACAATCGCTCCGCCCACACCGGTGCCGTAGGTCAGACAGAGAAAATCCCTCTCTCCCCTTCCTGCGCCGAAGATTCCTTCACCCAGTGCGGCTGCATTTACATCATTTTCTACGGCTACAGGCACATGAAAACGCTCTCTCAACATGCGGCCGATCTCCATTCCCGTATAACCGGGAATGTTTTCATTGGCATAGCGTATCATTCCTCTTTGGGAATCTACCTGTCCGGCGGTGCTGATCCCAATGGCATCAAAACCATGATAGCTTTCCAGAATCTTTACAGCCTGTTCCACTACATGGGCACCTCCAAGCCGGGCATTGGTCGGAGTCTCCCTTACTTCTTTTATTTCGTCCTTTATTCCCGTCCATATCCCTGACTTAATGGCGGTTCCTCCGATATCCAGTGCTGCTGTCCCCATCGTGCTCCTCCTATCGGTTCTTCACTGCATCCATAAAACGGTTTGCAATCTCTAACGGTCTTGTGATCGCTCCGCCTACCACAATGGCAAACGCTCCCGCATCCAGCATTTTTACCGCCTGATCTGGGTAATGGATTTTCCCCTCTCCGATAACCGGAACGTCCACAGTCTTTGACAAACGGCTTACCAGCTCATAATCCGGGCCGTCCATATGAGGAGAATCTGCCGTATAGCCGCTCATGGTAGTTCCCACAATATCCATTCCCAGCTTCCAGGCATTGACTCCCTCCTCATAGTTTGATATATCTGCCATAAGAATGGCATCCGGATATTTCTGGCGCACCTCTTTTATAAACTCATTTACTGTCTTTCCGTCTCCCCGTGCGCGCAGCGTACAGTCTAACGCGATCACATCGCTTCCAACAGCGACAAGCTCATCGACCTCCTTCATGGTAGGAGTAATGTAGCTTTCAAAGCCGGGATACTGGATCTTTACCAGTCCGATAACCGGAAGTCCTGTCTCCTCCTTGATCGCAGCTACGTCCCGGATGCTGCTGGTGCGGATCGCCGGAGTCCCCGCCATCTTTGCCGCTCTCGCCATCAGGTACATCACAGATTTTTCCTCCACATACAGAGGTTCTCCCGGAATAGCCTGGCATGAGATGATCATCTGCCCCTTGATCTGCTCAAATAGTTCCTGCTTGTTCATGTATCTCCTCCTGTTCTGCAACCACCCTTACAGACATTCCCCATTTTGCCCAAAAGGTCGATGCCATGAAATATTTCTTTTATAACTATATCATAAAGAAATATTTTTTTCAATTATAAATGTGTTGAAATATTTTTTTATTACTCATTTTAAAAACAGGACTGCCCTGAGAATGGCATCTCACAGACAATCCTGTTTCCATTTCAAACGTGTTCCATCAGATATTCGGCATCTTTGCCGTTGGCATCATCAGCACCTTTCCTGTGCCGCGGTATACATTTACCAGGCCTTCGCCCGAAGCTGCGGAGCCGATCAGGCTCTTTCCGGAGCGCTCTACCGTAAAGTCCAGGCTCTTGCTCCAGGCAATGGCATAATTGCCGTCCACCTTGAGCACATCGTTCTGAAGCTCAATCTCGATCAACTCCTCTTTCGGGCATTCAGATTCGATACAGAACACTCCGTTCCCATTCAGGCTCAGGTTAAACAGTCCCTCTCCTCCGGCCACTGCAGAAGAGAAATTGGAACGCATCACTGCTTTGTGCTGCAGGGTAGATTCACAGGCTAAAAACAGACCGTCATCCAGCACCACTCCGCCGCCCCACTGGGCTGCATCCATCAGGATCAGATACTTATAGGTAGGTTCCAGCACCAAAACGCCGCTTCCCGTATACTCCGGCTTTATGGCGGATTCTCCGGTTGCCTTGCCCCGGACCGCTTTGCCGAGGAAATCTCCCACGCCCTTAATGCCGGTGGTTGCCTTTACATCTCCTAACATCCACTGCATGGCGCCTGCCTGAATGGTCACATTAGACTGATCCAGACTGCATACCAGCTGGCGCTTTCTCACATTCATCTGCGCGCAGTAATAAGCGGTTACTGCCGATCCGGGAGTCACGCTTAAGTCGCGCTGATATTCGATTACCTCAAAGGCTCCCAGCTTTGCAAGGACTTTTACATCATCATTGTCGGTGAAATTAGAAATACGGTACATAGATTTCCTCCTGTTCTCTCTGATATCGCAGCCTGCGGCAGATATCGTTTGATTTTATTTTTCCAGATTCTTCCACTTGAAGTTTGGAATCACATCAGACCACTTTTCAATTCCGATAATAGACTTGGCAAACTCTGAGGTTTCCAGAGTCGAATTTTTCTTGTCAATATCCCGGAATACCTGCCAGATCTTCTTGCGTTTCGTTGCTACGATCTTATCCGGCTGATTCATATCGCACTCCCACAGGCCGAACTTCAGTCCCTGCTTTGCCTCGCTGGGAGCATCCACCTGGCGGCTTACCGTATATGCGTCAATATATGGATTACTGTCTACAAGGTAGTAGGAGTACGCATAGGCAGCTGCCTGGATCTCAGGAATATCGCCTCTGGTGGGACTATAGGAGGTAAAGCCCTGCTCGGTCAGAATAATATGACGCACATTTCCCGAAGGAGCCTTCAGTGCCTCCTGGTTAAAGTAATCGGTAAGTACGTTCAGATTGGCAAAATTTATAACTGGTGAGTTAAAATCATTTGTAAAGAGCCCGGTAGCTTTGGGATCATCCCAGAATTCCGGCTCAATCATGGGACAGGGATACGGATGATAGGCCAGTCCCCAGTCCATCTGCCCCTGAACATTAGCAATGGAATTGAAGCTGTCTACGATCTCCTTGCCGCCGTATTTCAGTTTTCCGTCAATCTCATTCATCCAGTTGTAATCCAGTGAGAAATACACCCGGTCATTGGCATTGGTACTCTTGATGGCCGTGTAGAAAATACGGAACGCCTGCTGGTATACTTTTACATAATTTGTAAGATCCATAGAACCCATATAGTTCCACTGCTGATTATTGATCTCATTTCCAATGATCCAGTTGGAAACCTTTCCATGGTTGGAATCTTTTCCGCTGTAGTGGTCAGCCAAAAAGGCTGCAATGGCTCTGGTCTGCTCAAAACCGGCTTCGTTTGCCCCGTTGAACATATAATAAAAGGCATTGGAAGACTTCTTCGTACCCGGATAGATCAGATCCGGACGGTTGGGGTTCCAGTCATTTAAAATGATCACCGTGACGGTCATTCCCTTATTGGAAAGAGCGCTGATGGTCCTGTCATAATCATCCATGATGGCCTTGTTAAAATGATAGATCTTGCCGTCATATTCATATTCAATGCCTGTACCCATGATCTGTGAAAACGCAATATTGGTGGTTACATGCTTTACACCCAGGTCAAAGGCATCCTCCAGCATATCAATTTCGATGTTCAGTCCCTTTTTAGTCAGAGGATCCTTGAATGCTTCCGTATTTTTGGCCACTGCCTCAGGATTGGTAATGTAATGAGGCTCGCTGATGGCTTTATACTCTGTGCCGTCATAAGCAGCCAGTACAAATTTGCTGTACAGGCGGTCTGCTGTGCTTCCGAAATTTAACGGCACCTGAGCAGAGGATGATATAAGGGCGTCTGCCGAAGCAATATAATCGGTTCTTCCATCCAGACTGTTCTCATAGGTCTGCTGTTCAAATATATAGACCTTTCCATCGGTGCCGGCTGTATCGCCGCTGGTGGAAAAGGCGATTTCCACATTCTGCTTGTCTGCCGTCACCTTACAGGAACGGATCTGGCCTGTGAGCGCAATATCCTCTTTTGCTGCCTCCTGTGCAGCTTCACCTGAAGCCTGTGTTTCCTCCGCGGATACAGACCTGGAAAAAGCACCCAGGCTTACTGCTGTCACTCCAAAAAACAGCGCGGCTGCCAGAGCCATGCCTCTGCTTCTTTTAAACAGTTTATGCTTCATTTTGAGATCACCTCCAGAATTGATGTGTGTACTTACGGATGACCCGTTTTGATGTCAACCTCTATGATACATAATCTATCTTACAAATTCAATTACGATTTTATTACATTATCTTAAGTCTTACTTGTATACCTTCTTTAAAGTAAATCCCCGCCCCTGAACCTCATTGATCTGATTGATGATCATAAACGCTTCCGGATCCTCATCCAGCACCAGCTGGTTCAGCCTTGGCAGATCCCGCTTGGAAATCACAGCCAGCACCATATCCTGTTCCCGGTGAAGGTAACCGGTTTCCATGTGGAGAAGGCTGGTTCCGCAGTCCAGCCGCTGGCTGATCAGGGCATTAATCTGTTCATGGCGTCGGCTTACTATCTTCACCTGCATCTTTGTCATGCCGGCCATGAGAACCTTATCCAGCACCAGGGTATAAGTCACGATCAGAAGAATGCCGTAAAGCACTGCCTCTGCGGATGAAGTAATGAGCTGCATTGCCAGGATCACGCAGTCCAGTACATAAAGAGACAGGGATACATTGATGCCGCACTTCTTGCGCAGGATCAGACAGGGGATGTCCACACCTCCGGTAGAAGCGCCTGCCTTTATGACGATCCCGATTCCCGCTCCAATGAGAATACCGGCATAAATTACGGCTACCAGCCGTTCTTCCATGTAAAAGCCATGTATTCCCGTGCGCTCCATTACTGCCAGGGCAGCGGGATAAAACACGGTGCTTAAGGCCGTGGTAAGGGCAAATTCCTTTCCTAACTGCCACAGCCCCAGACCAAAGACCGCAATATTAAAGATACTTACAAAAAGGCTCACAGGGATTCCCCAGAGCCGGTTAAAAAACAGGCCCATGCCCGTAGTACCTCCGGTTACAAGCCCATTCGGCATGATAAACAGCACTACGGCCATGGCATAAATCGCATTTCCAAATAAAATGGCTCCCACCCGTGCGGTCATACGAAGCCATTTTTGTCTGTCATTCTTCTGTTCCATTACAAGATTCTCCCTTATTTTATTTCCTATCACCGAGGGTATCATTTTTCATGGGAGCTGTCAAGAAACTTGCACTTGACAATCTGCTTCCTGCGTTTATAATACATTTAGAACTTTTGTATCTGTTTCCTTTTTCGGATGCTGAGCCGGTGTGAGGGGGAGCGCCCTGATGCTGCGTACAAAAGGATAGCGATGGGAGTCCGTGTTTCGGATTGAGAGGATGCAATCGAGCATCGACCGCAGAGCGCATATTCTGCGCCCTATTACAGCTGTCTGGAAGTTGCCGTCGCTATGCCTGTATTCCGGGAACATAGACTTGACGCACGCAGGTGCGTTTTTTTGTACCCTGAAATGCTCCCTGCCGGCATTTCCCGCAGCAGAAAAGAGGAAGGAATCTATGAACAAAAACAAACACGCTGCAAAACTGGTCTTTCTTGCCATGATGACAGCCCTGGGAGTGGTCATTTCCCCCATTCTCCGGGTAGAGGGAATGTGTCCCATGGCACATTTTATCAATGTCACCTGTGCGGTCATGCTTGGCCCCTGGTATGCCTTTGTGTGCGCCCTTGCCATTGGCATCATCCGCATGACCTGTATGGGGATCCCGCCTTTAGCACTCACAGGAGCTATATTCGGAGCCTTTCTATCCGGTATGCTCTACCGAATGTCCCGTGGCAGGCTGGTATGGGCCTTTGCAGGGGAGGTCATCGGCACAGGCATCATCGGAGCCATACTCTCCTATCCTGTCATGACCTTTGTCTGGGGAAAAACCGGCCTTACCTGGTTCTTTTATGTGCCTTCCTTCATTGCAGGCACGCTCATTGGAGGAACCATTGCATTTCTGTTTTTAAAGCATCTGCAGAAAGCCAGACTCTTATCCATGTTCCAGGAAACTCTGGGTTCCCGGACGTATGATTCCGGAGAGGACGTGGTAAATGATGCGCTGGGAATCGCATTTTCAGGCTTTATCGGCTATCTGGCTGTGACGGTAGCTGTCCATCAGCTTGTACCTCAGGGCGGTTCTGTGATAAACAGTCTCCGCTATATAGTTCTGGTCGGCTTTCTGGCAGCCGCCCTGATATACTGGAGCATCAAACGGCCCAAAGCAGCCTGAAACGCGCATTTTCCCATTTCCATACTTACATCAAAGGAGGATCTCATCATGAATCCTATCTCCCTCTTGCATAAAGAAGCACCTTTAATTCACTGCATCACCCACCCCATTGTAGTCAATGACTGTGCAAATGCAGTTCTGGCTCTGGGCGCACGTCCTATCATGGCCGAGCATCCCGAAGAAGCAGCCTCGATTGCCCAAATAGCCCGTTCCCTTACTGTCAGCCTAGGAAATATCACCGATGCCAGGGCCGAATCCATTTTTCTGGCAGGAAATGTGCGTCCGGCTGTCATAGATCTGGTAGGCATCACCTGCAGTGATTTCCGTATGAAGCTTGCCAGACGGTTTCTGGAAGAATGCCGTCCCGCTGTGATCAAGGGAAATGTTTCCGAGATACGCGCCATTGCCGGCGCAGGCTTCCACAACCAGGGGATCGACGTAAGCCAAGAAGACGCTGTCACTAAGAATGACCCAATGGCACAGTTTCGTCTGGCCCGGCTGATGAAGGAGATTGCAGACCGCACACAGGCCGTCGTAGCTGCCAGCGGTGAGGTGGATATTATTGTATCTCCTCAGGATGATAAAGCCTATTTTCTTGAAAACGGTTCTCCATCCATGGCCCGCATCACGGGAACCGGCTGTATGCTTACCTGCATCATGGGAACCTTTATGGCAGTAGTATCCCCCCTTGAGGCAGCGGTCTGCGGAGCTGCTGTCCTGGGAATTGCCGGAGAACGGGCCGATGCTTCAAAGGGACTTGGAACATATCACATAAGCCTGTTGGATCAGCTTTCCCTGATGACAGATGAAACGCTGAAATCCGAAATCCGTCTGCATTCTGTTGATCTTTCTTCTACAGCTTCATAAAACCGGACATCATACATCCGCCTGCCGCTCCTGTACTCAGGATCTCCGGCAGGCGTTCTTCATTTACTCCGCCAATGGCATAAACAGGAACACTGCTTTCCATACAAACCTGTCTTAAGAAGTCCAGTCCTCTCCCCGGAAGCCCTTTCTTACAATCTGTCTCATAGATATTGCCTGCAAACAGATAATCTGCGCCCAGCCGGACAGCCTCTTTTACCTCTTCCACCGAGTGAATGGATGTTCCCACACACTCTGCATCCAGCGGTCTCCCTTCCCTTCTCAATATACTCATCGGAAGATGAAGCTTCCTCATGCCCAGCTGTGCGGCTGCTGCAGGAGCTGTGTTTAAAATCAGCATCTGATCCTGTTCCCGGCAGATCTGATCCACTTCCTCTGCCAGCTTCCTGTAAATCTCAGGGCTTAAGTCCTTTTCCCTGAGCACTACTGCTCTGGGTTTGACACTTACAATCTTCCGAATCTGATCCAGATAGCTCTCCCAGAGTCCCGTTCCCGGTTCAAAACAGCCATCTTCTGTCTGATCCGCCCCCTCCGGCATTCTGCAGAGCCTGTGATTGGTTACTGCTACCATACGTTCATACATAAGCTGCATTTCCCTTTCTGTATTATAAAAAGCCCCCGGAAACTCCGGGGGCCAACTCGTTTGGGCACAATATCCATTCAGATATATCATTTATCACGTTCGTACGGCCTGATGGCCTGTAACGATTTAATTACTCTACGATAGATACAACTCTACCGGAACCTACTGTACGTCCACCCTCACGGATAGCGAAACGCAGACCCTGCTCCATAGCTACTGGATGAATCAGCTCTACGGACATCTCTACGTTATCACCAGGCATACACATCTCTGTACCTGCTGGCAGCTCGCAAACGCCGGTAACGTCAGTTGTTCTGAAGTAGAACTGTGGACGGTAGTTGTTGAAGAAAGGTGTATGACGGCCACCCTCGTCCTTGGTCAGAACGTAAACCTGAGCGGTAAACTTGTTGTGGCACTTTACAGAACCTGGCTTGCACAGACACTGTCCACGCTCGATCTCTGTTCTCTGAACACCACGCAGCAGAGCACCGATGTTATCACCAGCCTCAGCGCTGTCAAGAAGCTTACGGAACATCTCGATACCAGTTACAACGGTCTTACGAACGTCCTCATGGATACCGATGATCTCAACTTCGTCGTTCAGGTTCAGAGTACCACGCTCTACTCTACCAGTAGCAACAGTACCACGGCCAGTAATGGTGAATACGTCCTCTACAGGCATAAGGAATGGCTTCTCTGTCTCACGTACAGGATCTGGAATGTAGCTGTCAACAGCCTCCATCAGCTCCATAACCTTGTCGCCCCATGGACCCATCGGATCCTCAAGAGCCTTCAGAGCAGAACCCTGGATGATAGGTGTATCATCGCCCGGGAACTCGTACTCATTTAACAGCTCACGGATCTCCATGTCAACCAGCTCAAGCAGCTCAGCGTCGTCTACCATATCGCACTTGTTCATGAATACTACGATATAAGGAACGCCTACCTGACGGGACAGAAGGATGTGCTCTCTTGTCTGAGCCATAACACCATCAGTTGCAGCTACAACCAGGATAGCGCCGTCCATCTGAGCAGCACCAGTGATCATGTTCTTAACGTAGTCAGCATGTCCTGGGCAGTCAACGTGTGCATAGTGTCTCTTCTCTGTCTGATACTCAACGTGAGAAGTAGAGATGGTGATACCACGCTCTCTCTCCTCTGGAGCCTTATCGATGTTCTCGAAATCTACCTTTGCGTTGCCTGCAACTCTCTCTGAAAGAACCTTTGTGATAGCTGCGGTCAGAGTAGTTTTGCCGTGGTCAACGTGTCCAATGGTACCGATGTTACAATGTGGTTTAGTTCTGTCAAACTTAGCTTTAGCCATTTTATAACGTCCTCCTTAATTTGCGCCCCTTTTAGGGCTGATATAGTTAGTCAGGCTATCAATCATTATATTCTATTTTACTTTGATTTACAAGCCTTTTTTACTTTTTGTGGTCAGCAAGAACCTTCTCCTGAACGTTCTTTGGAACTGGCTCATACTTCTCGAAGAACATGGAGTAGTTGCCGCGTCCCTGTGTTCTGGAACGAAGGTCTGTAGAGTAGCCGAACATCTCAGACAGCGGAACGTAAGCCTTAACCATCTTACCGCCGCCAATGTCCTCCATACCCTCGATACGTCCACGGCGTGAATTGATATCACCGATAACATCACCCATGTACTCCTCAGGCATGGTAACCTCTACCTTCATGATCGGCTCAAGCAGGATTGGATTACCCTTCTGCATAGCATCCTTGAATGCCATGGAACCTGCGATGTGGAATGCCATTTCAGAAGAGTCAACCTCATGGTAAGAACCGTCGTATACATCTGCCCAAACGCCCAGTACAGGGAATCCGCCCAGAACACCAGTCTTAGCTGCTTCCTCAATACCTGCGCCGACTGCCGGGATGTACTCCTTAGGAATAGCACCGCCAACAACGGATGAAGTAAACTTGAAGGTCTCTTCTGCGTTTGCTTCCATTGGTGTGAAGTGAACCTTACAGTGACCGTACTGTCCACGACCACCAGACTGCTTTGCATACTTGCTGTCAACGTCAACGGCCTTGGTAAAGGTCTCCTTGTAAGCAACCTGAGGAGCGCCTACGTTAGCCTCTACGTTGAACTCACGCAGCAGACGGTCTACGATAATATCCAGATGAAGCTCGCCCATACCGGAGATAATGGTCTGGCCGGTCTCTTCGTCTGTACGAACCTTGAAAGTAGGATCTTCTTCTGCCAGCTTGACTAAAGCGTCGCCCATCTTGTCCTGGCTTGCCTTTGTCTTTGGCTCGATCGCGATATCGATAACCGGCTCTGGGAACTCCATAGACTCCAGGATAACAGGGTTCTTCTCATCACAGATGGTATCGCCTGTACCGGTTGTCTTAAAGCCTACTGCTGCAGCGATATCGCCGGAGTAAACCTTATCAAGTTCATTTCTCTTATTAGCATGCATCTGAAGGATACGTCCTACACGCTCCTTCTTGCCCTTTGTAGCATTCAGTACGTAAGAACCGGAGTTCAAAGTACCGGAATATACACGGAAGAATGCAAGCTTGCCCACGAATGGGTCAGTCATAATCTTGAATGCAAGCGCTGCGAACGGCTCTTCATCAGAAGAATGACGAACAATCTCATTTCCGTCCAGGTCAACACCCTTGATCGCAGGGATGTCTAATGGAGATGGCATGAATTCGATAATAGCATCCAGAAGCTTCTGAACGCCCTTGTTTCTGTAAGCGGTACCGCAGCATACAGGAACTGCTGTACACTCGCAGGTAGCCTTTCTTAATACCTTCTTCAGCTCATCATTGGAAGGCTCCTCGCCCTCAAGATACATCATCATCAGGTCATCGTCCAGCTCGCAGATTTTCTCTACTAGCTCGGTACGGTATAACTCTGCATCGTCCTGCATATCTTCAGGAATGTCAACGATAGAAATGTCATCGCCCTTATCATCATTATAGATGTAGGCCTTCATCTCAAACAGATCGACGATTCCCTTGAAATCCTCTTCCTTGCCGATTGGCAGCTGAATGCAGATAGCGTTCTTGCCCAGACGGGTCTTGATCTGCTCTACAGCGCCGTAGAAGTTTGCACCCAGGATATCCATCTTGTTAATGAATGCCATACGGGGTACATTGTAAGTGTCAGCCTGACGCCATACGTTCTCAGACTGTGGCTCAACGCCGCCCTTTGCACAGAACACACCTACAGCGCCATCCAATACACGCAGGGAACGCTCAACCTCAACAGTGAAGTCTACGTGTCCAGGTGTATCGATGATGTTGATACGGTGCTCTAATGCGCCTGGCTTCGGCTTGCAGTTTTCCTGCAGAGTCCAGTGGCAGGTTGTAGCAGCGGAAGTAATGGTAATACCTCTTTCCTGCTCCTGAGCCATCCAGTCCATGGTAGCAGTACCTTCGTGAGTATCACCGATCTTATAATTTACACCAGTGTAATACAGAATACGCTCGGTTGTGGTAGTCTTACCAGCATCGATATGAGCCATGATTCCGATATTTCTGGTTCTTTCCAACGGATATTCTCTTCCAGCCAAGGGATTTTCCTCCTTAATTTAACGAAAAAAGCCGGTCTGCAATTAGAAACGGTAGTGAGCAAACGCCTTGTTTGCCTCTGCCATCTTGTGCATATCCTCTTTCTTCTTTACAGATGCGCCGGTGTTGTTGGCTGCGTCCATAATCTCATTTGCCAGTCTCTCTTCCTGAGTCTTCTCGCCTCTCTTACGGGAGTACAGAGTGATCCAGCGCAGAGCCAGAGCCTGTCTTCTCTCAGGCTTAACCTCGATGGGCACCTGATAGGTAGCGCCGCCGATACGCTTTGCCTTAACCTCAAGTACAGGCATAATGTTGTTCATTGCTTCTTCAAATACTTCGATTGCATCCTTACCGGTGCTTTCAGCTACACGATTGAATGCGCCGTATACGATTTTCTGTGCAACACCCTTCTTGCCGTCTAACATGATATTGTTGATCAGCTTTGTCACAACCTTATTGTTGTAGATCGGGTCTGCCAGAACGTCTCTTTTCTGAGTATGTCCTTTACGTGGCACGTTACTTCCCTCCTTAATATGCTGCCTTTTATCTGAAATGATACAGGCAGTTTCCATTAACTCAACGGTACTCACATGTTTCCATAAAATGTGTTCGTGCTCGGTCTATATATTTCCTGCAACCACAGGTACAATATCACGGATCCGGCACTAACAAATGCGGAAATATCTTCCGCCGTCACTTTACTGCTGTTAGTGGTACTAATCTGGTTTGTTCCAAACTGCTTTGAAATTACTTCTTGTCTTTCGGTCTCTTAGCGCCGTACTTGGAACGAGCCTGCTTTCTGTTTGCTACGCCTGCTGTATCCAGTGTACCTCTAACGATGTGGTATCTGGTACCTGGCAGGTCCTTAACTCTTCCTCCACGGATCAGAACAACGCTGTGCTCCTGAAGGTTGTGTCCCTCTCCTGGGATGTAGCTTGTTACTTCGATACCATTGGAAAGACGTACTCTGGCGATCTTTCTAAGTGCAGAGTTAGGCTTCTTAGGGGTAGCAGTCTTAACAGCGGTACATACGCCGCGCTTCTGTGGTGCAGATACGTCTGTTGCCTTCTTCTGTAAAGAGTTGTAACCCTTCTGCAGAGCTGGTGCAGTAGACTTCTTTGCGCTGCTCTGTCTTCCCTTTCTAACTAACTGGTTAAATGTTGGCATCCTTTTCACCTCCTGTGATATTGACTGTTGGTTGCTGTGTCTTTCAGCTTTTGTGCACCAAAACATAAGTGTTTTGAACACACTTTTTCATTATAGCATAAGGCGTAAATCTGTCAAGTATTTTTTGAGGGTGCTCTTTTGCATTTTTCTATAAAACATTTACGCAATTTTTATTGCATCATCTGGTATTTTCATGGATAATCAAATATACGCAGCCCCTGCCCCGTTTTTCATTTCTTTGTCTGCGTATTCTATCTTTGGGAGGATTACTATGAAATTCGAGGAACATAAAATCGTTCAGCAGGTCATGCGCTCCAGGCAGGATCCTGAGGCAGCGGATCAGCTGATCCGATCCTATATGCCATTTATCAAAGCAGAAACCGCACGCTTTATCCACCGTCCTCCGGTTGAGGGACGGGATGATGAGCTGTCTGTGGCCATGTTTGCTTTTTATGAAACAATGACGGTTTATAATCCGGACAGAGGTCCTTTTCTGCCTCTTGCAGCAGCCGGAATCCGAAACCGCCTGATCGACTATTTCCGGAAGGAGCAAAAGCACAGTGGGCAGCTCTCCTTAGACCAGCCTGCGGAGGAGGACGGCTGCACTCTTTTGGAAAAAACCGATCCGGGAGTTGATGATATTTCCGATTATCAGGATCTGGCTGCCGCTCAGTCAGAAATCGAAACATTTTCCGCAGAGCTTGCAGGTTTTGGACTTTCGCTCACTGATGTGGCAGACAGCTGCCCCCGCCAGGAGCGCACCCTGGACGCCTGCATGAAGGTTCTGGATTATGCAAAAAAACATCCGGAGCTTCTGGAACAGATGATCCGCAGCCGTAAACTCCCCTTAAGCCGGCTGGTTCTGGGCTCAGGGGCAGAAAAAAAGACGCTGGAACGTCACCGGAAATATCTCATTGCCATTCTTCTTGCTTTTACAAACGGATTTGAAATCATACGCGGTCATCTCTCACAGATGAAAAAAGGAGGCGCAGCAGAATGAAATATCTGATCATGGAATGTCATATGGCTTATGCAGTGGTGCTGGATGAGGACGGGCGTTTTCTGAAGGCCGCCAATATGGATTATGAGGTAGGACAGACGGTAGATACCATTATGGAAATCGTAGAACCCGGAGCCGCCTTTTCGGAAGCGGACTGCCAGTCTGATTCTTTTTACGATACAGTATTTGAGGAAGCGGTGGAAGTACAGCCTGCCGTCCGAAGGATCAGCCGCCTTTCCCGCTGGTTAAAGTCTGCTCTTCCCGCAGCCGCAGCCCTTTGCCTTCTGCTGTCTGGAGGCCACTATTTTATTATGAGCCCTTACGGAACAGTACGGCTGTCCATCAACCCGGAAGTAGAACTGTCTGTAAACCGGCTGGATTATGTGCTTTCATTATCCGGCATCAACCGGGATGGAGAGGACTTGATCCGGGGATATGACTATAAAAGGAAGAAAGTCGAAGAAGCTGCGGCAGATCTGGCCGAGCGGGCCATAGATATGGACTATCTGGCTCCAGGCGGGACGATCTATGTAGGCGTTTCCTCTGCTCATGAGGACTGGGTGGATGAGATGAAAAGAGATCTCACCTGGGAGCTTGACGGTCGCCTTGGATCGGATATCCATATAAGTGCTGATCCCAAACCTGATGAGAGTCCGGAATCTGGTACGGCGCGTGAAGCCGAAACCGCATTTCCTGCTGCTCCCCCCGTTTCCGAAACAGTGCCTGCCGCTGTGCAGACTGCCCCGGCGGCACATCAAACTGTCCCGACAGCCCACCCGAATGATAATTGGAATGAGGATTCAGATGAACAGCGGGATGAGGATTGGGATGATACCACCAATCATGGCTCAGACGATAATCAGGAGGACGACTGGGATGACGCAGCAGATGATGACAGCAATGATTAAAATCGACCTGATATCAGGGACATATTAAACTTTTAAAAAATTATATTTTTTCATTTCGACCCCGTTTTTTTCAAATGCACTCCGTATTCTGTCTATGTAAAGAAAAAACAATCCAAGCACAGGTGATAGATCAAGGAGGAAACTATAATGAGAAAGATGAACCTGAAAAAATCTATGATGGCAGCAGTTGTTGCAGCAATGGCACTTGTAACTGTAATCGGCAGCACGATTACCGCATCAGCATCCCCCAGAACTGCCAAAAAGATAATCGGCATTGAGCAGGCAAAGGAAGCCGCTTTAAAGGCTATGAAAATTAAAGAAGCGGATGCTGTGTTCACAGAACAGGAATGCGAACTGGACGACGGCGTATATGAGCTGGAATTCACTGCCGGAAAGTTTGAGTATGATGTGGAAGTAAACGCTTATACCGGTAAAGTGATCAAGGCTGATTACGAAAACAACCGTGACTGGGATAATCTGCGGGATGACTGTTGGGATGACGACCGCGATAACAGCTGGGATGATGACGACCGCTGGGATGACGACAGATTCGACGATGACGACAGATTCGACGATGATGATGACCACTGGGACGACTAATCCATTCTCTGTAAGACAGTGACCATCCCCGGCTCAAAGCCGCATGGCAAATGCTGACGCAGAAGCCTGCGGCTTTTTTCATGTGTTCCCACTTTCTTAAATTTTTTCTGTTTCTATGAAACTTTTATATGCTTCCGTTCGTCTAATTTATATTATATGAGGTGCAGAAGCCATTTGCATCCTAAACTTAAATATGATTTAGACAGGATGGACTACTAATGATATTTTCCAGCTTTGACTTTTTATTTCGTTTTCTTCCTTTATTTCTGATTCTTTATTTCATATGTCCGGAGAAATGGCGGAATCAGTGCCTTTTTGCCGGAAGCCTGATCTTCTATTTTTATGGAGCCAGACACTCCCCTCTTTATTTTGTCCTGTTTCTTCTTTCAATACCTGTAAACTTTTTCATCGGACAGCTTATTGGAAGAAAACGGGATGCAAAAGAACGCAGCTTCTGGCTGAATGCCGGGATCTTCTATAACCTGTTCTGGCTGATCCTTTTTAAATACAGCACATTTATAACGGAAAACTTAAACCTGCTCCTATCATATACAAAAACAGGTCTGCAGTTTCCCGTCATCCGCCTGTCCCTCCCCCTTGGAATCAGCTTTTACACCTTTCAGGCCATCGCCTATCTGGCCGATGTATATAGGAAGGAGATCCGCAGTGAACATTCCCTCCTTCGCTTCTGTACCTGGTTTTCCATGTTTACCCAGGTAACCTCCGGCCCCATTACCCGTTATCAGGAAATCCGCTCTCAGCTGATCCGGCGCCGTTTTTCCATGGACCGTCTGGAAACCGGTCTTAGAGAGTTTACTATTGGCTTAAGCCTTAAGGTGCTGCTTGCCAATCAGCTCGGCAGGCTGTGGAGCCAGGTCGGAGCCATTGGATACGAAAGCATCTCCACGCCGCTTGCCTGGATGGGAATTATTGCATTCAGCCTTCAGCTTTACTTTGACTTTTACGGCTACTCCCTCATGGCCCAGGGAATCGGCTGGATCCTGGGATTTCAGATTCCCAGAAACTTTGCCTATCCCTACCAGTCTCTGACAATGACGGAGTTCTGGCGTCGGTGGCATATAACCCTTGGAAAATGGTTCCGCGACTATGTATATATTCCTCTTGGTGGCAATCAAAAAGGCTTTGTCATTATGGTGCGCAATCTACTGACCGTGTGGCTTCTGACTGGTTTCTGGCATGGCGCTGACTGGAATTTTCTTCTCTGGGGTCTTCTGCTTTTTGCTCTGATCTCTATTGAAAAAATGGGACTGGGACGTATCTTAAACCGTTTTCCAGCCGCGGGGCACCTGTATATGGCTCTTGTGATTCCTTTAAACTGGCTGGTCTTTGCCATTTCACAGCCGCCACAGATCCTTATTTATTTACAGAGGCTCTTTCCGTTTTTCACAGCCCCCGGAACCTACACCTGGTTTGAGGGAGACTATCTGAAATACGGCCGCATCTATGGGTTGTCTCTTCTTGCAGGCCTGATTTTTATGACCGATCTGCCAAGGCGGATCTACAGCCGGCACCGCCGCAGTTTTCTGACTGCCGTTATACTTATAGTTCTGTTCTGGCTCTGTGTTTACTGTATTAAAATGGGAATGGATGACCCGTTTTTATACTTCCGGTTCTAAGGAAAGTTCTAAGAAACAGATAGAAAGAGAAATTGTGTGAATAAAATGAAAAAATACTGGTATACTATGATGCTTATTGGAAGTTTGATTGCCGTAAAAGGAAGTTCCCTTATTCCCCGGATATGGGAACTAGAAACGTTTTCAGGTGAACATAAAATCGAGCGGCTGGCAGAAACTGAGGATAAACAGCCATCTAACATCCCCCTATCCTCTGATTCCATTTCCGAAAGTGCTGCCTCCAAAGGCAGCACCGAAACTCCTACAGCAAAGTTCCCCGCTCCAGAGTCCTCCCCTGCGGAGCCGCCCACTGACGGGTCTGCCCCTGAAGCTCCCCCTGTCACAGAGTCCTCCACAGAAGCGCCTCCGGCGGAGACTTTGCCGCCTGCTGACACCTCTGTTCCCGTTGACCTAAGCACCTCCCTTTTTATCGGAGATTCACGGACAGAAGGCTTAAAGGAATACGGAGGTCTGGAAGAAGCAGAGTTTTTTGCCAATTCCGGCATGAGCAGCTTTAACCTTCTCTCAACCAATCTTACCGTAAAGGATGGAAGCAAAAAAACACTGGAAGAACTTCTCTCCCAACACAGCTATGAGCGGATTTACCTCATGCTGGGCATCAATGAACTGGGATACCCTCCTTCCTCCGTAACAAAGAAGTACGCCTCTATCGTAGACTGGATCCACCAGCTTCAGCCCCAGGCCAGAATCATTCTGGAGGCTAATCTCCATGTAACAAAAAAGAAGTCCGATTCCGACCCGGTCTATGGAAATGGAAAAATTGATTCTTTAAATCAAGCTATTTACCAGATGGCTGTAGAAAAAGGCTGCGGCTATATAGATGTAAACAGTCTTTTTGACGACGGCCAGGGAAACCTTGATTCCAAATATTCTGTAGACAATGCCCACATTATGGGAAAGTATTATACGGTCTGGGCCGAATGGCTCAAAACACAAAATGCATAAAAAACACCGGATGGCCAGTTTTCCCTGTCCGTCCGGTGTTTTTATGATTCAATCTGTCATTCAGACCTGTATTTTATTCTTCTGCATCCTCAGAGCTTTCTTCTTCCTCTGCATCCTCGTCCTCGATTACAGTATCGTCCAGATCCAGAACCTCTTCTGCTACATTATCTTCTGTAAGCTCGCTGCTTTCCTCAGCTGTCAGCTCTTCCTCTTCAGAAAGAAGGATCTCTTCCTCAGCTGCCGCTGCGATCTTATCATCCGTATCCAGCTTTACAGTTCTGTAGCGCTTCATACCGGTACCTGCCGGGATTGGCTTACCGATAATAACATTCTCCTTCAGACCAATCAGGTGATCTACCTTACCGTTGATAGCGGCCTCGGTCAGAACCTTGGTGGTCTCCTGGAAGGATGCGGCTGACAGGAAGGAATCTGTAGCAAGAGATGCCTTTGTAATACCCAGCATAACCTGCTTGCCCTCTGCGGGACGCTTGCCCTCTGCGATCAGAGCCTCATTCATCTCATTGAAATCCAGAACATCCATGGATACGCCCGGCAGTACATCACTGTCGCCGCTTTCCTCGATGCGGATCTTCTTTAACATCTGATGAACGATCATTTCAACGTGCTTATCGTTGATTTCTACACCCTGAAGACGGTATACACGCTGTACTTCCTGGATCATGTAATCCTGTACGGCACGAACGCCCTTGATCTTTAAGATATCGTGAGGATTTACGCTACCTTCGGTCAGCTCATCACCGGCCTCAAGAACCTGTCCGTCCATAACCTTGATTCTGGAACCGTAAGGAATCAGATAGGTCTTGGAATTTCCGGTTTCATTGTCAGTAACTGTGATCTCACGCTTCTTCTTTGTATCCTTGATAGTTACAACGCCGCCAAACTCAGTGATAATGGCAAGACCCTTTGGCTTACGGGCCTCAAAAAGCTCCTCAACTCGAGGAAGACCCTGTGTAATATCGCCGCCGGCAACGCCGCCCGTATGGAAAGTACGCATGGTAAGCTGTGTACCGGGCTCACCGATGGACTGTGCCGCGATGATTCCGACTGCCTCACCAACCTGTACCGGCTGGCCGGTTGCCATGTTGGCTCCGTAGCACTTGGCGCACACACCGATATGGGACTTACAGCTTAATACGGTACGGATCTTCACAGACTTGCGTCCCTGCTTATCCAATACCTTCATAACAGCTGCAGCACGCTTAGGCGTACACATATGGTTTGCCTTCATTACCAGCTCTCCCGTATCGGGATCAACGATATCTTCGGCAATATAACGGCCTGTAATTCTCTCCTGCAGATCCTCGATTACTTCATTTCCGTCTGTGAATGCCTTAATCTCCATAAATGGAATATCCTTGCCCTCACAGCAGTCTACCTCACGGATGATCAGATCCTGAGATACGTCTACCAGACGTCTGGTCAGGTAACCGGAGTCAGCCGTACGAAGAGCCGTATCAGACAGACCCTTACGTGCACCATGAGCGGAAATGAAGTACTCCAGTACGTCAAGACCTTCACGGAAGTTAGACTTGATAGGAAGTTCGATGGTGTGACCAGTTGTATCGGCCATCAGTCCTCGCATACCTGCCAGCTGCTTGATCTGCTTATCAGATCCTCGCGCACCGGAGTCAGCCATCATGAAAATGTTGTTGTACTTATCCAGTCCGGTCAGCAGATCGTGGGTCAGCTGATCATCGGTGGTCTTCCAGGTTTCGATTACTTCTTTATAGCGCTCCTCCTCGGTGATCAGACCGCGGCGGTAGTTCTTTGCAATGTGGTCTACAGTAGCCTGTGCATTTGCGATCAGTTCCGGTTTGCTTGCAGGCACGGTCATATCGGAAACGGATACGGTCATGGCTGCTCTGGTAGAGAACTTGTAGCCGATTGCCTTGATGTCATCCAGAGTAACGGCCGTCTGGGTAGCGCCGTGTACGTTGATAACCTTCTCAAGGATCTGCTTTAACTGCTTTTTAGCTACCAGGAAGTCAACCTCCAGCTTTAACTCATTTTCAGGAATGGAACGGTCTACAAAGCCAAGATCCTGAGGAATGATCTCGTTGAAGATCAGACGGCCGATGGTAGACTCGATAATACCAGTTTTTACCGTGCCGTCAGGCAGAGTCTTTGATACTCTTACCTTTACCCTGGAGTGCAGAGTAGCTTCATGGTTTTCATAAGCCAGAATTGCCTCATTTACACTCTTGAAAATCATTCCCTCGCCCTTTGCACCGGGACGCTCCTGGGTCAGGTAGTAAATACCGAGAACCATATCCTGAGACGGAACAGCCACAGGGCCGCCGTCAGAAGGCTTTAACAGGTTGTTCGGGCTTAAAAGCAGGAAGCGGCACTCAGCCTGTGCTTCTACAGACAGAGGAAGATGAACTGCCATCTGGTCGCCGTCGAAGTCAGCGTTGAACGCGGTACAAACAAGAGGATGAAGCTTAATGGCCTTACCTTCTACCAGGATCGGTTCAAAAGCCTGGATACCCAGCCTGTGCAGCGTAGGAGCACGGTTCAGCATAACAGGATGCTCTTTAATTACATCCTCCAGTACATCCCAAACCTCCGTCTGGAGCTTCTCCACCATCTTCTTTGCGTTCTTGATATTGTGAGCGGTGCCATTGGATACAAGCTCCTTCATAACGAAAGGCTTAAACAGCTCAATAGCCATTTCCTTTGGCAGACCACACTGATAAATCTTTAATTCAGGGCCTACTACGATAACGGAACGTCCGGAGTAGTCAACACGCTTACCTAACAGGTTCTGACGGAAGCGTCCCTGCTTACCCTTTAACATATCAGAAAGGGACTTAAGCGCACGATTTCCAGGTCCTGTTACAGGGCGGCCCCGGCGGCCATTGTCGATCAAGGCGTCTACTGCCTCCTGGAGCATACGCTTCTCGTTGCGGACGATGATATCCGGAGCGCCCAGTTCCAGAAGTCTGGCAAGACGGTTGTTACGGTTGATGATCCTTCTGTACAGGTCATTTAAGTCAGAGGTAGCAAAACGTCCGCCATCCAGCTGTACCATAGGACGTATATCCGGCGGAATCACGGGGATTACGTCCATGATCATCCACTCTGGACGGTTTCCAGAGTTTAAAAATGCCTCTACCACTTCCAGGCGCTTAATGATTCTTGCGCGCTTCTGTCCGGTAGCGTCTACCAGCTGCTTTCTTAAATCAGCTGAATCCTTCTCCAGATCAATGGACATCAGAAGCTCCTGAATCGCCTCAGCACCCATTCCCACACGGAAGGCAGTTGAGCCGCCGTACTTCTCTACTTCCTCACGGTACTCCTTCTCAGACAGAACCTGCTTATACTGAAGGCTGGTAACACCTGGATCCAGTACAACATAGGAAGCAAAGTAGAGCACCTTCTCCAGGGTTCTGGGGGAAATATCCAGAATCAGTCCCATACGGCTGGGAATTCCCTTAAAGTACCAGATATGGGAAACAGGAGCTGCAAGCTCGATACGTCCCATACGCTCTCTTCTTACACTGGCCTTTGTCACCTCAACGCCGCAGCGGTCGCAGATCACGCCCTTATAGCGGATCTTCTTGTACTTGCCGCAGTGGCACTCCCAGTCCTTGCTTGGACCAAAAATCCTCTCGCAGAACAGACCGTCCTTCTCCGGCTTTAAAGTTCTATAGTTGATGGTCTCTGGCTTCTTTACAACGCCGTGCTCCCACCACTCTCTCCACTCTCTGGAGGGAGCGCCTGAAGGCTCAGGCATACGGTTGCGCATGGCACCCTGCTCCCACCATTCTCTCCACTGCTTGCTGGGCTTGTCAGCAGGTTCAGGTGTCCTGTGGGTCCAGGATCTAATCTTTTCAGGGGAAGCCAGACCAATCTTAATGGCATCAAATGTCATTGGATGATAAGTTTCATTTGTTTCCGGCATGAGCTCTTACTCCCTTCTATTATTCGTCTTCACCATCATCTGTATAAGCGTCATACAGATCATCTGTGTCATTTCCAGCAGACTCGGAAGCCGATTCTACGCTTACAAATTCATTATCCTTGATCTCCTGCTCCTGATAACCGTAGGAAGCAAGGGATTCCTGATCGTTAAAGCGGCGGTCGCCCTCTAACATGGCGCGCAGCTCGGTATCACCGTAGTCGATATTTTCGGTCATCTCAACTTCGGTTCCATCCTCTCTCTGTACCTGTACATCCAGGCCCAGAGACTGCATTTCCTTAAGAAGTACCTTAAAGGATTCGGGGATACCCGGCTCAGGAATATTCTCGCCCTTGATGATAGCTTCGTAGGTCTTCACACGGCCTACTACATCATCGGACTTTACAGTCATGATTTCCTGCAGGGTGTAGGATGCACCATATGCCTCCAGAGCCCAAACCTCCATCTCTCCGAAACGCTGTCCGCCGAACTGAGCTTTACCGCCCAGAGGCTGCTGTGTAACCAGGGAGTATGGGCCAGTAGAACGTGCATGGATCTTATCGTCTACCAGGTGATGCAGCTTCAGGTAATGCATGTGTCCAATGGTAACGGCTCCATCAAAATACTCTCCGGTACGTCCATCTCTTAAGCGGACCTTTCCGTCTCTGCCAATGGGTACGCCCTTCCACAGCTCTCTGTGCGCTCTGTTCTCAGACAGATACCCGATTGCCTCCGGAACAAGCTGTTCTTTATAAAGCTGCTCAAAGGTTTCTCCATTCCATGGCTGTCCGGAAGGCGTCTCTGTGACACCGTCCTTTTCCCATTCTGCTTTCTCTGCCTCGTCAAAGGGCAGGTTTACATAGTGGTTTGCCAGCTCCAGGGTATCCTGTATATCATTCTCGTTTGCGCCGTCGAAGATCGGTGTGGAAACGTTAAAGCCAAGTGCTCTTGCGGCAAGGCTTAAGTGGATCTCAAGCACCTGTCCGATGTTCATACGGGAAGGCACGCCCAGAGGATTCAGTACAATATCAAGAGGACGGCCATTTGGCAGGAAAGGCATATCCTCTACAGGAAGCACGCGGGAAACAACACCCTTATTACCATGACGTCCAGCCATCTTATCACCTACAGAAATCTTACGTTTCTGAGCGATATAGATACGTACCGTCTGATTTACTCCCGGTGAAAGCTCATCGCCGTTTTCTCTTGTAAATACCTTTGCATCTACAATAATTCCATATGCTCCGTGAGGTACCTTTAAGGAGGTATCACGGACTTCTCTTGCCTTCTCACCGAAGATCGCACGCAGGAGACGTTCTTCTGCTGTCAGTTCAGTTTCTCCCTTTGGAGTAACCTTTCCTACCAGAATATCTCCGGCACGAACCTCAGCACCGATACGGATAATACCACGTTCATCCAGATCCTTTAATGCATCCTCGCCTACACCGGGAACATCTCTGGTGATTTCTTCCGGTCCCAGCTTGGTGTCACGGGCCTCCGCCTCATACTCTTCGATATGAATAGAGGTATATACGTCATCCTGAACCAGACGCTCGGAAAGCAGAACCGCATCCTCGTAGTTGTAGCCTTCCCAGGTCATAAAACCGATCAGCGGGTTCTTTCCAAGGGCAATCTCGCCGTTGGAAGTAGAAGGACCATCTGCGATCACCTCGCCGGCCTCTACATGATCATTCTTATATACGATCGGCTTCTGGTTGTAGCAGTTGCTCTGGTTACTTCTCTTGAACTTTGTCAAATGGTATACATCTCTGTTTCCATCGGAATCTCTCTTGATAATGATCTCGTTGGAAGCGGAGCGTTCTACCACACCGGCATTCTTTGCCACTACGCAGACACCGGAGTCAACGGCAGCCTTTGCCTCAATACCGGTACCTACTACAGGAGCCTCTGTACTCAACAGCGGCACGGCCTGACGCTGCATGTTGGATCCCATCAGAGCACGGTTTGCGTCATCGTTCTGAAGGAATGGGATCATAGCAGTAGCCACGGAGAATACCATCTTCGGGGATACGTCCATCAGGTCAATGGTTCGCTTCTGGAACTCGGAGGTTTCTGTCTGGAAACGTCCGGATACGTTATTGTGAACGAAATGTCCCTCTTCATCCAGAGCCTCGTTCGCCTGTGCCACGATAAAGTTGTCCTCTTCATCTGCAGTCAGGTATACTACATCATCGGTGACTCTTGGATTGGCAGGATCAGCGGTCTTATCTACTACGCGGTAAGGCGCTTCGATAAAGCCGTACTGGTTTACTCTCGCATAGCTTGCCAGAGAGTTGATCAGACCGATGTTGGGACCCTCAGGAGTCTCGATGGGGCACATACGGCCATAGTGTGTATAGTGAACATCTCGCACCTCGAATCCGGCACGGTCTCTTGACAAACCGCCAGGACCCAGGGCGGAAAGACGTCTCTTATGGGTCAGTTCAGCCAGAGGGTTGTTCTGATCCATAAACTGTGACAGCTGGGAGCTTCCAAAGAACTCCTTTACAGCAGCCGTTACAGGCTTGATATTGATCAGGGACTGCGGTGTGATGCCGTCTACGTCCTGAGTAGTCATACGCTCTCTTACCACACGCTCCATACGTGACAGACCAATGCGATACTGGTTCTGGAGCAGCTCGCCTACGGCACGGATACGGCGGTTGCCAAGATGGTCGATATCATCAGCCGTTCCCACTTCCTCTTCCAGATGCATATTGTAGTTGATGGAAGCAATGATATCTTCCTTTGTGATATGCTTTGGAATCAGATCGTGGATATTCTTTCGAATTTCTTCCTTTAAAAGCTCCTCATCCGAACCTGCTTTTTCCAGAATAGCAGACAGCACAGGGTAGTATACTAATTCTGTAACGCCAACCTCCTCCGGATCGAAGGAAACATGAGCGTCAAGCTCAACCATCATATTGGAAAGAACCTTCTGCTTTCTGTTTGGTCCTTCTACCCATACGAAGGGAACGCCGGAGTTCTGCAGACGCATCGCAGACTCCTTATCAAGCTTTGTGCCTGCCTCGGCTAAAATCTCACCTGTCTCCTCATTCACCACATCCTCAGCCAGAACCTGGCCATTGAGGCGGAACTTAAAGGACAGCTTCTTATTAAATTTATAACGTCCCACCTTTGCCAGATCATATCTTCTGGGATCAAAGAACATACTGTTGAGCAGGCTCTCCGCGCTGTCAACGGATAACGGCTCACCGGGACGGATCTTCTTGTACAGCTCTAACAGACCGTCCTGATAGTTATCGGAGGTATCCTTTCCGAAGCTGGCAAGAAGCTTTGGCTCTTCGCCGAACAGTTCTAAAATCTCTGCATTGGTGCCGAAGCCCAGAGCACGGATCAGCACGGTAACAGGAACCTTACGGGTTCTGTCCACGCGGACATAAAATACATCGTTGGAGTCTGTCTCGTACTCCAGCCATGCGCCGCGGTTGGGGATCACAGTACATGTATATAACTCCTTACCCACCTTATCGTGACCAATGCCATAGTAGATACCAGGGGAACGCACAAGCTGGCTGACAATAACACGTTCTGCACCGTTGATAACGAAGGAGCCCGTGTCTGTCATCAGAGGCAGATCTCCCATGAATATCTCATGTTCGTTCATCTCATCTTTATCTTTATTGTACAGTCTAACCTTTACCTTAAGTGGTGCCGCGTAAGTGGCATCGCGTTCCTTACACTCTTCGATGGTGTACTTGACATCATCCTTACATAATGTAAAGTCAACGAATTCCAGGCTCAGATGTCCTGCGAAGTCAGTGATCGGAGAGATGTCATCAAATGCTTCCTTCAGTCCTTCGTCTAAGAACCACTGATAGGAGTCTTTCTGAATCTCGATCAGGTTTGGCATCTGAAGGACTTCCTTCTGCCTTGAATAGCTCATTCTTACGCTTTTCCCGGCCGGTACCGGACGTATTCTGCTTTTCTCCATTGACGTTTCACCCCTGTTTTCTAATTTGGTTGCAATATCCCGTCCGGCTGGAGAATGCGCATCTCTTCCAGCACTCCGGGCCATTACTGTCGTTCTCGGTAATCGGGCGCCGCAGAATGGGCGCAAAAAGCCCACGTCGCCACAATAGTGCACACTCCATAATAACATAGGGACGTCAAGGTGTCAAGAATTTTTTCTTGCTTTTTTCTTACAAAAATGATATACTGTTATAGAATGTCTTCTGGCAGGTATGACAGGTTTTTACTGCAAAGGAGAAGGAAATTATTTACAGTCTGGAGGTATACCGATATGGTACAAACCATTCTAAATGTATTGCTGATACTTCTGGCGATCGCTGCAATCGTACTTGTGATCCTCTATTTTCTGGGAAGCAAGCTGCAGAAGCGTCAGGCAGAGCAGCAGCAGATGTTGGATGCTGCTGCACAGACCGTATCCATCCTGGTCATTGATAAAAAGAAGCTCAAGCTCACACAGTCCGGGCTTCCCAAGATGGTAGTGGACCAGACGCCCAAGTATATGCGCTGGGCCAAAGTTCCCGTTGTAAAAGCAAAGATCGGTCCCAAGGTGATGACTCTGATCGCCGACGCAGGAGTATTTGAGTCTCTTCCTGTAAAGACAGAGGCAAAAGTAGTCTTAAGCGGTATCTACATTACACAGATCAAAAGCGTTCGGGGAGGTGCCATCCCTGCTCCTCCAAAGAAAAAGGGATTTTTTGCAAGATTTAAAAAGAACAAGCAGTAATTCAAAAGCAGCCGGTATCTGAAGGTTTCAGACGCCGGCTGCTTTTATATTTCTTTTTTATGTTTCTGTTTTATCCAGACAGAACTATGCTGTACATGACTGCACATCCACGCAGATACGGCAGTCCGACATATGCTCATAGTTAATGTCCAGGGAATAATCTACATTGACCTTTATGCTGTTCTCCTGCTCTTCCACATAAAAGTGATTGGCCTGAATGCCGATCACCAGATTGCCCACAGGAGTGCTGTAGCAGGAAAGGTTCTTTTTATTCTTTTCAAACAGCATACGGCTGTTCGTAACACCCTTTTTTATAATATCCATGGAAGAAGGGGAAATTTTAATGACATTTTTCACCCGCTCCTCCGCTCCTTCCAGTATCTCTTCATAAAGGATATAATGCTTTCCGTTTTTCTGATAATAATCCCCGCGGATAATCATTTCCACATCGTTATCCTCATGATCCAGAGTATGAACACCACGGATGGTAATCAGTACATCTTTTGTCATGCCGTTCTCCTCCTTCTTTTATACCGGCTGTATCGTTTAAGCAAACCGTTTCAGGCCGTGCTCCAGAAGCATGTCTACCAGCTGCTCCTTGCCGATTCCTCTGGCCTCCCACAGCATGGGGTACATACTGATAGCAGTGAATCCGGGCATGGTGTTGATTTCATTAAATACCACTTCTCCATCTTCTTTTACGAAAAAGTCCACTCTGGACAAGCCGTAGCCGTCTACCGCCTTAAAAATGGCCGCCGCCGCCCTGCGGATCTTCTCCGCAGCGTCTCCCGGAAGCTCAGGGTCTGTCACTGTCTTTGATTCTGCGTTGTAATACTTTGCGTCAAAATCATAAAAATCTGCCGCAGCCAGGATTTCACCCACGCCGGAAGCCTTCACTTCCTCGCTTCCTCCTCCGAATACAGCACACTCCACTTCACGGCCCACGATCATCTCTTCTACCAGGATCTTGCGGTCATGGCAGGCTGCCTCTGTAAGTCCGGCCTCCAGCTCCTCCCGGTTATCCGCCTTGCTCACTCCCTTGGAAGAGCCTGCGTTGGAGGGTTTGATAAATACAGGATAGGCGAAGCGGCCTTCAATGCGGTTTACCACCTTGTTCATATCCTCAAGCTGCTCCTTCATCACCGGCACATAGGCCGCCTGCCTGATCCCCAGCTCATCTACAATGATCTTTGTATAAAGCTTATCCATGGAAACAGCGGATGCCAGTACTCCGCAGCCCACATACGGTATCTTTGCCAGCTCCAAAAGTCCCTGGATCGTGCCGTCCTCTCCGCAAAGGCCATGAAGAACCGGGAATACCACATCCAGCTTCACCTCTGTCATTGTCCCATTCTCCATAAACAGGGCGCACTTCTTCTCTGCATCCGGAAGGATTGCAGCAGAAACCGTTCCCTTTCTCCAGGACTCATCCCTGATTGCCTGGACAGAGTCCACCTTCAACCACTTTCCCTCCTGTGTAATTCCGATCAGAATCAGGTTATATTTATCTGTATTGATACGGTCAATCACATTGGCAGCCGACATACAGGACACAACGTGCTCCGAAGACTGCCCGCCGAAAATAACCGCTGCTGTTTTCTTTTCCATCGTCATTTTCACTCCTATTCCATCTTTCTGCCCCACAGGGCGTATACAGTATAGCATATGTGGAGATAAATAGAAATACCCCAAAACAATCAGGACGGCGGGAAACCAGAACCAAAAACCTGCGTCAAGCTCGCTTGTAAGCAGGTTTTCGGTTCTGGTCTCCCATCGGAGGGATCTCCGATGCTTCTTGTCCGGCCCAGCCGGACAAGAAGACCCCGCCGTCCGCAGCTTTCGCGACCTAAATCAGCTTTCGCGACCCAAATCAGCGATCGCGACCCAAAAATCCAAGAAAGGAGCCCCCAACGCCCTATGAAAAAACACCCTTCCTATTTTTTCCCATTCCCAATCTTCCACATCCTCCCCATCCTCCTTCTAACCCCCTTCCTGCTCCTGGCCTCCGCCCGCACCATCTCCCAGGAAACCATGGCCGCCAGAATCGCCCCGGACATCCTCCGTTTCCATGTTCTGGCCGAAAGCAACTCTCCAAAAGACCAATCCCTTAAGCTTGGCGTCCGCGATATCCTTTTAAGCCACATCCAGACACACGCCCCCAAAAACGCCACCAAGCCCCAACTGGCCCACTGGATCCTCCAGCAAAAAAACACCCTCACCCAGACCGCCGAAAGCTGGCTTACATCCCAGGGCTCCCCAGCCCCTGTATCCCTTACTCTGACCAAAGACTATTTCCCCACAAAAACCTACGGCGAAGCCTCCTTCCCCTGCGGCGTCTATGATGCCGTCCGGATTACCATAGGAAATGGAAAAGGACGCAACTGGTGGTGCGTCCTCTATCCCAGTCTCTGCCTTACCGATTCTTCCGCAAAAACTGTTCCCGAATCCTCGAAAAAAGAACTGGCAGAACATATGGCCCCTGATGATTACGAAACCATTTTCAATGAGCCTCCCAAAGTAGAGATCCGTTTCCGTCTCCTGGAACTTCTCACCCCAAAAAAGGACTGACCATCTCCCGGTCAGTCCCTCCCTGCATACAAAATCCTACTTTTTCTGATGATCCAGCATCTCCCTGAGCGCCTCGTCGCTCTCATCGATCCAGACGTCCTCTTCCTCTTCATTCAGCCCCAGATACTTTGCCAGCGTCCGCTCGTCATCACTGTTGTTCCAACGGCTGATGTACCGGTCGATTTCTTCAAACTCGATTTCCCCTGCCAGATAACGCTCCTTAAAATTCTTCTCTTCCATATTTTACCTTCTCCCGCGGACAGGAAGAACATTTTCCTCCTGCTCCTTAATATTTTTCGAAACAGTAATCTCCTGATTATCAATATGCTCTCTGGCAGCCATCCTGGCCTCAGCCAGATTTCTCACCTTTAAGGCGCTTAAAATATGCTCATGCTCCACCATCAGCACCTGGCGCTTATCTGCATCCTTTATATATTCCAGACGGTAGCGGTACATCTGCTCTCTCAGGTTATTTAACATCTGCACCAGCTTTTCATTTCCCGTACTCTGGTAGATCACATCATGAAATGCTTCATCACTCTCTGCCATCTCCATAGGACTTCCGCTGCGGATCGCCCTGCAGAAATTCTCCTGGCACTGCTCCAGCCTGCGCAGATCCTCCGCTTCCATACGCTCGCAGGCCAGTTCAATCGCCAGCTCCTCCAGAGAACGGCGCACCTCCAGTACATCCCTCAGACTTTTTTCCGAGATTTTAGCCACTTCCGCTCCCTTTCGCGGGATCATAAGCACTAGTCCCTCAAGCTCCAGCTTCCGGATGGCTTCACGGATCGGAGTACGGCTCACCCCCAGCTTCTCAGCCAGCTGGATCTCCATAAGCCTCTCTCCCGGAGCCAGTTCCCCCTTTAAGATCGCCTGGCGCAGCGTATTAAACACCACGTCCCGAAGCGGAAGATACTCGTTCATATTTACCTTAAAATTATTGTCCATCATAATACTCTCCCCTGTGTTTTACCGCAGTCTGCCGGCTGCGCCTTGATTCATGTTATAAAAATTGGTAAGGTAAACCTGCTTTGCCAGATCTATCCCTTCCCCATACCGAAGCGCCTCGTATGCCTTTCTGGCTGAAGACGGATTGGAAAACAGACCGAATACAGTAGGCCCGCTTCCGCTCATCATAGCATTGATGGCCCCATATTCCTTCATCAGTTCCTCAATCTGTCCGATCACCGGATAGCGGCCCGCCGTTACCAGTTCAAGAACATTTCCAAACCTTCCTGCCACCTCATAGAGATCCCTTTTTCGGATTGCCTCCACCATTCCGTCAATATCAGGATGATCCTCAGGCCTCAGCGTCCTGGCATCCAGCATTTCATATACGGTTTTTGTGGAAACGCTGATCCCCGGCTTTGCGATCAGCACCTGGCACTGAGGCATGGATGGCAGACGGGTAAGTTTTTCACCGATTCCTTCCGAAAGGGCCGTTCCCCTCATGATGCAGTAAGGTATATCTGCTCCCAGCTTCACCCCCCGCTCCATCAGCTGTGAGGTTGTAAGCCCCAGTCCAAACATCCGGTTTACGCCGTAAAGCACGGATGCAGCATCAGTACTTCCTCCTGCCATCCCCGCTGATACAGGGATAAACTTTCTTAAGCGGATCGAAAGTCCTTCCTCAATACCAAATTCATCAAACAGCAGAGCCGCGGCCCGGTAAGCCAGATTCTGCTCATTGGACGGCAGATAAAAAAGATTAGTTTCCAAACGGATTCCCGGCTCCGCTGTCCGGTACAGGTCAATCCTGTCATGGAGGCCCACTGTCTGCATGATCATGCGCACCTCATGGTATCCGTCCGGCTTTCTGCCCAGCACATCCAGAGCCAGATTGATCTTTCCGAATGCTTTTAAGCGTAAATGCGAAATCATTCTCCCCGCTCCCCTTTTTCTCTTTCTCGTTTATATGTCTGTTTTTATAATACATAACATTGTATACATGAAAATGCAAGGATTTTCAATATAAAAAATAAACAAAAAGTAATACTTACGAAAAAAGAGACGCCCATTTTCCAGACGTCTCCCATTTTTAATACTGTATATTCTTCTGCCGTATCAGATTAAACTGTATAATCCCTGTATTAAAATACTCATTTGCATATACAAGCGGCCTGTCCCGATCACTGTAATTTAATGTTTTAAGATACAGATAAGGTCTGGAACCCAGCTCCTTGACGGAAACGTATCCTTTCAGGCCCGGAATATCCGCCGGGTCTGCCGTATCGATCTCCACCTTGTCCCACTGGGCCTTTTCCCCGGAAAGGTCATAAATGTATCTGTAAATGGAATCCTCATAATGTGAAAACATCTCAAAGGATTCCTCTCCCCCGATCAGATCCATGCTAAAATAATCACGGCAGTAGGCGCAGATCTGATCATCTGCCAGAAACAGCTTTTCAGCAACAACGAGCTGTTTATCTGGCTGCATCTGTAAAAGAGAGCAGATTTCTTCCTCTCTTTTTATTTTCCGGATCTTCAAAAGACGGACTGAAGGCGTATATCCGCTTTTTTGGATCATCTGCGTAAGCTCCATACAGGGGCTGAAGGTAACCTTGATATCCAGAGAATCCACATTTACAAAGGTTCCCCGCCCCTGACGCCTGAAAATGATTCCCTCTGAGGCCAGGTCATTTAAGGCCTGGCGGATGGTGATCCGGCTTACGCCCAGCATTTCTGACAGAGCCTCCTCTCTTGGAAGCTTATTGTCCCTTTTCAGATCCATTTCTTCTATATATTGAAGGATCGCCTCCTTCGCCTGCCCTGACAATGGTTTTATGCGTAATTTCTGAGTCGCCAAGGTGATTCCTCTCTTTCCTGTTTCCGATGTGCTTAAACATACATTCTAACTAAGATGATAGAAGAATCACTTTTTTTTGTCAAGAAATACAGTATATCATTTACGAAAGGCTTTTTTTCCATTGAGAAGCAGATTTAAAAGAATCGCGCTGATGCTTACCATAAATAAGCCGTTGCTGAGGATCATCTGAAGTGTTCCGAGAATATTTACAAACGCATCGGATGCGAATGCTGCACCTACGCCGATGGCAATACTGGTTCCCACGATTTTAAAATTATTATCCTTTGAGAAATCCAGTCTGGAAAGCATGGAAATTCCCGATGAAGTGATCACTCCGAACAAGGCCAGGGTAGCTCCTCCCAGCACACACTTGGGAACCGCTGTAAATACCGCAGAAATCTTTGGGAAAATTCCTGCCAGTATGATCATGATCCCTGCGGTCGTTATGACCGAACGGCTCTTTATCTTTGTTAAACCGATCAAACTCACATTTTCATTAAACATGGTAGATGGGACGGAATTAAATGCTCCTGTGATCATCTGAGCTACTGCCTGCCCGCGGATCCCCCGCTCCTTAATCTCATTTTCTGTTTCCACATCTGCAATTTCATCCATCACGGAAAATACGCCGATGCACTGGATCATATTGATAATGCAGAAAATCGTCATAAGGAAAATAGGCCACAGCTTAAATTCCGGCACTCCGTAAGCAAAAGGCTGAACCGGCTGGAATATCTCTGCCTGCGCAATGGAAGCAATATCCACCATATGTAAAAAACATCCTGCAGCCGTTCCTGCGGTAATACCAAGAAGCAATGACATACTTTTCCAGATGCCTTTTCCATACTTGTCCACCAGCAGTATAAATATAAGCACTGCCAGACCCAGGATGAGATTTTCGACGGAGCCAAAGCCTGCGTTTCCCTCTCCCCCCGCCAGATCCCTCAGCGCGGTAGGCGCCAAAGTAATTCCAATCAGTGTTACAAAGGTTCCCACAACTACCTGCGGGAAAAGCTTTAAAATCTTATCCATGAAAAAGGATAAAAGAAAAATCACCGCACCGGAGGCAATTACTGAACCAAACAAAGCCGCCATCCCATATTCCTTACCGATCAGGATCATGGGACTTAAGGGTGCAAAGGACGACCCCAGAACAATCGGGTATCTGGATCCTGCCAGCTTTCCGATCCCCAGCACCTGGATCAGGATCGCAATGCCGCTTGTAAAGAAATTGGCTGAGACAAGAAAGGCTGTTTCCTTTTCATTCAATCCCAAAGCTCCTGCCAGTATCAGCGGAACTGCAATGGTTCCAGGGCACATGGTAAGCACATGCTGAAACCCCACTAACAGCATCCTGCCCCATCCCACTTTTTCGTCAAAACTCTCCTTTTTCATACCCACTCCTTACTGAATACTAATTCCAGTATCCCTCATGTACCTTTGCCGCTTCTACCTCTACTGCCTCTACCGGTCCGATGACCTTTATATCCTTCTGTCCTCTGGCGAACACCTCGCGGCACGGAAGATCAAAGGTGGGATTCTGTTCATTGCTTCCCGTAAGCTCCAACAGCCTTCTTTCTGTCATGCCGTAAACAACCCTTCCGATATTAGCCCAGTAAATCGCTCCCGCACACATCGCACAGGGCTCCGCAGTGGTATATAAGGTACAGTCCCATAAAAACTCTCTGGAATACTCATGGGAAGCCCTGGCTGCAAGGGTTGCCTCTGCATGGCCGGTGCAGATTTTTTCTGTAATCTCAATATTCCCCTGCTCCATGATGATTTCCCCATCCTTGTTTACCAGCAGCGCTCCAAAGGGAGTATTACCGGCCGCTCTTGCCTCCTTTGAAATCTCGATCGCTCTCCTTAAATAAAATTCATGGCTCTGATACATCGTTCCCTCTCCTTTTCAAAGTATTAAGTAATAGGTATTACCTTTTGTGTTTTTACTATAGCACACAATCATTTTTTTGTAAAGAGTTCACAGCAAAAAAAAGCTGTCGGATCATTTTCCGACAGCTTTCACAACATGTGAATCAATTTCCTTTTAAATTGTTAATGGCTTCTTCTACTTCTTTATTATCGTCATCCATAAGAGGAACCATGTCTGTTTCCTTATGCTCCTCTTTCTTTGGCATATATTTCTGGAAAATTGCCGTAAAGAAATAGGAATTGATAAAGGCAATCAGGGGAAATCCAAACAGAATTAACAGCATGGCTACCTGAGGCAGGAAAAACACACCGAAATAAGCAGCCGCAGCTGTAAGCACATCCAAAGCAATGATACCAATGGTCTGAAGCAGATGGCGCACGGACATGAAGAAGGCATTAAACAGCGTCCGCTTCACCGGATTATAAAACCGGGACTGAAGGGCAAACACATAGGTGCTGATAAAGATATACAGCATCAGAAAGCCTCCGAATACAGCCGTCATCAAAAGCTTGGGAACACCTGTAAGACTGTTCATCTGGCCTGTAAGAAAGAACCAGAAGTCAAATGCCAAAAGCGCGCCTGCAGCCAGCAGAATCACCCATATAATCGTAGACTGCACAAAATTCTCCTTAAAGGAATGGAAAAAGTTTTTGATCGTACCGTCATTTTCATCTCGGACCAGTTTCAAAGTCACATAGTACACAGCCGTTGTAGCAGCTCCCGCAGTGACAATTGGAATGGAACACACAATCCACAGAATGTTCAAAAGAATCAAATCTCCCAGCTTTCCGATAAAGCGCCAGACGGGATTGTCATAATTAAACAGGCCTTGAAGCATAATATACCCTCTTCTTTCTTAAAATAAAAATATCACAGAATATTGTACCATATCAGCCCCAAATGCGCAAACTCAAAATAGTTGCAGGAGGATGTGAAATAGCCTATAATAAATGGTATCATCAGCAACAGCCTGCTGACAGTAAAAATCTGCAAACGGAGGAAGCGACACGAATGACTTTACGGCAAGAAGCTCAGGAAGAAAAAGAAAAACTCAAACATATGTCCTGGAAGGACAGGATCTGGTATATCTGGGAATACTACAAATTCCATATGCTGTTAGCATTCATTGCTATGGTAATCCTCTGGGTGATCGGCACCTCTTTGTACCGGCAGTCATTTACCACCCGGCTTTCCATGGCGGTTATCAATGACCGTTCCGGCGGAAATTCCAGTACCGAGCCTTTGATGGCAGGACTGAGGGAAGCCCTGGACTGTGGGAAAAAGGATATTATCGAGATCAATGAAGGCCTGTTTCTGGATACAAATGAGGAAACCATGTCCCAGTATTCATATGCCAGCATGGCAAAAATCGCCGCTCTTGTATCCGGAGGAATGCTGGATATTATGATCGCTGATGAGGCTACCATCCGCCATTACGAAACTCTGGATGCTTACCTGGATCTTAGTGAGCTTTTGCCGAAGGAGCTTTGCAGCCAGCTGGAGGATCAGTTTCTCTATACGACAACCACAGACGGTGAAAAAATCCCCGCTGCCGTTTCTCTGGAAAAATCCTCTTTAAAGGATGATACGGGTATTATCATGGAGCCGCCCTATCTGGCTGTGATCTCTAACACTCAGCATAAAGAAGATATCCTTGGGGCCATTTCCTATCTGTTCCGTTCCCTTGAGCCGTAACATCCCTATGGCTTAATTTTCTTTCTTCAACCACTCTCATACCCAGGCATTCCGCCACTGCGCGGGAGGCCTGGTTTTTTTCATGGATCACCGCCAGAAGTTCTGCTGACAGTACCTCATGGGCGTACTCTGCAATGGCTGTCACTGCCTCCCTTGCATATCCCAATTTCCGGTAAGGTTCAAAAATATGATATCCCAGCTCCAGCCACTGGCTTTTTTCGGGAAGTTTCCTCAAAGCATACTGCTCAAATATTTCCGCCCCCGGCGATGATACTCCTGCCATCCCCACAAGCTCATTTGTTTCCCTGCGCACAAGCGCCCAGGTACCGTATTCATAAAAAGCATACTGACTGCGGATATACTGCTCCATAGTCTCTTCCGACCGGAAAACCGCCTCTTCCCCGGCGTATTCCTCCTCAGGAATCTGCTTAACATCCCCTTTTACAAACTCCCGTATCATCAGCCGTTCAGTGAGATCGATCATCCAGGGAAGCCCCAGATGACGCCGAAGGATCAGCTCCTCCAACTCTTCTGTATCATACTCCCAGCCAGGAACCACATAGGGGATCCCTCTCAGACTCCAATCGCCCTGCACAGCATTCTCTACACCCAAAACAGCCCTTCCGGCAGCTTTCGCCGCCAGAAGGGCCTGTGGTTCATCTGATATCAGAAGCCTGTGATCCGTTCCATCAATACGGATTCTGCGCTCCTTTGTCATCTCAGTACTTCTCCGGTTCCGGATATGTCTCTCCAAATGTATCAACTGTCATGGACTTGATCTTCTGCTCGTTTAACGGGCGGTCGCTGTAATCGGTGCGCTCATCTGCAATCCGGTTTACGACCTCCATGCCCTCTGTGATCTTTCCAAATGCCGCATATGCGCCGTCCAGATGAGGAGATGTTTTATGCATGATAAAGAACTGAGAGCCTGCAGAATCAGGATGCATTGCCCTTGCCATGGACAGAACGCCCTCTGTATGCTTTAAGTCATTTTTAAAGCCGTTCTGGGAAAACTCACCCTTAATGCAGTAGCCGGGGCCGCCCATGCCTGTTCCCTGAGGGCAGCCGCCCTGGATCATAAATCCGCTGATCACGCGGTGAAAGATCAGTCCGTCATAGTATCCTTTCGATACAAGGCTGATAAAATTATTAACTGTGTTGGGAGCAATCTCAGGATATAACTCTGCCTTCATCACATCGCCATTTTCCATGGTAATAGTAATAACTGGATTTGCCATTCTCATAATCTCCTTTTCATTTAATCTTGTTCCACTATACCAAATCACAGGGAATTTGTCCAGCAAAAGGAAGGCCGCCCGGCGTCTTCTCCGGACGGCCTTCCCACTGGAAAACCATTATTCAATCATAATATATTTCTTCTGCTCTATAGCAGGCTTTTCTTCCTTTTTCGGGATAAACAGCTTTAAAATACCGTGCTTAAACTCACCCTTTATATCTTCCTCAACCATGTTCTCTCCTACATAGAAGGAACGCTCACAGGCTCCTGCATACCGCTCCCTGCGGATATAGCGTCCAGTATCCTTTTCCTGCTCATCCTGATCCAGCCCTTTGGCTGCCTGAATGGTCAAATAGCCATTTTCCAGAGAAACCTTAACCTCATCTTTTGTAAATCCGGGCAGATCCATTTCCAGCTCATACCCCTGGTCTGTCTCTTTCACATCGGTCTTCATCAGATTTTTGCCTCTGCGTCCGTACAGCTTTTTTTCAGCTCTTCTTTCATCTCTTTCATCAAAAAACGGAAAATCTCTCATAAACTCGTCAAACATATCTTCTCCAAAAATACTAGGCATCAACATAAATCATCTCTCCTTTTCGTGAAACCTTTTTGGATCTGTGATCTGCGATCTTATATCTTCCAATCCGTCTGCCGATCCACTATGGGAACCTCCGGAATCAAGTTCCTGCTTCTGAACTCTTTCCCTTTGTTCTAGCTGTAATATAACACTTATTATTAGCAATGTCAAGAGGTGAGTGCTAATTATTTTGTGAAGATTTTGTGAAGCCTTGATTTTACGGGCTTCACAGGGATTTTTCACTTACTTTCGCACTCGATTTTCTTGATTTGACCACATTTTTACCACAAATTCTTGGAAAAATATATTCGTCTGATTTTCTTACCACATTTTACGACAACGACTTCTGGTTTATACCACAGCAGGTACGGTTTCTGGCAGATTCATTTTAGACATCTCGTTCTCCACATGAGACTTCTCTGCAATATGATTGTAGACATTCATTGTGATCTGTGCATCCGAATGGCCCATGACATACTGCATAACTTTAGGATTGACATTGTTCTCACCCAATCTGGTACATCCCGTATGACGAAGGGTATGCGATGAAATGGGAGGCATCAGCTCCGGCTCTCGTTTCTCTTCTTCTGCCAGTTTGCTTTCTTTCTTATTATAGGCATTGACAATATTTTTCAGAAAGCTGTTCACTCCCGCTGGCATAATCGGACGTCCATGCTTTGTATTGAAGATGAATCCACTGCGTCCACCAATCTCTACATTACTCTGCAAACCAAGCATCAGGTTCAGCTCTCTCTGTTTACGGAACGCATCATATACCATCTGTGTCATAGGAATGTCTCTGATTCCTGCATCCGTTTTGGTTTCTGAATCATGGAAACAATATCCTTCATCACCTTCATAATATACAAGCTGTCCACCTACATGGATCTCCCGATTCTTCATATCCACATCCGACCAGGTTAAGCCGATGGTTTCACTCACTCTCAGGCAAGCCCCAAACATAACCTGCATCATTGGAAGATGAGGCTTATACACATTACTCTGTTCAACAAACTTCAGAAGTTTTTCCTGCTGTTCCAGTGTCAGTGCTTCTTTCTCCTTTGCTGGAGCCCCATAATCTCCAAGTGTTCCTGTTACCGGATTCTTGCGGATAATCCCATCATCCACTGCCAGTTCAAAACTGGGATTCAATAAGCCATAAAGACCTTTGATCGTACTGTGTGCCAGTCCTTCATCTGACAATGCGGAAAAGAACATCCTTACGTGAGATGTCTTAAAATCTACAACACGAATGTTTCCCAAAGTATTTCGTATCCGGTAGTCCCACATACGGATATAATTCTTTTTCGTTCTTTCCTTGATATTCTTTGTTGCCATGTATCGCTCAAACAACGTATTTACAGTCAGCTTCTTGACTGATGCGTCTGTAATAAGCAGATCCTCCATATCCTTATTGATCTTCTTTTCCATTTCTCGCAGACTCGCCAGATCAGCTGCATAAACCGAATTACGCTTTCCAGTAATTTCATCCTTGTAGCGATACTCATAACGTCCATCCGGACGCTGGTATTCACCTGTTTTTAAATTTCTTCCTTTATTATCTTTTCTTGCCATATCAATCATTCCTTTCACTTCATTTTTCGTTATTCGGAATGATTTTTGTCCTGTCGGTATCAGTCATTTACTGTCTGATATCTGCTCACAGATTAACATAATATTTTATGATTTCCAAGGGTGGATTCCTGCAAAATGCTAATTTTTATTTGCCTTTTTTACAGGAATACTTTTCACTTTTCATTCCGAAGGAAAGTTGTTGTATTTTATCTTCTTATCTTTCATTACACTGCCATTGCATCAAGATATTTTTTTATCTTATCCACGTTATAGAGAACACGTCTTCCAACAATCACTCTTGCTTCTGCATAATCTGCAATTTTCTTTGCAGTTACTTCTCCGCAGGATAACATTGCCATTAATCCTTCAATATCTACCGCCAGACGATTCTCAATCTTATACTCTGTTGTTTTTCTCATGATGCACATACCTCCTTTCCTCCGTATTCTTCTGCATCACCTCCCAGACAGCGGTTATGCCCGTTGTCAGTACACTCTACTTTTTGTTTAGACTTCTTACAATGATTTTCCATTCCGTTCGGCGTGTTGGCTTCCATTTGTACACCTGCTGTCAATGTTACAATCAACCTCTATCAGAATTATTCTGAATGTCGGCAGCTTCTTTCCAAACATACCGACCGTTTCCGGAGTATCTTCAACGCTCCCCATAAAAAGCTATGGATCTTGGCATCTGTGTTAGCTACATTTTCTATAAAGGAAAATATGGTGTACAGCTCATTCAATTTTCAAGGTACAAGAAGGATTTTAAATATCCCCTCATCTATACAGCCCTGTGAGGATAAAATGTTATTCGATTTTTGGAATTTTAAAAAATCCTTTCACTAATAAAGTCCGACAGAAGCGATTTACCAACCTGCTTTTGCGATAATTCACAAAATATTTACATTTCAGCTTTCACTTTCGCTTTAATGCGAACTTTATTGTTCTGTCATTATAATTCGCTTTAATGTTAATGTCAAGTATTTCATTCGCTTAGTTGCGAATGTTTCTGTTTACATTCTGAGATTTTGATAGTAAAATGGAATTATCAAATAGAAAGCAGGAAATCTGATATGACAATTGGTGATAAAATAAAAAAAATCCGGACATTCCGGAATATGACACAGGCAGAACTCGGTGCAGCTCTTGGCTGGGGCGATAAAGGTGCAAACCGCCTTGCCCAATATGAAACTAATTACCGGGTTCCCCGTAAAGATCTGGTTACTGAAATGGCTAAGATTTTGGATGTGAATCCACTGACACTGCATGAGCCAACTACGATGAATGCTTCTGAACTGATGGAAATCCTGTTCTGGATTGACGAATTTAATCCTGGCATGATTAATCTCTTTCAATTAGAGACTTATCCAAGCGAAAAATCAAATTCCAGTGGCGATACCGCTATCCGCTACCATGATTCTGATAGTTGGCCTGCTCATCCGCCTATTGGTATGTGGTTTAATTATGGGATTCTCAATGATTTTCTAAAAGAATGGACACTTAGAAAAGAAGAACTGACATCTGGTGCGATTACCAGAGATGAATATTTTGAATGGAAAATCAACTGGCCACAGACCTGTGATGATTGTGGTAAACGGGAACCGTCGAAACAGTGGCTGAAATCAAGCGAGTAGAGCTTAGTGAAACTTAGCAAAACTTAAATTTATTATATTTTTTTCTTTTTACTCAAGGAAAAGGCACTGAAAAACCGATAATCCATTGTTTTCAGTGCCTTTTTTGCATATTTTTCTATTAAGATTCTCTCACATGCTTATATAAGTGAAACTTAGCGAAACTTAAATTATGCCCAATATGGAATGTACTTTTTATATCTTGGTGCTGTATCCGGGTCCATTACTTTAATATATCCACCTTCGACAGCACTGGTAAGAAGTCTTGATGCCTTGGCCTTCTCTTTTTCTCCCAGACCAAATATTTTTCGAATATCTGAATTAGAAATACCTTCAAAATTGACATATGCTAGACACGCCTGCATATAGCAAGTCCGCATCCGATCTTCTTTGGTAGTTAATTCAAATGGTACTTTTGCAAACAATATTGCTTTTGTGAATTGGTTATTCTGATTTTCAATTCTCGGAGCAAGCAGCTCATTTTTACCGGTTGCTTCAACAATCTTATCATAACCACTGCCACGCTCCTCACAAATACCACATTTGTGCATAAATCCGGCAATGTTTTCATTTCTGGATACTGGCACCGAATCTACAATTCTTTCGATTGCCACCAATGGTGCTCCGGCATTTGAAAACTCGATTCGATTTTTAAACACCTCCACCATTGGATTCGTTCCCCTTTGCTGAAGATCCTGATGTATCATAGCATTTGCCAGCAACTCACGGATAGCGATTTCTGGAAAACTGACAACAGATTTTCTCGTAGTTTCCACAATGACTTCTTCTTGCGGAATAATTGTCATAATATACTGCACGATTTCTTCATGTGAAAATGCATAACCTGCACAAAATTCCTTTTCTCTTATAGCATCCAATCTGGAATTTTCCTTGTACCAAATAACTCGAACCGATCTCCTATGCAAAGATTCGAATTTTTTCAAATCTTTTGCAATCATCAAAGCACCCATATTCGTGATATCCCATGTCCCGGCATCATTTTTCATAATAAATTTTTCATGTTGCAGGTCTTCTAGTACCTTATCTCGATTTCTCGGAATCGGCATTTCAAGTTTGTCATAATATTTAGAATAATCCAGTAATGACACCATTTCATCCTCATTCAGATTTCCCATCGCAATTCGCAATTCATATGGTGTGGAATCAAATGTTCTCCACAATTCTCTTTCTTTATCCGGATACTCTTTTAAGTTCTTTTTATTTGTTCCAATTCTTATATACTCCCCACCAGCGAACTGTACCGGCTGTTTTTCTGCACAAGGAATCTCCATCAGCACAACCATTCCTTCATCCATCGGAACCTCAAAAAATCGGAAATTAATTCTTGGTGAAAGCATCCTGGAAAGCCATGCTTCCAATTCTTCATTTCCCTTTTTCATTTTGCGATACTGAAATTCAGTGCCTACAATTTTGTGCGTTGCATCATCCATACCCCAAACAAGATATGCTTTTGGTCGTTCGCATAATGCTGCTGAATTGCTCAAAGCAGAAATATATTCACCAATCATCTGTGGCTGTTTATTATTACATTTAAATTCTACCCACTCAGTCTCATCCGGAAGTTTTGCAAGTTCCCGGACAAGGCTTTGCAGATATTCTATTGATCGTATTGCCATAAAATCACCCTCTAACTTTGCAATTAACACTATTTTGAAAGAATATCTCGAAAATTAGCATAAACCATCTTAATAATGTCTGGTTCATTATAATATCGTGCAACTAACTCGTATATTTTTATTAAGTTGTTAAATGTGTACTTTTTTCCATCAATTTTTGTAAACGGTCCATCACTTTCAATTAATACTCTTGTTTTTGGTATCAAATACAATTTTTCTTTATTCTTTTCATTTGTTACCATGTTAGAATTAAGTGAAAAATAACATCCTATATCCACTAATTGTTGCAATTGCTCTCCGTTTCCATTAAACCAATGAATAATGCACCTACGAGGACGATATTTTTTCAAAATAGATATTGCTTCTTCCTCCGCTCTTCTAAGATGCACAGACATTAATTTATCCTTTTCTGCACACACTCTTACAATTTGCTCAAAATACATACATTGTTTATTACGCGAAATATAACTTTGTCTTGAAAAATCAAGTCCTATTTCTCCTACATAATTAGTTGTATTTACCAATTGCATAAAATCATAAAAATCCGCATCTTTCAGTGATACATCCTGTGGATGGAATCCAAGTGCAAATTTCAAATATTTTGTTTCCGGATATATGCGTTTACAGGATATATATACTCCAGGCGAATTCGTCATGCACAATGTATATTGTTTTCTTTCATTTATTCCGTCATATATTTTCTGATGCTCTTTGTAATAATCCAGATGAAAGTGTGTATCAATAAGGTGTTGAATCATAATCCCAGATACTCCTTCATTCTCTGATCTGCGGAAAAAAGTTGTACTAAATCCTCTATACTTTTCTTGTATAATGATAAAAATTTTTCAACTTCCTCTTCTGTTAATTCTCCTACGCATCTAATATATCTTTTTAATTCTTTATCCGAAGAATGTTTACAACGATAGATACTTCCAAGCACCGCTCTTAAATCTGCACTCTTCTCACTTTCTTCATATTCTATCAAAAAATCATAAGCTTCTCCCTGATAAGAATATTTTTTTATCTCATCTATGTCCAAAAGTGAACTTTTGCGTATCAAACACGGATAACAGTATCCACAGTTTACAGGATATTCTTTAGAGCCCTTTTTATTATATCTTGCTAAACAAGGATGTGAGCATGAAATTGTATCTGCATAACAGCTTTTAAATGCATCTGTATCTTTAACTTGTCCTACAATCTCTCTCTTTGTATTGTACGCGAAAAAATTGGTAATAGTATTCTTTATTCCTACCTTTTCTAAGATATCATTAAATTGTCTTAAAAAGTACGGATGAGTAGTTCTTGTGCTGCAAGTCCCTTTTCTTCCTCCCGTTAATGGAATATTGAGTCCGATAAATCCATTTTCTGGAATATAAACCGGTACATTTTCTCCCAAAATACCAGCCACACTAAGTGCTGCACATAAAAACAGTAATGATCTGCCACGAGAGGTATTTTCACTCCCCTTTAATATTCCTTCTTTTTCACTTATAGGAGCTCTGGAATTTGCTGTAAAACTAATAAATTTAACGAATTGTTCTGGATAAAGATCCTGAAAAGTCCTGGCAAATAAATTCTGTCTTTTTGCAAGTTTAGGATATTCATTGTGTCCGATTAGACAAGGAGACTCCCCTTGTTCTAACAGTTTAATCGCACCACAAAAAGAATCCAATCCTCCAGAAAACAAGCATACACAATTACAGTTTTGAACATTCAAATGAATTCTATTTGCATGTTCCCTATAACTATATATTATCTCACTTTTTCTAAATGTAATATGCCAATGATCCCCTGTCAAAAATCCCAGTATGTTTTCCCATTGCAATTCCGTACGCTTCCATTTCTCATATTCTAATACTGGAATAGATACGCTTATCTCTCTAGTCCAACAGTCTTTAAATTTTCTTCTGGACACTCTTTTATCCAAAGCAAAAATACTCAAACCTATTATGAACAAATCTTCGTATATTGTAGAAATCTGCAGTTGATCCATTCGGTACCAGCTATCCGTTATGTTGGTAAAAATCGTACTATATTTTTTTCGGTTAATTGAAAAGACATATGCATCTTTCCATTCAGCATCTGGTTTTTTCTCTTGTTCTTTATCAATCCAAAACTGCATCCTTAATCCTCCCCATAATACTTTTCAAATACAGATAAGGCATCGCTTAATGCATCCTCCACAATTTGTGATGTTCCCATGTTAGAAAAATCAACCGATTTCAAATTATCCAAGTTCAAATCACCGTCAATACTGTTTTCTATATATTCATGCATGTCATTTAAAATTGCAGATGTTTGTGCAGGTGTTTTCCCTTTGGATATTTTTTCTTCATATCGAAAATCAAAGTTTTCTTTTATGTATTCTTTCAACATTTCCTTCAGTAATATATCAACTGAAACATTCCCTATATCCGCAATATCTTCTATTTCTAAATTCTCCATAGCCTGTGACAATGCATCCGCTGCCATATTATCTTCTACCGATGCACCATAATTTGTAAATTCATGAAGTAATTCTGTCCAAACAACTTCTGACGATTTTCCAATAAGATCTTCACGATGATACTCACGTAATGCATTATCTATGCCTCCAGAGGCAACCTTTTGTGCAAAACCTAAGACTCCTGCTGCCGCCGATTGAAAACTACCACCTGTCGACATATCTTTTTTCATTGCGGTTGCATATTTACTGGCCGCTTTTGCTTTAGAATCAAAGTCTCTATTATTTATAAAGGCCGTCACTGCTCTTTTTGCGGTTGACCAATGCGGTGTTGTTGGTGCTATATATCCTTTTGATGTACCCATATTAGCTTTCCCTCTGCTCTTTTATTTCTGTAATCTGCTCGTCTGTTAACGTTCCTCTTTTTACCATGTTTTCTAATACAGTATTCATATTTTCCATATCACTATTATACATTGTTCTTAATGCAGCCATATCACCTGCTTTAATAGGAACTGTTGATTTCCCAATTGCATCCACTATTTTTCCTTTATATGCATCAAAATTCAAAAACAAATCTCTTACAACAAAAAATTTCATTTCACCTTTTTCGATTTTAGATGCAACAACCTTAAATGTATCCGCAATTTCTTCTGCACTCAATTTTTTCATATCTTTTATAATAGCCACCATTTGACCAGATTTAGCTCGTCCAATTCTTTCTAAAATTTCTTTCGTATTTTTACTGAATCCAGACTCGTCAATACTAAATCTTTTCAAATTTTCTCTTGTCAAATAAAAATATTTTTCCAATCGATATTTTTCTAATTCAACAGGTTTGCATTCTAGCCACTTTTTTATTTGTGCTGTGTTCCACGGATTCTGAGCATCAACCTTTCCTTCCTTCACTTTTGTTCGAATTTCCTTAAATTCTTTATTTTCAGTATCAAATTCTTTATTCCATTCATTCAATTGTATAAACAAGTCATTATCCAGCTTTTGCAGCACTAATAATTTAGCTAAAATGGAAATATCAATTTCATCACCATAATAAATTTTTGCCAACTGGCGTTTGGTAATAAATGTGTTCAAAAAACGTTTTGCCTGGCGTGGATTGCCTTTCAATGTAGAAGCAACAATTTCCCTTATTTCATCAATAATTTTCGCCGTTTCTTTAAAAGCTGTTTTTCCCCCATCCTGCCAATTCAACCCTAACTCATCAATCAACTTATTAATTTCTTCTAATGTAATTACATCCCCAGAAATTGTTCTTTTTTCTTCAAATATCTTATCTATTAGATGCTTAAAACTCTCTTGTTCCAAATAGCTTTGTGTGACCAGTAATAATAGATAATTTTGTATATCCTTTGCCGATAACTCCGGAATATATATTGGCAGTTGAATAATTTTTTCAATGTATTCTTTGTCCAGTTCTACATCAAATCCATTCATTGGTGGATACTTTTCACGGATAGAGTACTTTATAACATTTTCATCTGCAGCAATAATAAATGTTGTCCTGTCAACAGACAAGAATAGTTTAATTACTTCCAATATTTCAATTATTCGTTCTGGACGACATCTGTCTAAATCATCTATCATTACAACTACATTTTTAATATCGTCACTTTTCAATGCATCAGAAAATTCCTCTCTAAATTTTCTGATATTGTTTATCGTGCTTTCATCATTTGATACATCTTCCTCTTTCCAATATTCATCTTTTAATGATTGTATGGAATTTGCTGCATTTTTGACTGTATTTCCAATTTCTTCAGCACTTCCCGTTACATTTAACAACATAGGCAATGGATTTCCTGTGGCCACGCTTGCAACTACAGGTGCAAGCGTGGATATTGCTTTTGTTCCTAACTTAAACCAGTCAACTCTTTTTATTAATTTTCCCAATTTCTTTTTAGTTTCTTCTACAGGAACTTCTTCTTTAAGTTCCTGTAATAAAGCCTCCATAATTGCGGTTTTAGCATCGTCATATGATTCAAACATCCATGCATTAATAGTTACACAAATAATTCCGTCCTGACTCTTAAGTTTTTCACCTATTAACTTCAATAAGGTTGATTTTCCTGCTCCCCATAATCCAAACACACCGACTGTCAATGGATTATATTGTTCATTTTTTGCAATATCGGCAATTATTCTTGCATACGGCTCATAAAATAAAATATCAATATCTGACGCATTATCTAGCCACATAAAAACCCTCCCTTGCCTTTTCATACCATCATAGTTTCTTTTTTACTTTCCATATTTAGCTGGTTCTTCCGCCACCATTTGAACCTGCTCATCTCGTTCAACTTTCCGGTAGTCCACGGTCTTTTTAGAACGCATTTCCCTATAAATCACCCCTGCTAACGCACTCATTACAGCATCGTACTTGCTTTTGTCCTCAAACAGTGATCCATAACTGTCCTGGGCCTCCATATAGCTTTCCATTGCTGCATTTCCAAACGCTGATGGAAAAATACTTTCTGTAAATATTCTTGGATCAGAAGTGCGAGCCGAACTTTCCAGTTTATCATCTGCAATCAATTTATCATGCAAAGCACCCAGCATTACCCGATCACCTTCTGAAAACTGCCCTTTATACTTTTCATTAATCTTGTCCAATATTTCATCCAATGTGCTTTTCTGTCTGTTTCCCTGTACTCCCTGTTTCTTGGAAGGAACATACTGACCATCAACTTTCTCCAGTGTTATTGCACCTTCGAATGTTTTCTGCAGCTTATAATATTCCAGTTTCAATTTTCCATCCAGATCAACTGGCTCTTCTTTTTCTTCTGGAAGCAGTCCAATCAGATAACTCAGAAACAAATATTCTTTATGCATATCTTCATCAAACATGCGAACTACCTGTGTAATATAGCTGTACCATCGGATCAACTTTCTTACCAGTCTTCTGAATTGATATCGTTCTTCCGGATTCTTCAAATTGTATCTGTCTGCTATCGGTTTCAACACACTCGTCATTTTTCCCATAGCAGTTGCATCTTGTCTTCCCGGATGATTCCATACGTCTATAAAAGCATTAATATCATTCTCATTATAAATCGCATAATCCAAAAGCTCTTTTTCTGTCTGGTAAATCAAATCCACATTTACTTCCTGCTCAAGACTTGTCTCCTGATAAAATGGTTGAAATGCTTCTAGAATATCCTCTTTTTTATTTGCGAAATCCAACACAAATGTATCTACTTTTCCAGGGCAGGTACGGTTCAAACGTGATAATGTCTGCACAGCCTTTACATTTTTCAGTTTTTTGTCCACAATCATAGTATGTAACAAAGGCTCATCGAATCCCGTCTGATATTTTTCTGCAACAACCAGGACATTAAAGTTATCATGAAACTCTTCCTTGGTCTGTCCTTCTGATATATGACTTCCATCTTTTCTGACATTTAATCCAGATTCTGTATATTCTTCGTCACCATCCTGCACGCTGCCGGAAAATGCCGCTAAAATATCCATATCTGCATAATGCCGTTCTTGAATATACCGTTTAATTTCATGGAAATATCGAACTGCAGCCAGTCTGGAGTCTGTGACTAGCATCATTTTCCCTTTTCCATCAATTTTATTTTTGGTCGTTTCCCGAAAAGTTTCTACAATAATTTGCGATTTCTGGCTGATATTATATGGATGCAATTTCTCATACTTTTTAATAATCTTTGTTGCTCTGCTCTCTGGAAGCTCTGGATTTTCCGGTGTATCTTTTGCTATCTTGAAACAAGTACTGTATGTCATGTAGTTCTGCAGTACATCCAAAATAAATCCTTCTTCAATCGCCTGTCTCATACTATAAATATGAAATGGATGAAAACTTCCATCAGTCCATTGGCTACCAAACATCTCTAATGTCGCTGGTTTCGGAGTCGCTGTAAATGCAAAAAATGATAAGTTCGGATGCTTTCCATGTGTCAGCATTTCCTGAACAAGTTTATCATTTCTGTCAATTTCATCTTCTGCTTTCCCCTCTATTTCTGCATATTCCCGTAATGCTGCCTCTGTATCTGCTAATGAGGCCTTCAATTTCATTGCCGAACTTCCAGTCTGTGAAGAATGTGCTTCGTCAACAATGATCGCAAAGTTTCTTCCGGCCACCTTATCCACTTCCTGATAAATCACCGGAAATTTCTGCAAAGTAGTTACAATAATTCTTGAACCATTATTAATTGCATCTCTCAAATTTTTTGAATTCTTTTTATCATCAATCGTCTCTACTGCACCTATCGTATGGTCAAATCCTGAAATCGTTTCCTGTAGCTGAGCATCTAGCACAGTTCGATCTGTCACTACAATAACACTGCTGAAAACAGATATATCATTGGCATCATGCAAGGATGCCAGTCTATATGCTGTCCAGGCAATCGAATTTGATTTTCCAGATCCGGCACTGTGCTGGATCAGATAATTGTGCCCCGTTCCTTCTTTCCGTACATCTGCAATTAACTTACGCACCACATCCAACTGATGATATCTTGGAAATATCAGTGTTTTCTTTTTCGTAACCTGCTCTGTGCCATCCGACAAACGTTTCTTTTCTTCTTTGATTTGCAAATGGATAAACTTCTGAATGATATCCATCATACTGTCTTTCTGAAATACATACTCCCAGAAGTACGCCGTCGGATAGCCATTCGGATTTGCCGGATTTCCTTTTCCGCCATCCTTTCCTGCACCATTGGAACCTTGATTGAATGGAAGAAAATATGTATTCTTTCCTTCCAGCTTTGTTGTCATCCAGACTTCCAACTGATCAATGCAGAAATACCCTAAAATTCTTTTATTGAACTGAAAACAAATTTCTCTTGGATCACGATCATACATCCACTGCCGTTTTGCATGATCTACGTTCTGTCCGGTATACTGATTCTTTAATTCCAGTGCAAATACCGGAATTCCATTCACAGCCAGAACCATATCCACAGAATTGTGTGTATCATTGGAATAAAACCATTGTCTGTTACAGGTAATCTCATTCTTTTCGTATAAAGACATCGCCGTCTGATTCAGACCTGATTCCGGTTTAAAATAGCAGACTTTAAATGGAATTCCTCTGTGTTTAAAACCATGACGTAACACAGAAATGAGACCATCCATATCACAGGCATTATTGAACGCAAGACAAAATTTCCGTTCTGGATCTACTTTGTTTTGTAATAAAAAACGCTTCCATTCCTTCGGTTGTGTTTTCTGCACAAAACGTAGCAAAGTATCTTTATATACACCTAACTGCGGATCGTATGTATCATGGTTGTGTGTATATCCACCTGCTGGCGATAAAAAGAATTCTTCAATATCTGATTCAAAACGTTTCTCTGTAGTAACATCTATGCTCAAGATTCTGGCACCTCCTTCTTCCCGGTAACATACTCATAAATCAGGGATTTTTTGTAATTTTCCAGTTCACTTATGAACTGCTCTTTCTTAAAAATAACAGTTTCAATACAACCACATTTTTCTTTTAAATAATCTACAATTTCATTCTGCTCATCTATACTTGGCAAAGGAATTGTGAATGCTAACACCTTACTTGAACTTGTGCATGCAAGATTCGTTGTTTTTACCGCAGTAACATCAAAATAAGTACGTCCAACAGATGAAGCTGTTAAATATTCTAAATAATATGGATTTAACAGTTTCTCTTTTACTTTAACAGCAAAAATGTGATTCTGATGCAAGCATGGTGTGATTCGTCCATCCCATACACAACCGCGTCCCAGCTTATCCCTGTCCCCTCCTTCTGTCATGAGAACTTCTCCAGCTGATATGCTATATTTCTCTATTTCATCTTTACTTACTTGAAGAACAGCAATATCATTCGTATCTACATAACCATCCTGGACATTTGCTACTCTTAAATATGGCATTTCAACTAATTCAGTATATTTTGAATATGTTTTTCCCAATGTAATCCCAGATCTTATACTTGCACAATGTCGTAGTTGTGTTACTTTCCATGAAGCCGGAATTTTACCTATCCACTCAGTTCCGCTCTCCTTCATCGTATCATTTTCATTGATCCCTTTGGTTACAATTTGTGTAATAAATGACTGCTTTAAATTTCGATATTCCTCGATAGCTACTTTAGATTTTTCTATTGCTAAATTTATTTTCTCACATTGTCCATCTAAAAAATCTGCAATTTTTTTCTGCTCATATTTATTGGGCAACGGAGCAAAAAAATTATTAAAAATTCCTAACGTTACATGTTGCATAAAAATACCATGTTTATTGTCATTATTCATATTTTCCATGACAACTTTCAGTAGCCAAAAGAAATATTCTGGTGAAATACTTTCCTCATTAGGAAGTGCTTTAAATATATGCTGATTCAACCATCCATAATCTTTTTTCCAAATAAAAGCTTCTAATGTTGCCGCCCACGATACTAGAATATCACCTTTTTTGATTAGATACTTATTATCTAAATTTCCGCTATAATAATTAGGTTTATCATTAGAACCAGTCAAATCTTGAATACGGATGATTCGAATTCCTGTATTCCCCCAATCATCTGGTTTAAATGCATATCCATTAATATAAGTTCCTAAATATTTTAATTTTGTGATTTCCCAATCCTCTGGTATCTCTCCCAACCATTCAACCCCAGAATCTTTCATCTCCCTACTCATATCATTCACCCCCAAACAAAGCATCCAAACTGCTCTGAATTTCCAGTTCCAGTTCATGCAGACGCACTGCAATTTCTTCCACTGGTTCCGGTGCCTGATATTCATAGAAATATCTTGTCATTGGAATCTCATATCCTTTTTTCGTTTTCTTCTTGTCAATCCATGCTTCCGGTGCATATGGTAATACTTCTCGTTTGAAATACTCCTTGATATCTTCTGTCAAAGGTACATTTTCTGTATCACGCAGAGATGTATCTGCTACAGGCTTTCCCTTCTTTAATACAATTTCTCCATTTTCATCTCTCTGGGGTTGTTCTACGACAATCTTCTGGTATCCAAATTCCTCTGTATCGAATATTTTGCTCTGGCAATAAATACCTTCCTTATCTCCATATACAGCATCATTTTCAAATGCACCATAAGCCTTTACAATCAAATCACGACACTGATCCGTAATATCATTTCTTTTTGTTCCAATACTTTTTCTTCTTGCTTCATAACAATGTGATGCATCTATCAACTGCACTTTTCCAGTTCTATGCAACGGTTTATCTTTGGAACAAATCCAGATGTAGGTACTGATGCCTGTATTCATAAACATATCGGTTCCTAATTGCACGATTGCATCCAGCCAGTCATTTTCAAGCATATATCTTCTGATTTCTGACGGTCCACTTCCCGCATCTCCGGAAAACAATGGCGAACCGTTCTGAATAATTGCCATTTTCCCATTTGGTGCAAGCTTGGAAAGACCATTTAATACAAACAACTGCTGACCATCTGATATTTTCGGAAGTCCCGGTGCAAATCTTCCCAGATCACCTTTCTTTGCTTCTGCTTCCACTGCTGCCTTTTCTCTTTTCCAGTCGATTCCAAAAGGCGGATTGGAAATGATATACTGGAACTGATAGCCACTAAACTGATCTTCTGACAAAGTATCACCGAACCTCATATTATTCGGATCACCACCCCGAATCATCATATCTGCTTTTGCAATCGCAAAAGTGGACGGATTGAACTCCTGACCAAAACAGGTAACGCCAATCTCTGTATTTAATTCCTGAATTCTTTCTTCCATACAGCTAAGCATCTGAGAGGTTCCCATTGCCATATCATACACAGTTACATTTCCCCCCTTACTCAGATCCGCATCGGATAAAAGCAAGTCTGTCATCAAATAAATGATATCTCTACTGGTAAAATGTGCTCCTGCTTCTTCACCGAAAGACTCTGAAAATCGCTTTACCAGATCCTCAAAAATATAACCACAATCTACAGCACTGATTTTATCCGGTCCCAGGTAACCTTTCTGGGAATTGAATTCTTTGATAACCAGATATAATGTATTGCTTTCTACCATTCTGCGGATAATGTTGTCAAAATCAAACTTCGATAACACATCCTGGACATTTGCAGAAAATCCATTTAAATAATCTCTAAAATTTGCTTCGATATTTTCCGGATCAGCAAGCAATGAATCAAATGTATATTTGCTGATATTATAAAACTGATACTGAGAGGCTGTTGTCAAAAATCCATCAATAACTGCAAATTTCTTTACTTCCTCATACTTTTCAAGTACTGCTTTATGCGTCGACAATAGGCAGTCATGAAATCTTTTTACTACTGTCATTGGTAAGATTATCAAACCATATTCATGTGGTTTGAATGGTCCTCTAAGCATATCTGCTACATTCCAGATCATCGTCGCTTTTTCTGCTATATTGGTTCCAACTACATCAAATTTATTATTCTCGTTCATTTATTTTTCCTCCGTATAAATATGTTCCAGTTCTTCTGTTGCCTTTTCCAGTTTGTATTTTAATTCTTTAATCTCACTTAGCTTCGCATAATATTGATCTGCAATTTTTTTCTGACTTTCTAAATCCGGCAACGGAATTATCACCTTTTTTAATCCTTCCACCGGTAGATTTAACAAGGTAGCACCTACTGCGACTCTGGATAAAGCCGCCTTCCCATTTTCGCTTTCCAGATACGCTTTTAAGAAATAAGGATTTATCTTATCTTCATCCAGTTCAATAACATAGAGATTTCCATTTGCCAAAATCTTATTGCCTTCTTGTACAGACGCAATCGCCATTTTCACCGGCGATGCATTTTTGGAAATTACCAGACTTCCATTTTTTATACAATATTTTTCATATTTAGAGTCTATTCCCTTTAAATATGGAAGTTCGTCACTAATGATTCCATCCTGTAAATTTGCCAACATCAAGTACTGCATGTTCGTCGGTTTATCTGATACAATTTCATCTAAAACAGATGCTTTAATTTGTGCTCCTCTTGTTATATTCTTTATTACAGTTTCAAAAAGCACACCATTTTTTACAACTGTTTCTTGTTGAAGATATCTTGAAGGATTAAGAACATATTCATTTTCCGCCACCTCTTCAATAGAAACCTGTCTTGAATTTTTGTCATCGGTATTCAACAATTCAACAATCTCAGAAATATTTTCATCACTAAGAATGTTCTGTCTCCGTCCGACCGATACCATTTCTGTTGCATCTATCATTCTTATATTTTTATTATTTCTGCTTAGCACCAGTAATGAACATGCAATTCCTGTATTTAAATATAAATTTTGCGGAAGAGCAATCACTGCTTCCACAAATCCTCGTTTTATAAATTTTTCACGAATGATTGTATTATTTCCACCATTCCAAGTAACTCCATTACTTACCGAAATAACAGCCTTACCATTTTTATTAAGGTGATTCATGACATTTATAATAAATATCCAGTCTCCTGCTGCCACCTTCTTTACTTCTGGTATCTCATCATATATTGCTTGTAATGCTTCGTTACTTCCAATGCTGTCTTTTGCTTTTATTCCCCATGGATAATCACAGAATATTTTATCAAACATCAAATTATCCTTTATATTTAAAACTGATTTTTGCTCAATTTTTACCCGATCAGATATCAATTCTGTACGGATTTCTGACACTTCTTTTACATCTCGCACAATCTCTGTACCATAAAATTGTGATTCTGGACTCTTTTCTATGGCACTCACAAGAAACGAACCAATTCCGCTGCAAAAATCTGCCACCTTATCATTTGAAATCTGAAGAATCTCATTTGCCAGCTTTATGACACTCTGCGGTGTTTCACATTCTCCCATGAAACGATTCCCCTGTAATTGCCACCATAAAACAGTCGCTAAAAGTGCAGCTTCTGAATATTCTTCTGAAATTTCTATTGCAACATTCCATAAATTTCCAATATTTTCTTTTATGAAACTGACTCTTTCTGGTGAAAAAGTCAGCTCCACATATTCTTTTAACTGGTTTATATCTGTTATCTTATTTTTTAAGGATACATAGGCCACATATGCTAAACAAAACCCACCGTACATAGAAGCATTTCCAAATTCTCTTATCCTGTTTGAAATATTCCAGCTAATCTCTTCAACTTTTGAGATTTCTTTTGCTTTTAGCTCTTTAACCGAAGTCTTCAATGCCACTTCCTCCTTTGGTTATTCACAATCAATTTCCATATTTTTACTATAGCACCCACATTATTGATTGTCAATAATCAAATTTGGTTTTTGATAACCATTGTTGATTTTTAATATATTTCATTAGCTCTACGATAATAAATCCTTATTTCTATGACAGCGATATTTATTATTCCAAATAATACCACAAGATTTATTGGCATACATCTTCTCAACACATCGCCTGATACAATAATCATCTCTAAACTGACCACCATAAACCGTATGGAATATTTATCCCACACTCTTCGATACTGTTCTATTTTCTTCAGAACAAACATTTCACCGGCAATTACTGCTCCGACAATGATAATAATTGCCATAACTCGCAAACACCACGACCATTCTGTTGAAAAATATTCCTTCTCACCCCAAATATTTAATTCTGATGGACGAATTACCCATTCTACATACCTACACCAAACTCTTACCGGAACTTTTATACAAGCAATTAAATCATTCTGAACTACTGTGCTTTCTATCATCTCAAATACTAAAAAAATAATATATGCCATCTGCCAGAAACTTGTTTTTTCTTTCATTTCTTGTTTCAGACTTTTTATTTTCTGATCCGCCTTTTCTTTCATCGTTTCTGCATTCTCTTGTAATTTGTTATATTGACATTGTATTGTCCTTACCTTCTTTTCAGCTTCTTCCTGTTTCTGCTGTGCCTGTTCCACCGCTTCCACAGATGATTGGTTCACTTGTATCTGTAATTTAGAGTTCCGGTCCCGAACGTCTTTTATTTCTTCTTCGAGCCGCTCTTGCTCGCTCCTGCTCATCAATCCGTTTCTGTTCCTCAAGTCGTCGTTGCTCTGCTGAAGCGATTGATTCAGCTTCTGCGTTTCGGACAGTTCGGTTGTCAAACGCTGAATTTCTACGGTTGATTTCCGAACTTCTTCTCGCAATCTCTGCCTGTCGGATAAGATCGTCTGTTTCTCTTCTTCCAGTGTCTGTATCTGCTTTTTCTGTGTTCGCATGAACTCTTTCGCTTTCTCGAAACTCTGTACGAGAATATCCCTCTCCGCTTTGAGCTTGATTGGTGATTCCTCTGGTGTCTGTAATGGCTGCGTCAAGCTCTCTGTAATAGTTTCTGAGTTCTTCGTCTGATCTGCTGTCTCTGTCGGCTGCAACTCTGGATTTTTCCCTATTTCCATTAAATTCATTCTCTAAGCCCTCCTTACTGATGTCCAGATGGAATGTTTTTGACAGATTGCTGTCACGCACTTTCTTTCCATCCTGATTCTGAAATGTGATGTGTTTCCGCTTTTCTGTCCAGTTTACATTCCATCCAAACTGTTTCATTTTTTCTATAAACTTTTCTTTGCTGATACAATTTTCCAGTGCCTTTAATACCGCCATTGCACAGTCCGCTACAAAACTATCCTTTACCTGTTGACAGAACAGGTTATATTTATCTTTGCTCCATGCAATAACTTCCCCTTTTTCAATCTGGCTTCCATCAAAGTGCTTTCCTTTCTCGACAACTGTCAGTCCACGTTCTCGGCACATCTGATTAGTAAGCTGTTTCATACGTTCCAGATCCTTTTTGGTGTTATGCAGTTTTCTCCCATCTTCATAACTCACAGAATTTGTAACCAGATGGCAATGGATATGGTTTTTATCCTTATGCACAGCCACTAAGGTCTGGAATCCCCGAAACCATTCTTCTGCAAACTCTTTTCCAAATTCAAATGCTTGCTCCGGTGTGATCTGCTCGTCCTTGTGCCAGGAAATAATATTGTGGGCGTACATCCTTCCAGAATCTTTATCCCACACCTTCTTTTCCTCTAAAAATGCTCTGTACACCAGATCATAATTGATCTCGTCATGGCAGTACGGGCCAGTCACATAGGTAAGCTGCTCACTGGTCTTGTCCTGACGCAATACATATTCGATGCAGTTTCTCATTGCTCCATGTGTATTTGTCCGCTTATTAATCGTCTTATTAATAGCCATATCTTTTCACTCTCCTTCCGGTACTTAAGAATACTTTTATTGAGGAAATACAGCGTACTGTCATTTGGAACTTCTCCATCTGTATACAGCTTTCTTGCAATCTGATTGATATTTGTAGTAGCTCCACGAAGCTGACTGAGAATGTCGGCAAACATCTGATTCAATCTTTTTAGTTCTTCCACTTCCTCTGTAGAAGCTATCTTCAAATCTGCGATTGCTTTTATTACTACTTCCTGCTGTGTTCTTCCGGATTCTTTTACTTTGCTTTGAAACAGATCATACTCTGCTTTATTCATTCGTATCGTTACCGTATAATTTCGTTTTCGCATAAATCTTCGTTTCCTTTCTCCACTCTATCTTTTTTATAAATCAGCCATAACCTTTCCGACTGGTAGATTAGCATCCGGCTGGTAGATTAGCAGGGGATTCCATAAGGGGAAATGCAATATTCCCCTTTGGCAGGTGCAGGACAGCGTCCTAGTCAATCAGTAAGTCATCCGAAGGAATGTCCGGTGGACATTTAGCAGGATTACTTACGTTATTGGCGTGCCGGGGTTCCAAGGGGCGGAGCCCTCTGGCAAGTTTAGGAACAGCCCAAAGGCTGGCTCCGGTGCAGAGTGGCTTGCCACTTTGCGAAACTTGCCTGTCATCTTCCCACTACTAAACCGATACTAGCCAAGCAACATTTCCACACTGCATTATCAACCCTAAATGGAGATGACAGTGGTTTTGTGGTGCAGGGACAGACTGTGGAAGAAATAGAAAAGCTCCCATTTCCATAGATTTTCTCTTTCTGAAACAGACTGTTCCTGCATCACTCCGATGCGAAGTATCGGACAATCATGTGCCGTATCCGGCACTCTATCTCTTTTCTTCGCCTTGCTTGTTCAATCACCCATCTGCCAACGCTTTTCTGTTATATTTTCCTGTTATTTCTGTCTTTCTTTTTCTGGATCTCTTTCCATTTCTGCTAAAAGACATAAAAATAGCAGTCATAAACATTTCTCCAATTCATAATATCTGAAATGTCACCACTGCCATTGTCTTTTTCTGCTATTCTATTTTTGTAAAGCTATTCCTTACTGTCAGTCTGTTTTCCTGTTACTGCTATTTCATAACTATCTAAAAACTGTCTGCAAAATCCAGTGCTGCATCCATATCAGCTTCTTTCTCCCAGTCCAGATTATCTTCTGCAATCTCTCCATCCGTTTTCTCCATTGTTAGTGTTCTGTCCAGCAGATTAATTTCTCCTACCGATTCTTTTACAAACGGTACAAGCATTTCCATCAGATTCTTCGCTATAGCCATCGGGGCAGATTCTTTCACTCCATCCCGGACTGCTGTTTCCACTCTTTCCAGAAAAGCATCTTCCTTTTCTCTGGTTTCCAGATACGGATCTGCTTCATTCCTGTACTCTCTGGAAAAATAATCGTTTAAAGCAACTACAACTGCTCTGGTGTACGATTTATATTTTTCCCTGTCCATCGTCTGCAAATATTCCCATGCCTGCCTGTCCTGTTCATCACAAAGGTTCAAACGGATATTGGTATTGATGATTTTCCGTTCTTTTCTCATACAAGCATCCCTCCGTTTCTCTGGATTTTCCTTACGGTCATTGCTTCATAGCCTTTCGCTGTGGCACAGATGTCCCGTACAATTGTCACCCGGCTCTTGTCATATTCTCCAAAATTCTGGATCATACAACCGCCACCGCCGACCACATACAGACGCATCAGTTCTGGATTATATTCCCGTTCTCTCAGCTTATGGAAGATTTCTTTCGTATAATCTCCGGCAGCTTTACGAATGACTGTCAGATATTTCTCGCCAATATCTGCTGTCCTGGTACGGATTACCTGCTCAATCACCAGATCGTCCACCACTGTTCCCAGTTCTTTCAGCAGGGATTCCCTTACAGCAAGCACACACTGATGTGTTCCATATTTCTCTGTAAAGCATTTCTTCTCTAATGGACGGGAATTGTTGATATACATGATGTTCATAGTTCCGTTTCCAATATCCACCAGCATGTTGATGCCTTTAAAATCCTGTAAGCGGTAAAAGGCTGCTGCAAATCCCTGTGGGTAAATATCAGCTCCTGCGAACTCTACATGATACTCTTTATTGCGGAATGTAAAATCTACACATTCATTCTGGAGAAGATATTTCTGAAAGTCTTCTTTCTGTGTAGCTACCCAGGTAAGGGGAAGTCCGGCTGCGATATGTACCGTTGCCCGGTTCATACCTTTCCCATCCAGTTCCCTTGCGATAGCTGCCAGTGTCAGCACATAATAGTCCTCATCCTGCGTTTTCTCTGCACAGAACTCCTTGTGTTCCTCTCCGATCTGGTAATACATGCCATTGTAAACAAGAAGATTGTTCTGAAAGATTGGCTCCTTGTCATATCTGGCTACACCAGATGGAAAGCATCTAGTGGCAGTTTTCATGTTTCCATAACCATGATCAATCCCGATCACTGTAACTATCTCATTATTGTTGTTTTTCATCATTCTCATAATCATACCTCATTCTTTCTTTTCTTATCCAATCCTATTAATACTTACGTGAATTGATAAGATGGATATTTTATTTACTGGTTTTTTAATAATTCATATTTGATAACATTGGTTATTAATAGCGACGGTTTGTCCAATATGGGATTTATCATATCTGGTTTTCCTATTTTCTGATGTCCGGAGATAGGAATTTCCTATGACCTGATTATCCAAAATTGGACTATCCACCATTAGGCATTTTCTCCTTCGCTTAATCATTTTCTTCTCCTAATGGAACTTCCCGGATAATATATTCGGTATCTCCATAAAAGCCATATTCATTACGCAATCTATGACGTTCCACATATCCATGATGCTCTAATTCCTTAATTGCAGAACGAACAGAATCAATCCCATCTCTGTTCAGTGTTGCCAGTCCCTGCATATTGTAATTCCATTCCTCTGGTAAACTTAACATCAGTGACAATAGGCCTTTCGCTTTCAATGTCAGATTCTTATTCTTGAAATGGTGATTACTCATTACCGTAAAATTCTTAGTTTTCTCTACACGAAAAATCTGTGCCATGCTCCCATCCTCCTTTCCAGTTCAAAAGAAAAAGACGCAAGCCATATCTTATGACTCACGTCTTACTTCGCTCACAATATTCTATTTTTATCAGTTACCTGCCAGATTAGTTACTGGCAATCCTTATACATAAATCAATTCTTTCAGGATAATCTCTTCTGCAATCGCTCTGTGCTGATTGGCAGCTCTTACCCATGCCATCTGATCTTTCTCCTTATCCGGCAGTGGTTCTTTTTCTTCCAACTGTTTCAGAATCACTTCTTCCCGTTCCCTGGCTGCCTTGTCCACTTCCAGAAGATGCTCTCCAATCGTATCCTGCAGAAGCATCACCTGATAGGTTGAATTTCGATGGTTTTTCAGATAATCTCTACGAAGAAAACCATACTTTCCAAGTTGCTCCATCTGCTCACCGGATTTATAGGTGAGATTCGGAATCAGATATCCATTTACATTCGTATACGTTAATTTCATTTTATTAGCACTCTCCATTTCTCATCATTTTTTGACCACAAATTTACGACATTTACGACAAATCTGACACTGCTTTACAATACCAGACAAAATGACTGATGCCCCGGAAAGCCTGTAAAACAGGCGCTTCTAGGATACACAAGACAGGACAAAAATCGACTTCCATTATCAAGAGTTGAGTGCTAATTTATTTAAATTTTTTTCCACGATCCCTTTCTGCCCCTCATCCGGCTCCCATGGGAAATGGATTTCCGCAAGAACATTTTCCCAGCATATCAGATACTGATTTCGGAAACCATATCTGGAATCATAGATACGGTATGCTTCTATGGCTCCCCAGGGCCTCGCATCCTCTTCCTGATAAATCCTGTCTCCCTCCGGATAATGGCGCTCTCCTTCCCGGATCAGAGCCTGCCTGCACCGGTCATAAAGCACCGGCAGCTTCACAGTTATCAGGCTATACTCCAGTTCCGGCAGTTCCCTGAAATTTTCCGCATCCAGGCGAGGCCTCTGGGAAATGCTCTCCTGCCTGAGAAGCAGGGATTCCTTTTTATCATTTTCTCTGGTATATTCCTCATAGCTCTCCCCCGTCAGATCTTCCAGCTTAAGTGGAAGCTCATCCTGAGACACCTCCCAGATTCTTCCCCCATACTCATAGGTTTCCTTTTCATCTGAAATAAACATGCCTCTGTCAGACGCCTTCAAAATTCCCAAGGTAAGAAATCCCAGCATAAAACACGAAATAAAATATGCGGCGATCATTCCTGCGATCTGATGTCCTCTCCCTGACAGGCCCCTTTTTTTCATCCATCCCATTCCCGCATACACTATGCCAAATAAAAGGCTGAAACAGGCAACTCCAAGAACCACCAGCCAGCGCTCCATCAAACCTCCGCCAAACAGCGTTCTCAGCGTCCAGAGTATCATCATAAACGACAGCATTCCAAACAGAATCCTCCGAACTATCCCCATTCCCCGCGCAGAAGGGAGCCTGCCCTTTAGAACCTCCTTCTTTGCCCGTAAATACCATAAAATACAACCGATTGTCTCGCCCAGGCAAATAAAAACCACCATCAGAAAACAAATGCCTCCCAAGAGGCGGCCCCCGTCAGACAGCACTCCTGTAAAATCCCGGCCCAGAGATGAAAAAAAGTCCACTCCTGCAGCAGGGCTGCTGCAAAAACAAGGAGCCCTGAAAAAAGATATCTTTTTATCCCAATCCCACGAACCGCTTCCAGCTCCTCCTTTGCCGTACTACCAAAAGGAGGCGCCTCCTCCCGGCTGCAGCAGTAGATTCCCATACGGTCCGACTGGCAGACCTGCTTCCAGCCATCCTGTGGCAGCCGGCCCCCGTCCTTTTCCTCAATCTCCTCTTTTATCCCCCTGCAATGAGACACTGCAAAATGCAGTCTTGCCGGTTCGATCCGTTCATACTCCCAGAACAGCCCAATCCTTTTGAGCATCCCCCCCTTTTGAACCATCTGCTCCAGATGGGTGCAGATTTCTCTGTAATCGTAAAATGTAAAGTTCTCCATTCGGCGTTTTCGGTTTCTCACAGGCACACCCCCTTAATTTTTGCCACATTCTTCTCCATTTAACTGAAAAATGCCGCAGAAGCCCATTTCAGGCTTTCTGCGGCACTGCTTTCAGCGGTTTTAACACATTTTCCGGCGATTACAGGCAGCTTGCGTATGCAGCCTTTGCGCCTTCTGTATGAATCTTCTTTAAGTTTTCTGTAACCTTGGCCTCCAGACCTTCGATCTGTGTCAAATCCTGATCCCACATTTTTTCATTGGTCAGAACAGCATGTACCAGCTCCTCCTCAGAATCATCCTTATGGTCGTAGTAGAATTCCAGTACCCAGCGGTCATCGCTTACGGTATACTCATTGCCGGCCGGACGCTTACATACAAGACCTGCATCTGTAAGAGCCTGGATGTCATTGCTGTAGAATGCAATGTATGCAGCCAGGGACATGGTCAGGCACTCAGGCAGCCTGCCCTCTTCCTTGATGTACTCCAGGAAGGACGGCATATTTCTTGCCTTCCACTTGGAGGTGGAATTTAAGGAAATGCTCATCAGCTCATGGTTTACAAATGGATTATTGAAACGGTCAGATACAGCTGCTGCGAATTTTAACAGGTCATCCTTGTCCAGAGGAAGGGTTGGGATCACCTCATCATAGAGCATCTTGTTCATGAAGCCCTTGATCACCTCATCGTTCATGCAGTCGCGGACAATATCCTCTCCTGCCAGGTATGCACCCAGAACAAAGCCAGTATGAGCGCCGTTTAGGATACGCACCTTTCTCTTCTTATATGGGCTCATATCAGGTGTTACAAATACCTTGTCCATCAGTCCGGCCTTCTTAAATGGCAGAACATCATTTAACTTCTCGTCACCCTCGATTACCCAGACGCCGAATACCTCGCCAACGTCCGTCAGCGGATCCTCGTAGCCGTTCTTTGCATCCAGAGCCTTTACTTCCTCTGCATCACGGATACGGCCCGGAACGATACGGTCTACCAGGGAACCGCAGAAGGTGCAGTCCTCATTGACATACTTCTTAAATCCGTCCTCAAGTCCCCACTGCTCAATGTACTGATTTACGCACTTCAACAGCTCTTTGCCGTTGTTGTCGATCAGCTCGCAGGCCAGCATGATAATACCGGACTTTCCAGCCTGATAGCGATGATAGAGCACCTGTGTCAGCTTTGCAGGAAAGCTTGCAGGAGGGCAGTCATCCTTCTGGCAGGAAGGATCATACTGAATACCTGCCTCCGTCGTATTGGATACGATAATCTCAAGATCGTCGCTTGCGGCAACCTCCATCATCTTGTCATAGTCAGCCTTCTCATATGGATTTAAGCAGTTTGCAACGCTGGAAATCACACGCTTGTCGTCTACCTTCTGACCATTTTCACTTCCGCGCAGATACAGGGTGTACAGACCCTCCTGCTCGTTGATCATCTTTGCCAGACCCGGAGCAATGGGCTGTACCAGACAGCACTTTCCGTTCCATCCGGCCTTTTCATTTGCAAGATCAAACCAGTAATCCACAAATGCACGAAGGAAATTTCCCTCGCCAAACTGAAGGACCTTTACAGGGGCATCCTCCAGGATATATCCGTCATAGCCGGATTTCTTCAACACATCATAATTTAAAAGTGCCATAATAAATGTTCTCTCCTTTCCTTTGTGAACCATCTTTGTACTTTATTTTACCACAGGTATTTACCATTTTTAAATAGAAATATTTTATTTTGTAGAAAACATGAAAATTATAGCTGTATTTTTGTAAAATTTGTTGTGTTTCTCGGTATTGTGTATTTTTTATCAATGTTACATTTTCTTACATGGCTCTTTCATAAGAAAACAGACAACTTTTCCGCTCTTTATAAATTTTTTAATGGCAAATCCGTTCCTCAGCCCAGCCACAGTCCATATAATGATTATAATAGGACGGCAGATCATCACCGTATATTTCTCTCAAATCCGGATTATTATCTGAATAATACTGTGCATCGAATACAAAGGAAATATGTTCCGGTATGTCCGGTTCTTCATTTCAAGCTTATGTCTGTACAGGCCTATTATACCCCATTCATACCCCCAGGCCAAGGGGGATATTAAGCTTGAGCATTTTTTGAGTAAAAGGTGTACGCCCTAATAAATATTTGAGTACAAAAAACGAAAAAAGCCCCGGAAACACCAAGTTTCCAGGACTTTCCCATGTCAAAATTATTCACATGTATAAGGCATTAAAGCGATGTGGCGTGCGCGCTTGATAGCTACAGTTAAAGCTCTCTGGTGCTTTGCGCAGTTGCCAGTGATACGACGGGGAAGGATTTTTCCTCTCTCGGATACGTATCTCTTCAGCTTGTTTACATCCTTATAATCAATTACGCCATTCTTGTCGCCGCAGAATACGCAGACTTTCTTTCTTCTGCGCATACCGCCCGGTCTTCTCATCTTAGCGCCCTCTGGTCTTTCAGTCTTATTAAATGCCATTGGTGTTGTCCTCCTTTATTATTCACCGTGAAGAATCCCGGTCTAGTTGAATGGAAGTCCTTCGTCCTCAACTCCGTCCGGAATATTCATAAACCCATCACCAATCGCGCTGGCAGGAGCCGGTCTCTGAGAAGGCGCAGACTGTCCGTAACCGGACTGTCCATATCCGCCCATATCAGAAGCCGCACCCTTACTGTCCGCGAACTCCTGGTCATCTAAGATGACCTCGGTGGTGTATACCTTTTGACCGTCCTTATTTACATAGCTTCCTGTCTGGATACGTCCGGATACAAGAACACGCATGCCCTGGCGGAAATACCGCTCTGCAAACTCGCCTGCGCGGTCAAATGCCACACAGTTGATAAAATCTGCAGTCTGCTCGGAGTTTCCATCCTGATTTCTGCGGCCTCTTCTGTCCACTGCGAGAGTGTATCTGGCAATCGCCATAGAACGCTCTCCCTGGGAATATCTTACTTCCGGATCTCTTGTCAATCTGCCCATTAAGATAACTCTGTTCATACGGTCACACTTCCTTTTCAATTCCGCTTAAGCGGTCTGGGTATCTCTTATGCCTCAGCCTTAACGCATAAGTATCTGATCACTGGTTCCATAATACGAACGTGAGCTTCTACTTCGTTCGGGCATACAGAATCAGACTCGAACTGGATGAAGTAGTAGTAAGCCTCATGCATCTTCTGGATCTCGTATGCAAGTCTCTTCTTACCCCACTCATCTACGTTAGTTACAGTACCGCCGAAACGGGTGATGTAACCCTTTACCTTCTCGAGTGCTGCTGCGCGCTCTTCGTCTTCAAGCTTCACATTCAGAACAACGGTTAATTCGTACTTGTTCATCTTGCTTTACCTCCTTGTGGTCTCTGGCCCCTGCTTTCAGTTTCAGGAGCAAGGATTTAATATGTCACGAATAGTTATTCTACCAAAGGTTTTGCTTAAATGCAAGCCCTTTTTTCGCTTTTTTCATGGGTTTTAGGACATTTCTCCGCCGCTCTTTTTCAGGCCTCTGGTATTCTTCTCCACCATCCTCCTGGCCACCATGATCTGATGGCCGCAGCCAGTGCATTTTAGGCGGAAATCCGCCCCCACCCGCAGGATCTCCCATTCGCTGCTGCCGCAGGGATGAGGCTTTTTAAGCTTCACAATGTCTCCCATCTGGTAATCTGGTTTTTCAGTCATAATCCGCTCTCCCTTTTTTATTCCTCTGCCCTTGTCCCTATTCTGCCTGTTCTTAGGAATCTGCCAGAATACGGTCAATGGCCTCCTGTTCCTCTTTTGTAAATACTGGTCCGTCCAGAGCCTTTATATTGTCCTCCAGCTGGGCGACGCTGCTGGCGCCGATGAGGACGCTGGTCACTTCCTTTCTGCGAAGGATCCAGGAAAGAGCCATCTGAGCCAGACTCTGACCACGATTTTCTGCCATCTCATTTAACGCGCGGATTTTTTCCAGGCGTTCTGGCGTGAGGTAGCGCCCTCCTACTGTGGTGTTGCTGCGTGACGCTCTGGAGCCCTCAGGAATCCCCTTTAAATACCGTCCCGTCAAAGCCCCCTGAGCCAATGGGCTGTAGCAGATGCATCCTACTCCTTCCCGATCCAGAACCTCAAAAAGCCCATCTTCGCACCAACGCTCGAACATATTGTAGCGGGGCTGATGAAGCAGACACGGGGTCTTATTTTCCTTTAAAATGGCAATGGCCCGCTCTGCTTCCTCTGCCTCATAATTGGAAATTCCCACATAAAGGGCCTTTCCCTGGCGCACCATATCGGAAAGAGCGCCCATGGTTTCCTCTAAAGGAGTATCCGGATCCGGACGGTGATGGTAAAATACGTCCACGTAGTCAAGGCCCATGCGCTTCAAGCTGGCGTCCAGACTGGACATCAGGTATTTGCGGGAGCCCCAGTTACCGTAAGGACCGGGCCAGCAGTCATAACCGGCCTTGGTGGAAATAAACAGCTGGTCTCTGTAGGAAGCCAGATCGGATGCCAGAACGGCTCCAAAATTTTCCTCCGCCTTTCCTCTGGCCGGAGCGCCGTAATTATTTGCAAGGTCAAAATGAGTAATCCCAAGATCAAAGGCCCGAAGAAGGATCTCTCTCTGCTCCTCCAGAGGCTTTTCCAGTCCAAAATTCTGCCACAGCCCCAGAGAAATCTCCGGAAGCAGTACGCCGCTTCTTCCGCTGCGTCTGTATTTCATATGGTCATATCTGTTTTCTGCTGCCTGATACATAATTATTTCCTCCTCTATCTGATACCGGCCACGGCTCCTAAGACCTGGCCGATACTGTCGTTAATGATCAAATCTGCCTGGGAATCTCTGGGAGTGGCAGAACGGTTGATAAGCACAAGTTTCTTTCCTCTATAATAGTCAATCAGGCCGACAGCCGGATAGACTGCCAGAGACGTACCGCCCACGATCAGCAGATCTGCTTTTGAAATGTTCTCGATAGAGCGGCGCAGAACCGTATCATCCAGTCCCTCTTCATACAGAACCACATCCGGTTTGACTGTGCCGCCGCAGGTGCATCTGGGAACATCTTCACTGTTCGTTATATAATCCAGATCATAAAACTGTCCGCAGCGGGTGCAGTAATTTCGGTGTACGGAGCCATGCAGCTCCAGCACCTCCCTGCTTCCTGCCATCTGATGAAGCCCGTCAATATTCTGGGTAATAACAGCCTTTACCTTCCCCTCCTGCTCCAGCTTTGCAAGCGCTCTGTGGGCGTCATTGGGTACAGCCTCTTTATAAATCATCCTGTCTTTATAAAAACGGTAGAACTCCTCCGTATTCTTCATATAAAAGCTGTGGCTGATGATTGTTTCCGGAGGGTACTTATACTTCTGACGATACAGCCCGTCCTCGCTCCGAAAGTCCGGAATTTTGCTCTCAGTAGAAACACCAGCACCTCCAAAGAAAACTATATATTGGCTTTCCTGAATCCACTCCTTTAACTGCTGCCATTTTTCATCCATGAGTTTTCCTCCTTTGCCGGATTTTGAACCTATTATAGCACGGGTTTCGTTTAGATTCACTATGAAAAACAAAATTGCTCCTGCCCGTTTACTTATACTTCCTCTGATGATATGATAAAAGAAATTAAACATTCGATCCCGGAGATAACATACATGAGCCAAATCAGAAGAATTACTACAATCAAACAGCAGGTATATGAGATATTAAGAGATGATATCTGCAGCGGCGTCTATGCGCCAGGACAGCAGATCCAGGAAACAGAGCTGTCAAAAAAACTGGAGATTTCCCGCAGCCCCATCCGTGAAGCCCTGCGCCAGCTGGTATCCGAAGGACTTGCTGTAGAATATCCCAACCGGGGCGTATTTGTAAAAACCTACACTCCAAAGGATATTGAAGATGTGTTCGATTTGCGGATCCTGCTGGAAAGCTATGCCATTATGCGTTCCGGAAACTGTCTGACCTTAGAAAAACACCATGAATTAAACGACTGCATGGAACGCTTAAAAACCTATCACAGCCAGGACGATATACAGCGTTATGTGGAAGAGGACACTCTGCTTCACCAGCTTTTGATCCAGCTCAGCGGAAATAATCTGGTAATCAGTACCTATGAACGCGTCTACGCCATGGTTCAGCGGTTCCGCATCTATTCCTTAAAAAGCCGGAAGCGTTTTGACGATTCCCTGACCGAGCATATACAGATTATCCAAAATGTACTGGCCGGAAATGTCAAAGAGGCAGACCGGATCAATCGGGAACACCTGCTTCTTGCAAAGGATGCCATTATCGTATATCTGGACCAGATGCATCAGGATTGATGTATTTCCATACAAAGACAGCCGGCGCACCCGCAAAAAAAGAGCCATCTCCCAAATTAGAAGAGACAGCTCTTTTTTCATATCATATCACAGTCCTGCATTCTTCCCATCAATGGATAAAGATAGACAGGATGCAGAAAATAGCTGAACCAAATGCCGGAACCAGAATAGATCCAATCGTCCATGTCTTTAAGCTGGTCTTGATATCCATACCGGAGAAATTGGTTACAACGTGGAAATAGGAATCGTTTAAGTAGCTTGGGCACATGGTTGTCAGACAGAGTGACAGTGCTGCAAGATACGGATTGATATTCAGTGTGCTGATCATCGGGGCAATAATCGCGGAGCCTGTAATCATAGCTGTGGTTCCGGAGCCCTGCGGGAAACGCATGATGACACCAATGATAATCGGTACTAAAATACCTGGAACTCCCGCAGCAACGATTGCGTCTGCCATCATCTTTGCTGCGCCTGTCGCATTGATAACTGCGCCAAGGGCACCGCCTGCTGCTGTGATGAATACGATAGGACCTGCATCACGACAGGCTTCCTGCATCAGATCCACACAGGTCTTGCGGTCATATTCCGCACACAGAAGGAATGCGCCCATGCAGAGGGAAATAAACAGCGCCATAACCGGCTGTCCGAGGAATTTCACACACTCTGCAAATGCAGTTCCCTGAAGCGCTCCGATCTGTCCTACCAGAGTGTTGGCAAAGATCAGAACAATGGGTACTAATAAGGTGGCAAAGGATAAAAATGCACTGGGAAGCTTCTCAGCAGCCAGCAGATCTGCAAAATCCTCTGTAGCAAGATCTTCATTGCGGCTCTGTTTTTCCTGAATGCGGTCAAGAACCTTTAACTGGCCCTCACTGTACTTGGAACGGTCGATCTCATAAGGCACAACCAGATCCGGGTATTTCTTTCCAAAATAACGGAAAAGAAATACAGAAAAGATAAACAGGGGAACAGAAATCAGGATACCAAAAATGATATACATTCCCAGATCCAGATTATAACCATTTTCCTGGAAGGTTCCTACAACTGCCAGAGGACCCGGTGTAGGCGGAACCATAAAGTGGGTAATGTAAAGTCCCATACCAAGAATGCCGCCCAGCCAAACCATGGATTTCTTGGTAAGGCGTGAAAACTCTTTTGCCAGAGAGGACAGGATAACGAAACCGGAATCGCAGAATACGGGAATGGAAACTACGAAGCCTGTAAGTCCAAGAACCACATCGCAGTTCTTTACACCGACCATTTTAAGGATTGTCAGAGCCATACGCTTGGCAGCGCCGCTCTTCTCAAGGAAAATTCCCATGATACAGCCAAAGCCGATTACAACGCCGATACTTGCCATAGTGTTTCCAAAGCCCTTGGTAACGGTGCTTACACATTCGGTCAGGGTCGCAACTGTGGCTCCCTCCGGACCAAATGGCATTGCAAGAACCGCAATCAGGATTGCCGAGATGATCAGTGACGGAAATGCATGCATTTTTGTAAAAATGATCAGTACCATCATAACGACAATACCGATTGCCATAGCTAATACAGGATTCAGCATAAATAATTACCCCCTTACATGATTAAACCCCAAATATCAGATTACAGGACCCAGGCAGAAAATATCCATGGATCCGTAATAGCCCAGTGCCTCGTTCTTTGTCATTTTTCCTGAAAGAACATCCAGCATCAGACGGAAGGCCTCTTCTCCTACCTCCTCGATCGTCTTTTCCCCCTGAATGATCCGTCCTGCATTCAGATCCATATCGTGCTGCATCCGCTCATATGTATGAGGATTGCCGCAGATCTTGATTACAGGCATGGACGGAAAGCCCTGAGGTGCTCCTCTTCCAGTGGAGAACATCATAAACTGCGCTCCCGTGGCCGCCATTCCGGTCAGAATCTCCGGTTCCCGTCCCGGAGCATCCTTGATCCACAGCCCCTTCTGTCCGTCTACCCGGTCACAATATTCTAAAACTCCCTGGATCGGCCGATGGCCGGATTTTACGATCGCTCCCAGGCTCTTTTCCTCAATACTGGAAAGTCCTCCTGCAATATTGCCCGGTGTAGGCTGACCGCCTCTCATATCCTCTCCTACAGATTTAGCCCGTTTTTCCATCCGATCTACGATTTCATAGACTTTCTGGCCTATGGGGCCGTTTTCTCCGCCTACTGCCCGTTTAGCAAGAATGTGCTCGCCGCCTAAGAATTCTGTGGTTTCCCCAAATACCACAGTTGCTCCCAGGTCTACCAGCTTATCTGCCACATAACCGATCACGCAGTTGGAAGCCATACCGGAGGTAGTATCGGAAGCACCGCATTTAATTGCCATGACTACCTCAGAAATATCAACCGTTTCCCTCTGCAGTCCGGAAATCTCCTGAACCAGTCTCTGAGCCGCATCAATTCCGGCCTGGATTGCCCTGGAGGTTCCTCCCAGCTCCTGGATCCGGATAATCTCTACCGGTTTTCCGGCTGCCCGTATTTCTTCCACCATCCGCTCGTGGTCTGTTCCCTCACAGCCCAGGCTGACGATCAGCGCCGCTCCCACATTGGGGCTCTGTCCCAGATTGGAAAGGGTGTCCGTCACTCTCTTTAAGTCAATGGGAAGCTGGCAGCAGCCCTGATGATGAAAATATCCGATGGTTCCCTGCACCTGACGGCAGATTGCCTGGCCTACGTCATTAGCACAGATAACGCTGGGGATCACAGCTACCAGATTGCGGGCGCCAACCTTTCCATTGGCTCTCCGATATCCCTGAAATGTATATTCGCTCATTGCTCCACCTCCTCCAGATCGCCTCTGCCTCTTAATGCATCCAGGTTATGCACATGGACATAATCACCCTTTTTGATATCCGTGCTCGCCGCTCCAATGGATTCTCCATATTTCATAATATGAGCTCCCTTCGGAATGTCCGTCACTGCGATCTTGTGACCGTAGGGAACATCCCCATGGACGCAGATTTCTTCCTTCTGCCCCTTTTTATCCCGGACCTCTACCACCGTGCCGTCTGTGATATCATCGGCAAAAATGGTAGCTACATTGTCCAGATCGTCTACCTTTAACGCCAGCTTAAGCTCCATCTTAGTCCTCCTGTTCCTTTACTGCCAGCACTGCCACGCCATCGGGAATAACAATCACCCTTGCGTCCCGTCCCATCATCTCATAGGCCATTTCAAGAGCCTCATCCGGCGAAGAGGCCGGGATCATATTGGCTTTGCGTACCATCTCATGATCCAGATAGGTGGTCACAAGAATCACCTTATGCTTCTTTAAGATCCTGGAATAGATCTGTGCACACCACTGCTCCGGGATCGTCTCTCTGGGAGGAATCTTTGACAAATAAGCATCAATTTCATCCACCGTTCCCTGAACGATCAACTTTTCAAAATGAGTGCCGCCCATACCGTCAAAGCAGGAGGCACACATGATGATAACTCCGCCGTCTTTACAGCAGGCCTCTGCTGTGGCCACTGCCTTGGGACTCTGATACAGGTTCTGATCCAGAGGATAACCGCCGTTTGAGGTAATAACGATATCTCCCGTCATGCCCGGACACTGAGCCAGACCGCGGACAAACTCCACGCCTTTTTCATGAGCCTTTTCCAGATCTCCTGCAAAGGCTGCAATTACCTTTTTCTCCCCATTTAATGCTACATTTAAGATAAACTGAACATTCACTGCTCTGGCCGCATACACCATATCCTCATGGATGGGATTGTGCTCCAAAACGCCTGTAGCAGCATAGGGACTGGAAATGGCCTTGTAGGAATGGTTTTCATTTACGGTTAGGTCAGTTTACAAGGAACTACACGCAGACCACGAAACGGGGGCTGCTGACAACAAATAAAGGCTGAGTATCAAGCACCGGGAAAGTGCGGGATATTCAGCCTGTTTTGTTGTCAGGGGTTTCCAAAGGGGCTTGCCCCTTGGCACACGACTTTGCTCGCAAAGTGTAGTGTGTTATACGCTCTGTCGGCGTTGCCGTGAAAATGCCGTTGCCGCCGGAGAGGGCAAGGGCATTTGAAGCGGCAGGAAAGCAGGGCTGTGATTGCGTGGCGTGGAGCCGCAAACGCAGGACTGGTTTTATCAGCAGACAGGGCGTATATGAAAGCCCCCGTTCCTCGTCCCACGCCGGACTTCGGGACAAAATGTCCCGAACTTGTGGACACACTCACGAAAAAACAGACGGATTTTTCTCTCAAAATTGAAATGGGCGGGAAGCCGTTTTAGGGCTTTGCTATTTCCCCGATAAACTTGAAGTTGTACTTATGCACAGGCAATCAAGCATCCCGTTTAATCAAAGCGGCATCGGAGTCCGGGCAATCACAATGACTGCCAAAACAGCGCCCGCAAACGCTGCTGCGCCGATAACTGCCGCCGTTTTTTTGCTGAGGTTCTTCTTTACTGCCTTACAGATTAGCATGGCGCAAACCACGCAAACAGCCGCAACCGCAAGCGCAATAACCAGCGTCTCCCATAACCATGAAAGTTCGTATAATATTCTCATTCGCTCACCATACCTTTCTCTTGCAAACTGGAAGTTACTTTTTCATATACACGCCTTTGCCAAATCCCGATTTATCCCTTTACTTTCTCCCCCGCTGCGGTTTTGGGTTTTTCAGCAAGTCCGACTTCTGCGCAATCCTTTTCAGCCACTTTCTTTCTTCCTCCGACAGCTTCCCATAGTTCAGCTTGAGCCGTTTACAGATAAACGCCATCGCCGCCTGTTCCGGGTCGCTGCCCGGAGTGGACGCTGCTTCTGCGGCTTGCAAAAAATCTTCCAGAGGATTGTCCTCCGGGACGCTGAAAAAATCGTCCTTATGGGCTTCCCGCAGGTCAAGGGCTATGCCGTTTATGTCCTGCTGTATTACATAGCGGCAAAAGCTGTCATCGTCAATATGGGCGGCGATAAGCTGCCTTAGCTGCGGGTCGGACAAGCCGGGATTGTGCTGCTTCATAATGGTTGCGCTCATAATATCCACAATGGCATTTGCGCTCTGTACCTGCTTGACTGCCGTTCCGTTCACATAGATTTCAAGGTCAGCCATGAGCCGGGGGAAATCCGGGTGTACCGCCAGTTCACACAAGAGGAAATTATCCACCAGCCCGCTTTTCAACAGTTCAATCATATCATCACTCACACGCAGGTCTGCAAGATCGGCGTTTGGGTGATTTTTTGTTTCGGACAGCCCCAGCAGGTAATCGGCGGTCACGCTGTAAAACTTCGCCAGCTTGATAAGGGCATAGTGGCTGATGTCCTTAAAATCCTCCGCTTCATAACTGCCCAGCGCAGACTTGGAGAGGTGGGTCTGCTCCGCAAGCTGTTCCAGCGTCAGCCCACGCTCTACACGCAGGTCTTTTAGGCGCTCTTGAATGGTTAAAGCCATATTTTGTTCCTCATTATATTGCCGTTATCATATTTTCTAACTTAAATCTTTCGAGCTGCGGAATGTTCTTGGCAGAAATATTTAGGCCATATTCTGGTTTCGACTTTTTACCCTCGTATGAATGGTAAACAAAAGTATTACTACTGTCGTTATCCCATGTGGTCGCAGGAATTAAATATTCTATGGGGTGTTCGCCATCATTTAGCAAAAGCAAGAACAAGTAAAGTGATTGGTCTGAAATATCAAAATATTCCTCCCGCATAAAAACATAGCCTGTTCCTTTGCGAATGGCTTTAACTTGAAACTTCAAAAATCCTCTCTTGCTTTCTGCAATAAAATCTATTCCATGGTCATCAACCTCGGAAGTATAAATGCTCACTCCATAAGAGGCTAATGACATTTTTGCGTAGTATTCACAGAACGTCCCCAGCTTTTGCCGGGTGAGGTCACTTCTTGACCAATTTAGGTTATACATTTCATTTCCACCTCCTGCTACATTTCTCTTTTTCATTCTACCACAATTCCGAGAGCGTGGAAATAGGCAGTTTTTTTGGCGGATTTCCTACCTCTTGGATATACGGGACGAACGGTCATTTAGGTGTAGACTTAGGGTAGTTCATCGATGGACAGCACCTTGAAAACCGAATGACCGTCCGAAAAGAAATACCCCGGCCGGGGAAGCACCGCAAGGAGACGGACTTCTGGACACTTTGTCCAGAGGTCACTTCGGGACAAGTGTCCAGAAGCTGCGGGGAGCGTGCCAACGCCGGAACACGCCGCAGGAATGGGGCAGGAAGCCTTTTCGGGGCGAACGGCAAAAGCGAAAAATGGAGGGAACGCATGAGAGATAACCCCTATAAAGACTTGCCACCGCTGGAACGCAGGCCGGACGGTTCCCTTTACCGCATGACCCCAGCGCAGCGGAAACAGGCAAACGCCCTGATCCGCCGGGAGTGCTGCTGTTATGAGGACGGGAACTGTATGTTCCTTGACGATGGGGACACCTGCACCTGTCCGCAGACGGTTTCTTTCTCGGTCTGCTGTAAGTGGTTCCGCTGGGCGGTTTTGCCGCTGGACAAGACGCTGGAAGCGGAGATTTTCCGGGATAAGGACTTGAAACGCTGTGCGGTCTGCGGCGGTGTGTTCGTCCCTAAATCCAACCGGGCAAAGTACTGCCCCGACTGCGCCGCCAGAGTTCACAGGCGGCAGAAAACAGAAAGTGAACGGAAAAGGAGGTCTACTGTGGACAGTTAGGGGCTGAAAAGTCCTTGATTTTCAAGGCTTTGCAAGCACAGAACAGGGGCAGGCAATAGAAACTACCGTCTGCCCCCGGAAACAGGCTTCTAACCGTCCACAAAACACGATATGGCAAACACCATTTATATCCATCAGCCGGAAAAGGCGGTCAGCTTTACCCGGCTTCCCAATTTCCTTTTTGAAGCCCCCACATTCACACCCCTGTCCAACGAAGCAAAGGTTCTGTACGCCTTTATCCTGCGCCGGACAGACCTATCCCGAAAAAACGGCTGGGCAGATGAATACGGGCGGATTTACCTCTACTATCCCATTAACGAGGTAGTGGAGCTGCTCCACTGCGGGCGGCAGAAAGCGGTCAATACCCTGCGGGAGCTACAATATGCCGGACTGGTGGAAATCCAGAAGCAGGGCTGTGGAAAACCCAACCGCATTTATCCAAAATCCTATGAAGCGGTTTCAAACACCGACTTCAAGAAATCCGGTTATGGAACGCCGGAGGACTGAAAACCGCACTCATAGAGTACGATAATCAATCCTCTTGAAGTACGAAAACCGGACGGTATATAGAAATACAGAGATTAAAACGATTTTATTTATATCTATTCCATTCCAATCCTATCAGAGATAGTTTCGGCGGGATTTTCCCTGTGGAAAACCCGCTGGAAAAGAATGGAACGAGGAAAGGAGCAGAATGGCACAACACGCAATCTTGCGGTTTGAGAAACACAAGGGCAACCCGGCAAGGCCGCTGGAAGCCCATCACGAACGGCAAAAGGAACAGTACGCCAGCAATCCCGACATTGACACCAGCCGGAGCAAATACAACTTCCACATTGTTAAGCCGGAGAGCAGGTACTACCACTTTATACAGAACCGTATTGAACAAGCTGGCTGCCGCACCCGTAAGGATAGTACCCGGTTTGTGGATACGCTGATTACCGCCAGCCCGGAGTTTTTCAAGAAGAAGCCCCCAAAGGAGATACAGGAATTTTTCCATAGGGCGGCTGATTTCTTAATCGGGCGGGTAGGCCGGGAAAATATCGTATCGGCAGTGGTACACATGGACGAGAAAACACCCCACCTGCATTTGGTCTTTGTCCCTCTGACAGAGGACAACCGCCTGTGCGCTAAGGAGATTATCGGCAACAGAGCCAATCTCTCAAAATGGCAGGACGATTTTCACGCCTATATGGTGGAGAAATATCCCGACTTGGAGCGTGGGGAAAGTGCCAGCAAGACAGGCAGGAAGCATATCCCCACCCGTCTGTTCAAGCAGGCGGTCAATCTATCCAAACAGGCAAGAGCCATTGAAGCCACGCTGGACGGCATTAACCCGCTGAATGCCGGAAAGAAAAAAGAGGAAGCCCTCTCCATGCTGAAAAAGTGGTTCCCACAGATGGGGAATTTCTCCGGGCAGTTGAAAAAATACAAGGTCACAATCAATGACCTGTTAGCGGAAAATGAAAAGCTGGAAGCAAGGGCAAAAGCCAGTGAAAAAGGCAAGATGAAAGATGCGATGGAACGGGCAAAGCTGAAAAGCGAACTGGACAATTTACAGCGGCTGGTTGACCGTATCCCGCCGGATATACTGGCGGAACTGAAACGGCAGCAGCGGCAGCATGGAAAGGAAAGGTGATTTTATAAGTACCACTATCAGATACAAAAAGGAAACGGAAGTCGTGACTTTTCAAGGCAGGGAAATCACGCTGGAAAACCTCTCCCCGGTGTTCACGCCGGAGCAGGAAGCGGCAAAACGCCGGGAACTGGAACAGCAACTTTATGAGGTGTTCCGCAAGTATGCCGACAAACGGCAGAGTGAGGAAGCCGGGGCATAAGGTTTTCCAAAGCCATCGTTGATTTGCGGGGCTGCTGACGGTATAATAAAGGTGTCAGCAGCTCCGTTTCTTTTTTAAGAAAAGGAGCGACAATATGAATAATCGAATAGACGCAATCTATGCAAGGCAATCGGTAGACAAAAAGGACAGCATTTCCATTGAAAGCCAGATTGAATTTTGCAAATACGAGTTGAAAGGCGGTAACTGCAAGGAATACACAGACAAGGGGTACAGCGGCAAGAACACAGACCGTCCGAAGTTTCAAGAACTGGTGCGGGACATCAAGCGGGGCTTGATTGCAAAAGTCGTGGTTTACAAACTCGACCGTATCAGCCGTTCCATTCTGGACTTTGCCAACATGATGGAGCTGTTCCAGCAGTACAATGTGGAGTTTGTGTCCTCTACGGAAAAGTTTGATACCTCCACCCCGATGGGGCGGGCTATGTTGAATATCTGTATTGTGTTCGCCCAGTTGGAACGGGAAACGATACAGAAGCGGGTAACGGACGCATACTATTCCCGCAGTCAGCGGGGCTTCAAAATGGGCGGCAAGGCTCCTTACGGCTTCCACACCGAGCCTATCAAAATGGATGGTATCAATACAAAAAAGCTGGTGGTAAATCCAGACGAAGCGGCAAATATCCGGCTGATGTTTGAGATGTATGCTCAGCCCACAACCTCCTACGGGGACATTACCCGGTACTTTGCCGAACAGGGGATTTTATTCAACGGCAAAGAGCTGATACGCCCCACGCTGGCGCAGATGTTACGCAATCCTGTCTATGTGCAGGCAGACCTTGATGTGTACGAATTTTTCAAAAGTCAAGGGACGGTCATTGTCAATGACGCTGCCGATTTTACTGGCATGAACGGCTGCTATCTGTATCAAGGGCGAGATGTGAAGCCCAGCAAAAAGAACGACTTGAAAGACCAAATGCTGGTACTGGCTCCCCATGAGGGCATTGTTCCCTCCGACATCTGGCTGACCTGCCGCAAGAAGCTGATGAACAACATGAAAATCCAGTCTGCCCGAAAAGCTACCCATACATGGCTGGCGGGAAAAATCAAGTGCGGGAACTGCGGGTATGCCCTTATGAGTATCTTCAATCCCTCCGGCAAGCAATACCTTCGCTGTACGAAACGGCTGGATAACAAGAGTTGTCCGGGGTGCGGGAAAATCATTACTTCGGAACTGGAAGCGGTTGTTTATCAGCAGATGATAAAGAAACTGGCAAGCTACAAGACGCTGACAGGCAGAAAGAAAGCGGCAAAGGCAAACCCTAAAATTGCCGCCCTGCAAGTGGAACTTCTCCATGTGGACAGCGAGATTGAAAAGCTGGTGGACAGTCTGACGGGTGCAAACAATGTTCTGCTCTCCTATGTGAATGTGAAGATAGCGGAACTGGACGGGCGCAAACAGGAACTTGTGAAGCAGATAGCCGAGTTGACGGTGGAAGCCATCAGCCCGGAACAGGTCAATCAGATTTCCGGCTACCTCGACACATGGGACAATGTATCCTTTGACGACAAGCGGCGGGTGGTGGATTTGATGATTACCACCGTTGCCGCTACAAGCGACAGCTTGAACATCACATGGAAAATCTGATGGGTGGAACCCCTCCCGTCAGATACCTACCCTGTGTAGTCCCTTGTAAACTGTACTTTGCCGCATTGCAAATACCCGGCAGGATACTCTTTCGTCCTCCTGAAAAGCCGGCAAAGAAATGCGGCTCAATAAATCCTTCCGTAATCAGCAGATCGCAGTCTAAGGCCAGTTTGTTTACCCACAGCTCCGCTCCGGAAGGAAGACCGGTCACATAGGCAAAATCATCCGGCTCAAATGCCTTATTTACCGCAATCTTCTCATGGTCTACGATCGGATCGCCAAACATCCTGCGCTGCTCTGCCTCTGTGGTAGGCCGGTGAAGGCCGGTAGCGATCAGAATCGTAATATCTGCGTCCGGATTTCCTTTGCGGATCTCCGCCAGAAGCAAAGGCAGAGTCAGTTTACTTGGTACGGCCCTGGTGTGGTCTGAGGTAACAAGCACGATCCGGTTCTTTCCCTTTGCCAGTTCACTGAGCCTGGGTGTTCCGATGGGATGCTCCAGCGCCTCCTTTACCAGCTCCTCCTCACTCTTTCCTGCCTCGTATTCATCTGTGCGGGCCGTGATCACCGCCTCCAGATTTTTTTCATCCACATGGAGATCTAGACTGGAAGTGTAATATGGAATCTTAATAGTCTTCAAACTTCATCACCTTCCCTGAATTTTAATCCGTCTTTTTAAATTGTCGACTGTCTACTTTTTCATTCTATTACATTTGCAGCTTAATGTCAATATTTTCCAATATTTTATTTTATTTTCAACTTTTTTTGATATTTTTACACATATGACTGTCATAAAAAACAGACCCTCCATAGAATTACTTTTCCATGAACAGTCTGTTTCCTTTTTTATCCCCTTGCCACCTCTTTTACCAGAAGAAGCCTCTGCCCGGCCTTAATCTCCTCGTCCGCCAGTTCATTGGCTGATATGATGTGGCTGATGGTCGTATGGAATTTTTTAGCGATCATCCAGAGACTGTCACCGGGCTGAACAATGTATCCCGCAATTCCCGGCAGCTCCTGAAGCTTCTTTAAATCCAGAGGGCCGGAAGAGATACCTGTGATCACCTGTTCCTTTACAGGCTGCAGAACCAGGAAGTCCAGCACTGCCACAGCCTTAATTTCCACCATATCTCCTCCCATCATCACGGCTGTGAGCTGTTCCAGCCCCGCATCCAGCTGGTATACGCTGTCTTCCCGGATCCCTCTGGCCTCTGCCGTACATTTAAAGGGAATCTGCTCTACTGCCGGCTGAACCGGAGCCTGGTCATCACTGGTAAGATAAAGAAGTGTCACCTCCAAAACCCCCTCTATCTTTAAGCAGTCCTCTCCCGGTTCTACCTCATCCAGTTTTATGGTTCCGCTGTGATGACAGATCTGTAAAATCCGCTCTCCCTGGGGAAGCTTCACTTTTTCTCCGATTCTGGAACGGCATACATTTCGTGTAAGGATCCGGTCAAACACCGTTTCCCTACGCTCCGGCGTCAATTCCCGGCTGTTGGAATATACATCGCTTAAAAGCTCTGTTTCCAGTTCCTCATACAGACGGATATCCAGCTCAAGAACCCCGTCAATCTCCAGTTCCCGCATCTCTCCGTCATAATCCGGTTTTGCCTCGATCTCCCGATGGGAAAGCCGGACCGTAATCATGGGGATCTGATCCTCCTTTACTCCCTCTGCCTCCATTTCTCCTGAAAACGGGATCGTTTCCTCCAGCCACTGCACAGGCATTGTATCATCCTCCGCCTCATAGATCACAAATACCGTGAGCTCCCCTTCCAGATGCAGAGTGCCGTCAAGAGGCTTTACCGATACAGCCCGCAGCTTCATTTCTTTCCATAAAAGGCGGCCGATCCCCGGCTTTCCGCCTGTAAGCCCTACTGCCTCCCGAATCCGATAGGTATCCTTTCTGCATACTGCCATAGATGCGGCTGTCATCCGGCGCTTTAGGGTTTCAACCGGCATTTCCCCATGATTCTCCGCAGCCCCTGTATAGGCCTCTGTATCCGTCCCCCCCTGCTTTACATCCACGGCAGCTTCTGTATCTTTTGATGCCTCAATCCGCACTTGAAGGGTAACGATCGCCTGAACTCCCAGTTTTCGGGAATGGATCATATTGGTATTCAGGTCATCCAGCGTCCAGGACAGACTCACTGTATCCTTATCCTCTAACTGGGGAACATTGATCATCTCCTCAAAAGGAATGCTGCCTCCCAGCGTCTGCAGTCCGCCCCCCTCCCTGCGGTACAGAACCTGAAATTCCAGACGTCCCTTTACATTTACCTTATCCCCCATAGGCTTTACCTGCTCCGCCTGGATCTCTCCATTATCCAGCATAACCTGCTCCATATCGTCCATGGTGTCAGGCACAATAAAATCATCATCCAGGGTGATCTGAGTAGCCACATTTCCTTTCCACTGGTTCATATGTATCTGTTTCTTTATAAGCTCCATAAAAACACCTGCCATCCCTCATAGTCTCTTATAAAAAGAATCTATGCAAATGGCAGGTTAAATATAACTCTCAATAAGTTTCCAAAAAATGGTGCCGCACACCCTTCTGGACATAGCCCAGACAGGCATCCAGATTGATATTTTCCACACTTTTCATGATATTTGCATCAATAAAGGGGCTGTTTTTCCTAAGCCTTGCGATAAGCTCCTTCATCTCCTGGCGCTTGGAAGTATGGACAATATCACCGCCGTTCACCGCTTCCCCGGCAGCTGCCCGTTCTTTTGCGATCTGCTCCGTAAACCGGCAGGCACATTGGAGGAAATGAAGGTGGTTGCTGTCCCTCCAGGCCAAAATATCCTCTTCCTTTACAAAATACAAAGGCCGTATGAGCTCCATACCTGAAAAGTTGGTGCTGTGAAGCTTTGGCATCATGGTATTGATCTGGCCGCCGTAAAGGATCCCCATAAGAATGGTTTCGATCACATCATCAAAATGGTGTCCCAGTGCGATCTTATTGCAGCCCAGCTCCTTTGCATGGGAATAGAGGTAACCCCTCCGCATTCTGGCGCAGAGGTAACAGGGGGACTGATCCACATCCACCACAATATCAAAAATATCCGAGTCAAAGATCCGCACAGGGATATTCATAAGAGCTGCATTTTCCTCAATGAGCTTCCTGTTTTCCGGCTGATATCCCGGATCCATCACAATAAATTCCAGTTCAAACTTCGTATCACTCTGGCGCTTTAACTGCTGCAGGCACTTGGCAAGCAGCATGGAGTCCTTTCCTCCGGAAATGCACACAGCCACCCGGTCCCCGTCCTGAATCATCTCATATTCCTGAAGCCCCTTTACAAAGGGCCTCCAGATGGTTTTTCTGTATTCTTTTATAATACTCCGTTCTATATTAACGTAAGGGGCTTCCTGCTTCATCCCTGTGTGCTTTCTCCTTCTGTTTTCTCATTTCCGGATACGGATTTCTCTGAAAGAAGCTTTACCGTTTCCTTCAGCTGCGTAATCTCCTGAGTTATCATCCGGATCTGGTTCTTCATCTGCTCGTATTCCTCTAACGTCATAGTTTCCCGCTTTTTCGGCAGGGTAACGCCGTCCTTTTTTATGGGACGGGCCGGAATTCCCACGGCTGTTACATTGTCCTCCAAGGGCTTTAAAAGCACCGCATTGGCGGCAATAGAACAGTTGTCTCCCACCTCAAAGGCGCCTAAAATCTTAGCTCCTGCGCCTACCATAACGTTATTTCCAAGAGTTGGATGACGTTTTCCCTTTTTAGTTCCCACGCCGCCCAGCGTAACTCCCTGGTAAATAGTGCAGTTATCTCCCACCACTGCCGTCTCTCCGATGACCACACCGCTTCCGTGGTCGATCAGAATCCCGCGTCCCAGCGTAGCGCCCGGATGGATCTCGATCAGCGTAAAGAAACGGGCTATCTGTGAAATAAGCCTGGCAATAAAAAACATTTTATGCTGGTAAAACCAGTGGGCAAACCGATGCCAGATCAAAGCATGGATGCCCTGATACAGCAAAAGAACCTCAAGCGCACTGCGGGCCGCCGGATCCCGCTCCTGCACTGCCTTTATATCCAGCCAAATATCCTTTAAGATCATTTCTGCTACCAACCTTTCCAAAATGCATCCATTTTGATTCATAACGCATTTTGATGTAGTATAGCATATGATCCCGGCGAAAAAAAGGATTTTCTTTCTACTTAAAAATAACCGGCTCCTCTAAAAGCTCTGTCCGCAGTACAATATAGGGGAAGGACTTCTCCGTGCCCGGATCTTCCCCCTTTTCCGGCCCCATCAGCTCCGTTGCAAGGACAATCGAATTTTCCGTCAGATAAAGTTCTCTTATGCTGATACTGTATCCCCCTGTAGGCTGGGCCCCATATCCTACCGCTATGTACAGGTTCTTATCATCCGTGTAAGTCAGCTTAAAGGGCTGGGACACCTTTTCTGAAATCAGCTTTGAAAGTTCTTCAGGCAGCTCCTCTGAAGGGGCAGTCTGAAATTCCAGATCCCGCACCTTATCCCTGTTTTCCTTTGAAACGGAACAGCCTGTAAAGCCTGCGGCAAGGGAAAGAATCAGTCCCGTCATCCAAAGAATCCTTAAAACTCGTTTCATATCTGAAAAAACCTCCCGAAATATACCATCTGTTATCAGTATATTCCGGGAGGCCTGTCTGCGACCCTTACATTATTTTACGGATCCATCCTTCTGGCGCCTCAATGCGTCCCATCTGGATACCGGTCAGCGTATCATACAGCTTCTTTGTAACAGGACCCATCTCCTCCATACCACTTGGGAAGCAGATTTCCTTGCCATGGTCATTAACCTTTCCTACAGGGGAGATCACAGCCGCGGTTCCGCAGAGGCCGCATTCTGCAAATTCCTTTAATTCTTCCAGCTTTACAGGTCTCTGTGTTACCTTTAAGCCCAGATAATGTTCTGCCACATACATGAGAGAACGTCTCGTAATAGACGGGAGAATGGAATTGGATTTGGGCGTAACAACCTCTCCGTCCTTTGTAATAAAGATGAAATTAGCTCCGCCGGTTTCCTCTACATACGTTCTGGTGGCCGGATCCAGGAACATATTTTCATCAAATCCATTGGCATGAGCCGTTTCATGGGCATGAAGGCTCATGGCGTAATTTAATCCAGCCTTTACATGACCCGTTCCATGAGGAGCCGCACGGTCAAAATCACTGACGCAGATGGTAATCGGCTTCGCTCCGCCCTTAAAATAAGGACCCACTGGCGTCACAAACATTCTAAACTGATACTCATCAGACGGCTTAACGCCGATCACAGGACCAGAAGCAAACATATAGGGGCGTATATACAGGGTTGCTCCGCTGCCGTAAGGCGGAACCCAGGCCGCATTTGCCTTTACCACCTGATCCAGAGCTTCCAGAAAACGCTCTTTAGGAAACACAGGCATCTCCAGACGTCTGGCAGAGTCCATCATGCGCTCTGCATTTAAGTCCGGACGGAAGGTAACGATGCTGCCGTCCTCTGTGGTATACGCCTTTAATCCCTCAAAGCACTCCTGACAATACTGCAGAATGCCTGCACATTCATTGAGCACTACCGTTGAATCAGCCGTCAGCCGTCCCTCTCCCCATACTCCATTCTTATAATCTGCTACATATCGCATATCTGTGGGCATATAACTGAAACCGATATTACCCCAGTCCAGATTCTTTTTTTCCATAGCTGCTTCCTCCATTCCTGTCCTTGGAATTTATTTTACAGACATTATAGACTTATTAAATCAGAAAATCAACGTCAAAACAGGAGGATGGGTATATCATTCGGATATGGAAGGTATAACCCGTACCGGAAATACCTTTGGATAGAATTGACATCCTTCCAGCAGTGTTCTATGATACAGTCAGAAACGGCAGAAAGGACTTTATCGATGAAACTTCCTGAGTTCAGAAAACAAATAGAAACATATTCCATAGAAGAGCTGCGCTATCTGACCGCAGAACTGTACAAAGCGATCCCGAAGAAAATAAAAGAGGAAAAGGACATTGACCCCCTGGTTCTGTCTGTTCCGGAGCATTTCAAAGAAAATGGAACAGGCAAGGCCTCTTCCCCCTCTAAAGTAAAAAAAGCCCCGGATCTTGGAGCCCTGGAATCAGAGATTGAACTTTTTCTTGAAAATGCCTATGCACAGAATTATTTTGCCCCAAACCGCTTCGTTCCAAAGCATGAGCGGCCCAAATGGCGTTTTAAGGTGAAAAACTATATTAAAACCCTTCGGGATCATTATACAGAAGGGGAGGAGGCTGAGACTGCAGTCCTTCTTCTGGAAAAGCTGTACCGTATGCTGTGTTACGGCTGCTGCTATTATATTTTCAGTACAACCGATCCTTTCCAGTCCATCGGAATGAGGCAGAATGAACTTCTGGATCTTGTGATCAAAAAAAGTTTTGCCTGCGGAGTCACCAGTGAACGCATCTGCAAAATGGAAGAAATTTCCACATTAAGCGGATTAAGCTATGATATGCTTTCTGGATCCCTTCTTTCTGTCCTTGCTGCAAATTTAAAGACTGCAGATATGAAGGAAACTGCGATTGCAGAGGCAAAAAAACTGAGACAGAAAATTGTCAGCATACGTTATTCCGACCGTGAACAGAAAAACAGCTTAACTACTCTGATTCTGATGATCCATTTCTCTCTGTACGAATATGAGGAGGGGATCAGGGATTTTAAGGAAAAGTATCTGGAACCGGATAAAGAGATCTTATATTACGTACTGCTAAGCCATATGTTTTTCTATGATCTTAAAAATTACTGGGTGCGGGAGTACAAAACGGCTTTGAATCAAGGAATTTCACTGAGGAAATCTCTGATGGAAATATATGAATATCTGATGGAGCATGGGGAATTTCCGGAGAGCTTTTATTTATAAAAGGAATGGAGGATACACTTATATGTGGCTGTTTTTCGCGCTGCTGTCCGCTCTCTTTGCGGCCCTTACTTCCATTTTGGCAAAACTTGGAATCGATGGAGTAAATTCAAATCTGGCAACCGCCATCCGGACCGTTGTAGTCGTAGTGATGGCCTGGGGAATGGTATTTCTTACCCATGCTCAAAACGGAATTTTTTCGATTGGAAGAAAAAGCTGGATTTTTCTCATCCTGTCCGGCCTTGCCACCGGCGCCTCCTGGCTCTGCTACTACCGTGCATTACAGCTGGGAGACGCCTCAAAAGTTGTTCCTGTGGATAAACTCAGCGTTGTGATGACGCTGATCCTTGCTTTTGTCTTTCTCCATGAAGATTTTACCGCAAAGTCGCTCATAGGGTGTATCCTTATTGGGGCCGGGACGTTGGTAATGGTATTATAGGTATACTGCTGAAGCTTTTTACCTCTCCAGAAAATCTATAAGTAAAAATAAAATCAAATTGGAAAGGTGACGATTATGTTAAAGAAAACTCATATGCTGTACAAAAACCGGAAATGGATTTCCAACGGTATGACAGCCAGCATAAACCGCATAAAGAATATCCTGACGATCAGTTTTCAGCCTGTGGTAGGGGAATTAAACCAAAAATACAGAGCGTCTATCCACCCTCTATAAGATAAATAGACGCTCTGTTCATTTGTATATCATGTTTCTTCATACTCAAAAATCAGTTCTTCTGTCAAATACTCATCGCTCATACAATGTAAATCTGATACCCCTTCACAGAGCAAAGGATAAAGAGCAGAACAATAGAAAAATTTCAGGGCTTCATCGAAAGACAGATTTTTCTTTTTCGAAAATCGCTCAATGATCCAGGCATATTTTTTTGCAGCAAAATCGGATTGGCTGTCAAATCTGTTCACTCCCTTCATAATGCAGATACTCATCAAGAACCGTTTGTGTACGCAGGCACATCTGCAGGTTTGGTTTTTCATAACGCAATCGGCGAATCGCTTCCTTCTTATCAATTAAATTATCAAAGTAAAGTTCAACAGTATTAAATACTTTATCATTTGCAGCACCGCCAATCACTATATCGTAATCTGTTGCATCATTCCCCTTCTGCATTTCAGAATTTTAAGTCTCTGATAAGCTGATTCGTCAAAACTGTAGTGAGAAACAATTCCTCTTTTCCCGCGCCGCTTAAATCTTTCATACCACTTTATTGCCTGTTCATAAAGTGGTGTTGTATAAAAACCACGCCCAAAATCAAGATTCTCTCTGGAATGTACTAAATCCGGAGTTTGAACTTCCAAATATGAACCATGATATAAAATCATAATTGGATACCCATTTCTTCTATAAGATTAATAATATCGTCCACAATATATTCTTTGCTCTGGGTATGAAGCATCTCATACTCCGGTATAACATAACTGTTTAAAATATCGCTCTTTTCTGTCAAAGCTCGATACCATTTTTTCAGACGCATTGCAATATTTTCAATGCAGAAAACAGCAAATTCCAGTTCATCGGTATTTTTTATTTTTATATCATTCAACATCGTCAGCTCCCCTCCGTCATTCATATTTTTGATCTCAGCATCTTGAGGTTAAAGTAAATACTTCTGTATACTTTTAATTTCCATGGAACAAGTATATGACAACCTTCTGCTTTTGGCTATCTCCCCAATGCATAAAATACCACAGCTTGTAATATGATGGTAAAAACGTTCTCAGGGTGAAATACCATGAAGGAATATATTGAAGAACGGGCCATTGCTATTGCGAATTACATTATCGACCACAACGCTACCGTGCGCCAGACAGCCAGACGGTTTGGAATTTCCAAGTCTACGGTACATAAGGATGTCACCGATCGTTTGGAACACATCAACCCATCCCTCGCCGCCCAGGCCAGAGTAGTGCTGGACATCAACAAATCCGAACGGCATATCCGGGGCGGACTGGCTACAAAGGAAAAATACCAGCATCGGCTGGCAATCTGCAGTAAAGAGAACAGCTAAACAAATACTTATGTGTACTATATACATCACAAAAACCGGCAGACCCTCACAATCTGCCGGTTTTTATATCAATTATTCTAATTTCAAAGCTTAGTTGGTTCCAATCGACATTGTCTCAGGCAATGTGCTTCCGCCATCAATAACAATCTGAGAACCTGTCAGATAGCTGGATTCGTCGCTTCCCAGGAATGCAAAGAGCTCTCCTACCTCGATTGGTTTTGCGAGGCGCTTCATGGGAACGCCGACTGCGATATCTGCGATTGCTGCCTCCGGATTTTCAGGATTAGATTCCAGAGCCATCTTTTCAACCATAGGTGTACGCGCATAGCCCAACTGTGAGCAGTTTACACGGATGTTGCGGTTTGCATACTCAACAGCCAGACATTTTGTCAGGCCAACCAGAGCAGCCTTTGTCATAGCATACGCTGCCTCACCTGCGTCTGCTACAATATCTCCGGTTACAGAGGAAGCGATCACAATATTGCCTCCGCCCTGCTTTAACATATATGGGATTACTGCCTTACAGGTGTTCCATACACCTTTGATATTTACATCGATATGGAAATCTCTGGTAGCATCATCCATCTCCTCAAAAGGAGCCAGACGGCATACACCTGCGTTGCAGCAGGCTACATTGATCTCTCCAAAAGCCTCAATGCCCTTTGCCGCAGCTGCATCCATCTGTGCGCGGTCCGCTACATTGGCAACTACGGTGATAATCTCTGAATTGTATTCCTTGCGCAGTTTTTCAGCTGTTTCTTCTACAGCAGGAGAGAGATCTACCATGATCAGCTTTGCTCCGTATTTTGCATACGCAGTAGAAATTCCTTCTCCAAGTCCGGCAGCAGCTCCGGTAATCAGTGCAACTTTTCCATCCAGTTTAGCCATTTTATCTTCTCCTTTACTTCATTCATTTATTTTCAGACGTTTCGTTTCGTCCGGATTAACTGTTTTACAAACTTAAAATTGCTGTACTCCATCCGGTGTTTCAATCTCAACCGGATGTTTCTTCCAGTTTACCAGAAGCATCCACAGCCAGATCACTACACCGATGCCCAAATATACTCCAAAGCAGATCCAGGAATCAATTCCCTGGCCCAATGTACAGAAAAATGCAATCGCAACTGCAATGAGCATCGCAAACACACGAAATGCATCACCGCCCTTAACGGTATTCGCACTCTTCCACTCAGGATGCTTGTGATGAATGCACACAGCTGAAATCATTGTTAAAGCATACGCACAGGCGCAGCCAAAACTCATCAGATTGAAAAATGCACTCATAAAATCGGAAGAGTTCTGAAGTACAATAAAGATCAAAGATAATACCAGCAGAAAAATGTTAGGAAGCATCGGCTGCTGATTTTTATTTACCTTGGCAAATACTTTTGGAAGGAAATTCTTATTTGCCATGGAATACAGCATACGTACGGTAGACATCCAGAATCCCAGCAAAGATGCTCCCATACCCAGAAGGCAGGAAAGAATACCTACAATAATCGGCCAGAAGGTCCATCCCAATACATTCTGCATGGTCGCAATGGTCAGGAAACCGTCCTGTGCGAAATTGGCATGAATGTCCTTCAGACCATCCAGACCTGCTACACAGAAATAATAAAATACATAAATACAGCCGCAGGTGAGAATGGAACCGCAGATTGCTTTTTTAGAATTTTTAATAGGGAAATCTCCTTCTTCTACCATCTGAGGAACGGTTTCAAATCCAAAATACGGAGTGATCAAAAGAGCCATTCCAATGATCCAGCCCGGTATACCGTTCACAGACTCCAACGTTGTAGTGAAAATATTTCCAAAGTTTTCCAGATGCCAATGACCGGAAAACAGAAGAATAAATCCAGTCAGAATGGTTACTGTGATATTACAAAACAGCATACCTGCCTGAGCCTTTACCAGAAACTGCACATTCTGGATACTCATTAAAAAATACAGAACCAAGAGTACAGCTGCACATCCCACCATGGGCCAAGTACCAAGGTTTAAACCCAGCGTTTTGTTTACCCAGGTCATAATTGCCATAACCACTGCCGGAGGAACGGAAATCCACGCTGCCATAATAAGCCAGGAAGCCAGGAAACCAACGTGCTTATTGATCCCTACGGTATTGTAGATCAGCTCGCCTCCTGAGGTATGGAACAAGGATGCCAGCTCACTGTATACCAGAGCTACCGGAAGGATCGCCACTGTCATCAGGGCGAATGCCAGAAACGTACCGCTGCCGCAATAACCATAAAATACAGAATCCCAATAGTTTACAAATGTGAAAATAGATCCTGTCGCAACCGTATAAACAAAAATCAATTTCAGACTCTTATTCAAACCATTGCTTTTATTTTGTTTGTCCTCCATGTAAAACACAACCCCTTTACTTTTACTTTGCAATTTTTCAGCATACAAAAAAGCCCAAAATCCCCCCTATACTTAAAAGAGAAAATCTGGACTTCGATGTCGCTGTTCGCTGATATGCGCCGTTGTATATCAGTTATGTTTTTTAAAGAGATATCGCTTTAATTGCTTTCAATCATACCACTTTGCTCAAAGTTTGTCAAGTAATTAACAATTTTTATCCTACATGTTATACGCCATTAACAAAATCCGGGCAATTTCTGCCATGGTCTGCTCCTTATCCATAGCCTGACGGCGAATATAGGAATATGCCTCATTTTCAGAAAGCTTCCTGTGCTCCATTAAAAGCCCCTTCGCCTTTTCAATGTATTTTCTGTCCTCCAGCGCTTTTTTTGTTTTCTCACATTCCCTTTCTGCCTTCATAATATGATCTTCCTGACAAAGAGCTACCTCCACCGCTCCCAAAAGCGCTGATTCCTCTACCGGCTTCACAAGATATCCCATAATATCCTCCTGGGCTGCCTGATGCAGCAGCGCTTTATTGCGGCAGGAAGTAAGCACAATGATAAAACCTGCCAGCTTCTCCCTGTGGATCACCCGAATTGCCTCAAGCCCGGTCATAACAGGCATACTCAAATCCATAATCACAAAATCCGGACGTTCCCTGCGGCATACCATAACTGCTTCCAGCCCGTCTGCTGCTTCTCCCACAACCTGATACCCATTATTCTGAAGAAATTCCACTGCCTTTTTACAGGCTTTACCATCATCATCTGCAACCACAACCCGATACATAATTCCCCCTTCATCCAATACTCCAAACTTAAAACTGGAAATTTTTGTCTATTTATTAACAATTTTCACTATGTGAAATCATTGTATCATGGGGGGAATAAAATTGCAACTTAAGGCAGCCGGTATCACTGCATAAAGCCTGCAACAGCCTGGTTCAGATGAATCAAACGCCTCTGGATCCGTTCATCTTTAATAGTTAATCCCCAACACCGCCAGTTTCCCGTCTCTCATCCCAAATACAATATTGGGCCCGCCGTTTTCTCCAGTAAGGACAAAACCAGCCATACTTGGGGAGCGTGCCGTCTCATCTGCCGCGTGAGAAGCCTGTACTTCAGATTCCTTTTTCTCAGCTTCAGGAGCTTTTTCCGTTTCTTCTGTATGTGCTGTCGTTCCTTCCGTCCTGGCTGTTTCTGATACAGCGCTTGTCTCCTGTACGCTTTTTGTTTCTTCCTTTGCTCCGCATCCAACAGCCAGTGCCATTACAGCTCCTGCGATCAATAATACATTCCATCTCTTCCTCATATTTCAATTCTCCTTCCCAGTTTATTTTACAATTTTCTTTTGTTTTGCAAATTTCAGATTAGTTTCAGGGTTTTAAAAATTTTTCTTGATTTTTCTCAAAAGTGCCCGTATACTGTATCACGAAGCGGACGCCGCAGGAGCGCCCCATACGTTTCAGACAGCAAACTGCTGTGCATAAGATCAAAAATTATCTGCCACCGGGTAGGAATGTTGAAAGCATTCACATACGCATCGATAGGTCTTTGAAGATGTGTATATGAATGCTTTTTATATATCACCGGCAGATAAGGAGGACATCATGAAATCATTTACCACACTCAAAAACTACTTTTCAAAAACAGAGCTGATTCTCTGGAGTACCTCAGTCGTTTTGATTCTGATTGCTTTCTGTCTCTTTGACCGGACCAGTTATATGACCCTTTGGACCTCATTGATCGGAGTGACTTCTCTCATCTTCTGTGCCAAGGGAAATCCCATGGGACAGCTTTTGATGGTGCTGTTCAGCCTGCTTTACGGAATGATTTCCCTGAACGTTTCTTATTATGGAGAAATGATCACATATCTGGGAATGACCATGCCTATGGCTGTGTTCTCTCTGATCACATGGCTGAAAAATCCATTTAATGGAAATCGTTCGGAAGTCGAAATCTACCATATCAAACGGCATGATATTGTGCTTATGTCCGTTTTGACTGCAGTCGTGACCATCCTGTTTTACTTTATTTTAAAGGCCTTTAACACTGCCAATTTAATCCCCAGCACGATTTCTGTAACTACCAGCTTCCTGGCTGTATATCTAACCTTTAAGCGCAGTCCCTACTATGCGGCAGGATACGCCGCCAATGACCTGATCCTGATCATACTGTGGACTATGGCCTCAATGGAAGATATCAGCTGCCTGTCTGTAACCGTATGCTTTGCCGCCTTTTTTGTAAATGATATTTACGGCTTTTTAAACTGGCGCAGGATGGGACAGCGACAGGCTGCGGTGGCTGCAGGCAGCTAAAAAGCTGTCCCCCTAAAGGAACAGCTTCCAGACTGCAATCAATATAGAAAATACTGCGATCCCCCGTTTTAAAACGCCCTGATTTATGCGCACTGCGTTTTTGCTCCCCAGATACACGCCAACGCCATGGCTTGCCAGAGCGGCAGCCAACACAGGCAGGAGCGCCGGGACATCGCACTGGCTCATGTAGCCGATACAGGCCGGAATCCCGATAAAAATGGAGTTAAACAGGGCAATTCCTACTGCCACACGAACGCCGGTGCCGAATACTACTAAAAGCGGCATCACCAATATTGGGCCGCCTGCTCCGGACAAAGCACAGATCAAACCCGTAACAAACCCCAGAAGCAGGGTGGGGACAAGATGCTTCTCCAGTCGAAAGCCCTTCTCCTTTGCCCCGGCGGCCCCGGCAGCCGCCTTTTTCTCCGTCTCAGCAGCTTTTCCGTCCTTTCTCAGCAGAATGGAAATACCGGACAACAGCACCACCACATACAGAAGTATCTTGACCTGCTCTTCCGGGATAATCAAATTCAGCTTTACGCCCAGAACCGCACCTGCCATACTTCCTGCACTTAAGCGCAGACCAAAGGACACGTCCAGATTTCCAGCTTTTTTATAATTGAAAGATCCCAGCGCGCCCGACAGGATAAAGGCCGCAAAGCTCAGTGCAAGTCCCTGGGTGACGCTCATCTGCAGAAGGCCTGTATACACGATCGGAAGGAGAAATCCCGCCACTCCGGTAAGCCCTACCAGACCGCCGACTCCGAAATTGGATAATATAACTGTCAACCAGAAACAGAAAACCTTAGAGGATTAAATTTTTCGTTAAAAGCCATATCAAACCTGCCTGAGCGCAGCGAGTTTTTAATATGGCTTTTGCTTTTAGAAAAATTTCAGCCCCTTAGGTTTTCTTATGGCCGGAAACCGGAGTCCTGAACACCAGACGCCAGAGTGCGGTGTAAAGTGCGGAAACTCAAAGTCAATTTTCCTCTTGTTTCCCTTCCCGAAAACAGTTATAATTCTCTTTACTGCCCATTTTCAGGCTAAAAAGAGGAAATATCAAGTAATCAAAATCATTGATATTAGTGCTTAAAAGTGTTTGAATATACTCGAGGAGGATTATTTATGAACACTTCTAATATCACTAATTACAAACCAAAAGATTTTGCTGGATTATTAGGTGTCTCTGTTAAAACGCTGCAGCGTTGGGATAGAGAGGGGATTCTGAAAGCAAACCGTACTCCAACTGATAGACGTTATTACACTTATGACCAATATCTTCAATTTAAAGGCATTCATACCGAAAATGATGATCGTCAGACTGTTATTTATGCCAGAGTATCTACAAGAAACCAAACGGATAATCTACAAAACCAGGCAGCGTTTTTACGTCAGTTTTGTAACGCCAGGGGAATGATCGTAGACCAATGCATTGAAGAGTATGGAAGTGGTCTTAATTACAACCGTAAAAAGTGGAATCAATTATTGGATGAAGTGATGGAACAAAAAATCAGGACGATTATAGTCACGCATAAAGATAGATTTGTCAGATTTGGCTATGATTGGTTCGAAAAATTCTGTATGAAGTTCAACACGACCATAGTAGTAGTAAACAATGAAGAGCTATCACCACGGGAAGAACTTGTACAGGATATTGTTTCCATCCTTCATGTATTCTCCTACAGGCTGTACGGACTTCGTAAGTATAAAAAACAAATAGAAGGAGATGAGGAGATTGCTAAAGAACTTCAAGACGGAAATAAATCCAACAGAGGAACAGAAGGTTAAGATCCGTAAGAAGATAGGAACGTGTAGATTTATCTATAATTTCTATCTTGCTCACAATAAAGAACTTCATGAAAATGGTAAAAAGTTTATGAGCAGTCATCAATTTAGAGTCTGGCTTAATAATGAATATCTGCCGGATCACCCGGAATATGCATGGATCAAGGAGGCATATTCAAAAGCAGTAACCCAGTCTGTAAATCATGGACAGACCGCATTTACAAGATTTTTCAAACATCAAAGCGGCTTTCCTAAATTCAAAAAAAGGGTAAGTCGGATGTAAAAATGTACTTCGTGAAGAATAATCCAAAGGATTGCCGCTGCGAAAGACATCGGATCAATATCCCATCCCTTGGGTGGGTCAGAATCAAAGAAAAGGGATATATCCCTGCTACAAAAGATGGATATGTCATAAAAAGCGGTTCGGTCTCCATGAAAGCGGACAGGTTTTATGTTTCAGTTCTGATAGAAATACCGGATAACAAAACAACCGATATCTACAGCGAAGGGATTGGCATAGACCTTGGATTAAAAGATTTTGCCATTCTCTCAAATGGTAAGAAATATAAGAACATTAATAAATGAGCAAGACTGAAAAAACTTGAAAAACAACTGATCCGGGAGCAGAGATGTCTCTCCCGTAAGTATGAAAATTTAAAGAAAGGAGAGTCCACTCAAAAAGCAAATATACAAAAGCAAAAGCTTAAGGTACAGAAACTTCATCATCGGATAGACAATATCCGAACTGATCATATCAATAAGGCCATCGCTGAGATAGTGAAAACCAAGCCGTCTTATATAACGATTGAGGATCTGAATGTATCAGGAATGATGAAGAACCGGCATCTTTCAAAAGCAGTTGCATCACAGAAATTCTATGAGTTTAGGACAAAGTTGAAAGTGAAGTGTGATGATAATGGCATTGAATTAAGAATTGCAGACAGGTTTTATCCATCTTCTAAAATATGTCATTGTTGAGGTTCTATAAAAAAGGACTTAAAACTTTCAGACAGGATCTACAAATGCAGTTGTAGTTATGTAGAGGATAGAGATCTTAATGCGAGTCTTAATTTAAAAGATGCAGTAACTTACAAAATTGCATGATCAGGCAAGTGTAAGTATGTACCGAAGGCTATTTCGGGAATTGACGACTGTGGAGTGTACAAGAACCTGTTAGTAGCAAGTTGCCAGCAACTGCCAACGCATACACAATGAAGCAGTAAAAAGTATCCGTGAGGACTTTAATTTCTCGATGTGTTTGAGTATAGTTGAACACATTTTGAGTGGCAGGTTTTTACAAATGACATTTTATCAGGAACTGCAATTAAATTCCGCTGGTTCCAAAGCCCTGATCCGGATCACCCGGGACAAAAAGGAACGTATGCGCCACATTCTTATCTACAACTTCAAGGTCTATCTGGTTGTCGCCTTCTGCTTTGCCGCCGTCACGCTGTTCAGTATGATATTTGGAAATGAAAACAGTATCGCCGGAGTAGTTGTGCTGCTGGCTCTTTTAGTGCTGCGCCAGGCCGATTTTGGAATCCATACCTCTCACGGGCTTTTATGTATTGCCGGCATCTTTGGCATTCTCATGACCGGCCCCAGACTGTCCAATATGGTATCTCCCTTTGCCGCCTTTTTTATCAATCTGATCTGCATCCTGCTTTTGATGCTTTTAGGCTGCCACAATGTAATCATGTCCAACCATTCTACCTTTGTGCTGTCCTATCTGATTCTTCAGGGCTATGATGTAAGCGGCTATTCCTGGATGATGCGTACGGCCGGGCTTTTTGTGGGTATGCTTTTATGTATGGCAGTATTTTATAAAAATCAGAAACACCGGCTTCACAAAAGAGAATTTAAGGATCTGTTCCACGAATTTGATCCCCGCTCCCTGAGAAATCGGTGGTATATCAAGCTGACCTTATGTGTATCTACGGTACTTTTAATTGCATCTCTTCTCGGTATCCCACGGGCCATGTGGGCCGGAATTGCCTGTATGTCCGTGTGCCTTCCCTTCCAGAAGGATCTTGTAAAACGGGCTCACATACGCTGGATCTACAACATCCTGGGATGCATGATCTTTCTTGTAATCTATGCCGTTCTGCCCAAAGAACTCCATCCCATGATCGGACTTTTAGGCGGCATCGGAGTGGGATACTCTGCCGGATACCCCTGGCAGACGGTATTTAATACCTTCGGCGCCCTCTCCATTGCCTCCGGACTTTTCGGTGCAGCCGGCGCTGTGATCCTGCGCATTGCAACCAATGCAGGCGCTGCCTTCTATACAGCTCTGATGGGCAGTCTCATTGACAGGGCTTCCGACCGGCTTTTCTGCAGGGAATAGAATATGGAAAATCAAAAAACAGCCCAAGGGCCGCCGCCATTTTCAGGCAGCACACCCTGAGCTGTTTTTCATTTTAAAATATTACTTAAGCTCCGGCCAATACTCCTTATTTGCCACAATAAGCTCATCAAGGATCTGCTTTGCCACACCGGCGCTTGGCACGGTCTTGGACAGAGTAAGAGCCTGCCACAGCTTTAAGTAGCTCTTCTCTACATAAGCCTCTACCACAAGCTTCTCAACTGCCAGCTGCTCCTGCATCATCCCGCGCTCAAAGGTGGGGATCTCGCCCTGGCACATAGCCTCAGGACCGTTACTTCCTACTACACAGGGAACCTCTACCATGGCGTCGGAGTCAAAGTTGCTGATCGCGCCCTTGTTCTCCACGATGCACAGCATGATCTCATGGGTGTTGTAGGCGATAGCCTTTGCCAAAGACACGATAAAGGAAGCGTGATTGTCCACGGTAAACTCGCCGCCGGTGGCCGTACCCTTGCGGATGATCTCTCTGGCTGCGCCGAATACCTCTTTCTCACGGCCTTCGATCACCTCGTCGGCGCGGGTGTGGTTTGGGTCGGAATGTTCTACCACATAGTCGGGATAAAGATAATATTTCAGATAAGTATTTGGTAAAAACTGGGGATCCAGTGCCAGAAGGTCCTTTGCCTTTCTGTGGGTTGCCTGCCAGCTCTCATCCATGTGCTGAGTCTCAATGGCCTTCTGAGTAAGGTAACCGTTTTCAGACACATACTCTAAGAGCTTTGGCATATAATCCTCGCCTGTGGTCTTATCCTTTACGCTGGTCCACCAGCCGAAATGGTTCAGGCCGAAATAGCGCACATCCAGATCATCATACTCTTTTCCCACAATGTAGGCCATTCTTCTTCTGGTTCCTACGGGCATATCGCAGATATTGATGACTCTTGCATCGGGACGCAGTACCCGGCAGGCCTCTGCCACGATAGCGGCCGGATTGGAGTAGTTTAACATCCAGCACTCAGGAGAATATTTTACCATATAGTCAATGATCTCCAGCATACCGGTGATGCTTCTCATACCGTAGGCAATACCGCCCGGTCCGCAGGTTTCCTGACCAACCACACCATACTTTAAGGGGATTCTCTCATCTAACTGGCGCATGGCGTATTTTCCCACACGGATATGTGCCATACAGAAATCCTTTCCTGTAAATGCTTCCGCAGGATCTGTGGTGTAGGAGAAATGAATGTGGGGTGCTTCCTCCTTCATCAGTATCTCCAGCGCTTCCCCGATGACAGCCTGACGCTCCCCGTCATTGTCGTAAAGGGTAACGGAATTTAACGGAAAATCCTCCTGGTGCTCCAGCATCATTTTCACGATTCCCGGTGTATAGGTGCTTCCGCCGCCTGCGATTACTACATCAAATGCTTTCTTTGCCATATCTGCATACTCCCTTTCTAAACTTTACTGATCCAGGCCCAGTTCCCTATCCACTGCCTGTCTCACCTGGTTAATGTGGAGACCGTAAATTACCTGTACGTTTTCTCCCTTTTTCATCACTCCGGCAGCTCCTGTCTTCTGCTTTAAAACATCATCCTGTACCAGAGTATTATCCTTTACAATCAGACGCAGACGGGTAAAGCAGTTGTCTACCTTTACGATATTGCCTGCTCCGCCCAGGGCTTCCACGATCAGAGCTGCGTTGATTTCTTCGCCCTTTGCGTTCTTTTTGCCTTCCTGCTTCTCCTTGTACTCAGCCTTGGTATGAAGCTTCATTTCCATGCCCTCAGACTCACGTCCCAGAGTTTTTAAGTTGAACTTGGCGATCATAAAACGGAACAGCAGGTAGTAAACTACAAATTCGCCTACACCAATCAGCAGGTACGTCGGCCATGCTGTCTTTTCAATCCCCAACGGCAGGTTGTAAAGGATAAAGTCAATAAAACCATTCGGTCCGATGGCACGGCAGTTCAGCAGGTTAAATACAACCATACCCAAACCGCTTAATACAGCGTGCGCTACAAACAGGATAGGCGCTGTAAACAGGAAAGAGAACTCGATGGGCTCTGTTACGCCTGCGATAAAGGAGGTAAATGCCGCCGGGATCAGGATTGCCTTGATCTTTGTACGGTTCTCCGGTCTTGCAGTATGGTACATAGCCAGACATGCGCCCACCAGACCGAACATCTTGGAAAGTCCTCTTGCATCCCATACAACAGAAGCGGATAACATCGCTACGTTCGGATCTGCCATTTCTGCATAGTAAATGTTGCGGCAGCCCTCAAATACCTGTCCTGCCACCTCAGCAGTACCGCCAAGATTGGTGTACAGGAACGGAGTGTATACCAGATGGTGAAGTCCTGTGGGGATCAGCAGACGCTCTAATGCTCCATAAAGGAAGATTCCGAAGTTTCCGGCCTGATTGATGAAATATCCCAGCTGGTCAATACCGGACTGAACCACCGGCCATACATAAGTCAGCGCTACTGCCAACAGGATAACCACAGGAATCAGAACGATAAATACGAAACGTGTTCCGCCGTAAATCTGGAACGCATTGTTAAATTCTGTATCAATAAAACGGTTGTGTACATACGCGGTCACGCAGCCCAGGATCATTCCCAGGAATACGCCCATATCCAGAATCTGGATTCCCAGAACCATCGCCTGTCCGGTTCCTCTTAAGGCTGCCGGATCAGCTAAAATACCGCGAAGATCCATAAATTTGTTCATGGCATTGATAAATACCAGAAATGCCAGCATGGCAGTAAATCCGGCTTCCGCCTTTTTCTTCTTTGCCAGTCCAACTGCGATTCCTGCACAGAAGATCAGTCCCAGGTTATTTAAAATAGCCACCAGAGCGCCGGATAAGATGGTTCCGAAGCCCTTTGTTACCGGATTATCCAGGAATGGAAGGATCTCGATCAGTCTTGCGTTTGTAAATACATTTCCCACTGCAATGAGAAGACCGGCGATCGGAAGGATCAGCACCGGCATGAACATAGCTTTGGAAAATGCCTGCATTGTGCTCATAACTTTTTCTTTCATTTCATACCTCTCCGTTTTTCTAACTTTAACCCCGCGTGGTCGATGATTGGATTATACGCAGACAACGGGCAAAAGTACATAGATTTCAGACAAAAGAAAACGTGTTACCCGGATGTGTAACACGTTTTCTTATCCCAGAGAAACCTGGTAATATTCATAAACCAAAAGCTCGATCATGGTCATTATCTTAGAAAAAAACAGGGTCGGCTTCATGTTTCTGTCATCTAAAGGATTGTCATCCGGCACCTCTATAATACAGCCGCAGTGCTCCTTTAAGGGGCTTGCCCCGTCATTGGTAAAGCCCACGGTAAACACTGTGTTCTCCTCTGCCATTTTCACACGGTTGAGCACATAGGGAGAACGGCCCGATCTGGAAAAAACGATAAAAACGCCGATATCCTCCAGATTATTCTCAAAGACTCCAATGGAATCAGCCCCATCAGAAAAAATGCACTTGATTCCCAATACCAGCAGCTTTTTTGCCAGATATTCTGCCATCATGGATGAAAATCCCATGCCATAGATAAAAACCACCTGATCTGTCTGGTAGATCTTTTCTGCAGCCAGACGGAGGCTGCGGTAATTTTCCATGGAAACAGCTCCCTCTCCTGCAAAATGGCTGATAAAGCCCTCGTTCAGCTCATAGCTCTGGCTTCCTTCTCCCACAGCCCCCAAAAGCTTATAATACATCTCAATAAAACCGTTATAGCCCAGCTTTCTGGAAAGACGCATCACCGTAGAAGTAGAAGTAAAATTAGCCTTTGCAACTCCCCGGACCCCCAGCTTCAAAGCCTCATCAAGATGAAGCAGCAGATATTCCAGCACCGCCTGCTCTGTATCCGTCAAAGACACACCGCAGGTCAGCTTATTCAGATCCAGATTCATAAATTTCTCCTTCCTGCTCGGGCAGCTTCTGCAGATATCCAACTGCCACGATCCGGTCGATCAGGTCAATATACCTGCCATCCCGGTAGCTGTACCAGATCTGCTCACAAACCTGACGGAATGCTTCATATTCACTGTCTGTCAGCTGAGTGATCACAGCATTTTTCTGTAAAAGCGCTTCTCTCACAGCCGCCTCTTCCTCAGCCCACAGCTTCCTCTGATATTCGCAGGATTCCTCCGCCGTCTTATCCAGAATCAGCAAATCTCCTTCGGACAGCTTTTTCCGGCTTTCCAGGCTCATCACCAGCACATCTGCAGACCGTGTGTGATTGTCCTCTGTAAAATAAGGCGCCACCTCATAAAATGCCTGAGCATAATAATTTACAATGGAATTTTCCGCCGCGTCTGCCTCCTTTGACTGCAGCGTACGGTACAGTTCGGAATAATCCGCAGTTACCGGCCTTGCCCCCAGTGCTCTTGCCATAGAAAGCGCTGTTTCCGACTGCTGAACCCGTACGTCAAGTCCCTCAAGATCTCCAGGACTGTGTATTTCCCCCCTGGAACTGTAAAAGCAGCGGCTTCCTCCGTCATAGTAGGTCAATCCGTACATCCCAAGCTCTGCCATCTGCGCTCCCCGGAGCAGTTCTTCACCGATCGGGCCATTATGAACCGCCCAGAAATGTTCCGGATCCTCATAAATATACGGCATTCCCAGTACATTAAATTCCTCAACAAAATTTCCCAGAGCCGAAACATCTGCCTTTACGATATCTGTTCCTCCGTACTGAAGCTGCTCTAAACAGGCGCGCCCGTCCCCCATATCCGCATTATTCAATACTTCTATTTTTACCCGTCCCTCCGTCCGCTCCTCTACCTGCTCCGAAAACCATTCCACCGCTTTTGTTGTAATGCTTTCATCTGGAAGATTATTCTTTAAAAGAAGCGTTATCGAAGGCTCTGCCATCCGACCGTCAAAGCCATCGGAAGCAGAACCGCAGGATGCCGCTATCAAACAAAGTACAGCGGCAGCAGTCAGAAAAAACAGCCGTTTTTTTCTATTCACCATGATTTTTTCCTTTTGTTTATCTTATCGCAGCAGCCATCATTTATTCATCAAAGCAGCCAAGAACCGTCTCTAAAAGCAGCCCATTGGCAGTATCATTGATCCGCCGCTCCTCCTCTGCCTCCGGCCCCTCTGCGCCTTCCGGGTTTTCACCGCATATATCTGCTCCGATCAGTGTACGTCCTTTAAGAAAAGTCCTGATAAAATCCGCCGTTTCCGCTATGCCTGCCTGTCCCTGATCCCAGTTGGTGCGGGCAAAATCGGGCGAAAGGACATCCTTATCAATGGAGAGATACACAGGATCCTCAGAATCCTCCAATCGCCGGATATCTCCGGCGCATCCAGAATCCCCAAAGCATCTGGCATATTTTAAAGCTCCGGCTCCCCACTTCTCCTTAAGTGCCTCCTCCGGAATCCATACCACCTTTTTCCACAGTTCTTCCGGAAGCTCATTTTCCGCTTCTTTCACTGCCTCACAGGGTGGGCCTGCCAGAAAAACCCGGTTCAGATAAGGATTCTCCTCCAAAGAGGCCCGAATCCATCCCCCGCAGGAGAGAATATCTCCAAACATGGGCTGCTGCAGATCTGTGTGATGATCCAGTACCAGAAGATCGAAGGGTTCCTTCACCTGATCCAGCCACAGCTTTGTGACATAATGATAATTGCCGGAATCCAGAAAATGGATCCCCTCCGCTCCAAGAGGCTCCATCCTTTCCTTCAGCTCCCTTTCCCCCTCTTCGTCACAGTAGCAGTTGGTGCCGGGAATTGTTCTGCAGTCCAGCCATATTCTGTTTTCCTGCGGAACCGTTTCATAAAAGCTCTCTGTTTCGTAGATCCCGCTGAAATTCATCAGAACCACCTGTTTTTTTCTCATTTGTTTCTGGCTCCTTTTTACAGTGCTGTTCCCTTCTTCGGAATATAAAACCGGCCCATATCCATGCCCTCCAGTTTAAGCAGTGCTTCCTTTGTCCGAATCCCGCCTCCAAATCCGGTTAGATTTCCTCCCGTTCCTACAACCCGGTGACAGGGAATGATGATGCCTATGGGATTATGTCCTACCGCTCCTCCCACTGCCTGGGCAGACATCCGCAAAATGCCTTTTCGGTCTGCCACCTGCTTTGCAATCTGGCCATAAGTTATTGTACAGCCATAGGGGATTTTTAACAGTTCCTCCCAGACCACCTTTCTGAAATCACTTCCCTGCGGCGCCAGAGCCGGGGTAAAGTCCGGCCTTTTTCCTGAAAAGTAAATATCCAGCCATTCCCTTGTTTCTCTCAGAATCCGGGGGATTTTGTCCGCAGCAGGAATACATACCTCACGCTCTTTCGTCAGCCGCTCTACATCTTCGGGATACCGCTCTTGTGGAAAGGAAAGCGCCGTCAAAGCATCCTCTGAAGCTGTAAGAGTCAAAGCACCTACAGGGGACTCATACACTGTCTGATAAATGATTCTTCCTTTGTCATCCATCCGCTCAAATTCTCCTGCTCTCCCAGATCATACCGTTTTTCGTGCCGCTCCCGCCATCTGTCCGATCAATCCCGGCCCAGAGTCCGGTCCGCCTTCAGGCAAAGAAAAAGGAGCCCTGCGGCTCCCTTCCCTTCTTATCACCTGCAGGCAGATTACTTTACTGCGATTGCCTCGATCTCACATAAAACTCCCTTTGGAAGAGTCTTTACTGCTACGCAGCTTCTTGCCGGCTTGGAGGTAAAATACTTTGCATATACTTCATTAAATGCTGCAAAGTCGCCCATATCTGCTAAAAAGCAGGTGGTCTTGAATACCTTATCGAAGCCGCTGCCTGCTGCCTCCAGGATAGCGCCTACGTTCTTACAGCTCTGCTCTGCCTGAGCGGCAATGCCGTCTGCTACTGTACCGTCTGCCGGATTTACAGGAATCTGTCCGGAAGTATAGATTACCCCATTTACCTCAAATGCCTGAGAATAAGGTCCGATTGCACCTGGTGCGTTCTTTGTGTCAATTACGTTCATTCCGAAAACCTCCTAATACCTTAATAAGGCCTATTATAGCCGACTTTTATACATTATGCAATGTTTTATTCTTAATGCAGATCCTATGTTTATGCATCACTTACAGAGGACAACAGAGACAGCAGATATTCCTTCGTATTCCTCACCGGATCCTCCAGCACCAGTTCCAGAAACTGCTGCAGCCGGGTTCCAACCTCTTTTCCGGGCTTCATCCCCGCCTTTATAAGATCATTCCCCGTAACTGCCAGCATTTTAAGGCTTATGCAGTCGCCATCCCGGCGGATCTCATCTCTGAGACAGCAAAGTGCTCTCAGGCACTCCGCCGCAGGCGGACACTCCTCAGCCAGACACAGCTTTACTCTAAGGAGATCGTCAAACAGCTCCGGCTCCATCCGGCTCATAGCCCGGCGCAGTCCGGTTTTTATCCTGTCATTATGCTTGGAAAGCTCTTTTTTTAAATAACCAGCCTGTATAGCTGCACCGTCTTTATCGGACTGTATACTGTCCTCTGTCGGCTCCCCGCACAGGGAAACTTTAATCCACTGAACCAGAGTCTTTACCCTGTAAATAGTATCATTATCCAGCTTCAGCGCCTTAAGCACCAAAACAGCCTCTTTAGGCTCGCATTTCCGCATAAAAACCGCCCAGCGCAGTGATTTTTCCGCCGGAACAGAGGACGGTATGTGAAAGCAGGAGCCGCCGGAAATCTCCGGGATCCGGTGAAAGGTCTCTGATACCCAGGGGCTGATCCCTGTCTCGTAAACCTGCCGGATGCGTCCGGGAAGGGGGCTTATAAGAAGCTTTGTAAGCTCCACCTGAACCCGCTCCCGGCTTACATGGACCAGATTGGAAGCAATTTTTTTTATGGCATTTTCCGTATGCTCCTCAATTTCAAACCCAAGCTGGGCGGAAAAACGGATGGCTCTTAAAATGCGCAGAGCGTCCTCTGTAAAGCGCTCCTCTGCCGCTCCCACACAGCGGATCACACCATCCTCCAGATCCTTCCGGCCTCCAAAGGCATCCACAAGACCGCGATCCCGGTTATAAGCCATAGCATTGATGGTAAAATCCCGGCGCTTTAAGTCCTCAATGAGATCCGGCGTAAAGGTCACGCTGTCCGGATGACGGCCATCAGTATAATCGCCGTCAATCCGGAAGGTAGTAACCTCGTAGCCTTCCTTTCCCATCATTACAGTCACCGTGCCGTGCTGGATTCCTGTATCCACGGTTCTGCGGAATACAGCCTTGACCTCCTCCGGTTTTGCACTGGTGGTAATATCCCAGTCTCCCGGCTCCCGTCCCAGAAGCATATCCCGTACGCAGCCGCCTACCAGATACGCCTCATATCCATGCTCACAAAGCTTTTCTACAATCTCCTGTGCAGCAGCGGGAATCTGTATTTTCATCAATATGCCCGTCCCCAGTAAACCATCTTTTTCGCCGGCTTGCCGCAGCATACGCAGTGGTCGGAGAGATTCTCCTGCTCAAAGGGCATACATCTGGAGGTAGCGCCTGTCTCTTCCTTAATCTTATCCTCACACTCACGGCAGCCGCACCACATAGCCTTTACAAAACCTGGCTTATTGTTAATGGTATCCACAAACTCATCCCATTCTGTAGCAGTATAGGTATGAGCCTCTCTGTGAGCTCTGGCCTTTTCCAGCATATCCTTCTGAATGGTTTCAAGCAGTTCACCGGCCTTTGCCTCCAGCTCGTCCAGGCAAACAACTGTCTTTTCGTGGGTATCTCTGCGCACCAGAACGGCCTGATTCTGCTCCATATCCTTAGGACCGATCTCCACACGCAGAGGAATACCTCGCATCTCGCAGTCTGCAAACTTCCAGCCGGGGCTCTTGTCCGTATCATCTACCTTTACAGCATAGCCGGACTTCACCAGCCGGTCTCTCAGCTCAAACGCCTTGTCTAAAACGCCTTCCTTCTTCTGCTGGATCGGTACAACCATGATCTGTACTGGAGCAATTCTCGGAGGCAGAACCAGGCCGTTGTCATCGCCATGTACCATGATAATAGCGCCGATCATACGGGTTGTCATACCCCAGGAAGTCTGGTAAACGTGCTTTAAGGTATTGTCCTTATCTGCAAACTGGATGCCGAAGGCCTTTGCAAAACCGTCGCCAAAGTTATGGCTGGTACCGGACTGCAGTGCCTTTCCGTCATGCATCAGAGACTCGATGGTATAGGTAGCCTCTGCGCCTGCAAACTTCTCCTTGTCTGTTTTCTGTCCCTTTACAACAGGGATCGCCAGAACCTGCTCGCAGAAGTCAGCGTACACATTTAACATCTGTACGGTTCTCTCCTCTGCCTCTTCCGCTGTGGCATGAGCCGTATGGCCCTCCTGCCATAAGAACTCTCTGGAGCGCAGGAACGGACGGGTTGTCTTCTCCCAACGGACAACAGAGCACCACTGGTTGTAAACTCTCGGAAGATCTCTGTAGGAGTGAATGTCCTTTGCGTAAAAATCACAGAATAACGTCTCAGAGGTAGGTCTTACACACATACGCTCCTGAAGAGGCTCCAATCCACCGTGTGTCACCCATGCAACCTCAGGCGCAAAGCCTTCTACATGATCCTTCTCCTTCTGAAGAAGGCTTTCCGGAATAAATACAGGCATATATACGTTCTGCACGCCTGTTTCCTTAAATCTGCGGTCCAGCTCCTTCTGGATATTCTCCCAGATCGCATAGCCCGCAGGCTTGATTACCATACAGCCCTTTACGCTTGCATAATCGCAGAGTTCTGCTTTCTTTACCACATCCGTATACCACTGGGCGAAATCCACGTCCATGGATGTGATGGCTTCTACCATTTTTTTGTTGTCTGCCATGATGATTCTCCTTTTCTTTTCTATATAACAAAAAAGCCATCCAATCCCATGCATCTATGCGCTCTGCAAGGGACCGAACAGCTCGGCGGTACCACCCTGATTAGTCTTTATGACTCTCTCTTTTATCCATTAACGCCGGATCTGCGCTGTATTCATCATACAGGGCTCCAGGGCCGGTTGGGTCCGGGCTTTCGTAAGGAACTTCCACCTTTTGTTCCTCTCTCTGCAACGTGCTCCGGGCTTACTATTCCCCTTCTTAGCCTTTCTCATGTATCTATGTCGCATCATGGAAAGTATGTCTTTCGTCATTGTAAATTCTACGACGGATTGTGTGGTTTGTCAACATGGATATTTTCCCGACGCTTGAAAAAATATGCCGCAGATACCAGATGAATCCGGCTCCTGCGGCATATCGCTGTTCATTTATGTTACAACACATTTCTTAAAGCAGATTATTAACGATACCATGGTACAATCTGAATACGAAGCTCAGAACCACCATCATAGTAGAAATCTCCTACTTCCTTTAACTTATAGCCTTCCGGTACATTGGTCAGCTCGCTGGAATTTACATTTCCCTTTCCGTCTACAAGACCCGCTGCCCAGATCTCTCCGTTCGCCCATACATGGTTTTCTTCCTCGCATACATACACTACATTTACCATTCCACCAAGTTTCTGCTCCGGTACAATCTGAACCCGAAGCTCTGCGCCGCCGTCATAGTAGAAATCTCCTACTTCCTTTAACTTATAGCCTTCCGGTACATTGGTCAGCTCGCTGGAGTTTACATTTCCCTTTCCATCTACAAGGCCCGCTGCCCAGATCTCTCCGTTCGCCCATACATGGTTCTCTTCCTCGCATACATACACTACGTTTACCATTCCGCCATACTTATGCTCTGGCACAATCTGAATACGGAGTTCTGCGCCGCCGTCGTAGTAGAAGTCTCCTACTTCCTTTAACTTATAGCCTTCCGGCACATTGGTCAGCTCGCTGGAGTTTACATTTCCCTTTCCATCTACAAGGCCCGCTGCCCAGATAACGCCATTGGCCCAGACGGTATTATCCTCCTCACAGAAGTAAACTACATTTACTGCTCCGCCTGCTGCCGGACGGTGCTCGCTGTTATTACCACCTCCATGATTCCCATTTCCATGACCGTGTCCGCCTTCCCAACGATCGTCATCATCGTCATCGTCCCAACGGTCATCATCCCAGCGATCATCGTCGTCATCGTCATCGTCCCAGCGATCGTCATCATCCCAACGATCTTCCCATCTGTCCTCCCAATCCTCTCCATGGTGAGGTCTTGCCTGAGCTTCTACACTGCCGAACTGGGTTCCTGCCATCACGAATGCTGCTGCAAATAATAAACCGGTTAAATTACGTTTTCTCATATAGGAAACCTCCTTTTATACATATTGTTTGTTTTATCTGTTTTTTATGAGCAGATTATAGCTAATTTTTCACCATGAATCAATAGATTTTAAAAAAAGTAAGAAAACGTATAGGAAATGTAAACAAGACAGAAAAATGTAAGAAACCGTTATGAAACTGTTACTTTTTCTGCATGTCCTTTCCCTGATGCAGTGACAGAAAGCAGTTTTCTTCATGCCCCCATACAACGCCAACCGCCTGCAGATAGGCATATACAACTGTAGTTCCCACAAACTTCATTCCGCGCTTTTTAAGATCTTCTGAAATCCGGTCAGACAAAGCAGAGTTTGTCTTGCCTGTCTCGCAGATTACCTTTCCCTCTGTCCAGTGCCACAGATAACAGTCAAAGCTTCCGTACTCTGCCTGAATCTTTCTAAATATACGGGCATTGGTGACAGCGGCAATTATTTTCAGAGAATTACGCACAATTCCCGCATTTTCTTTCAGTTCCTGAAGCTTCTCCTCTCCATACCCGCAGACAGTTTCCAGCTCAAACTCATCAAATGCCTGTTTGAAGGCCTCTCTCTTATTTAAAATGCATTCCCAGGAAAGCCCTGCCTGAAAACACTCCAAAACCAGCATTTCAAACAGCTTTCTGTCATCATGAACCGAGCGTCCCCATTCCTCATCATGGTAGCGGATATACCGCTCATTCTTTGGATTGGCCCAGCAGCACCTGCATTTTCCATCCTTCCATTTCACCCTGTCTTCCTCCTGTATAACAGAAAATGCTCCCGAAAGCCCCATACAGGGATTCCGGGAGTACATTTTCCTCTCATCATTTCACCTTTATTTTCTCAGAATAGTTACAGAATCTTTTCACCGCAGGCATATTTTCCATATACCTCCCGTTCGTCGCCCAGATAGATCACTCGCTCCAGACGCTGCTTCACCGTCAGCGGTTGGGGATGGATCAGGCGGCTGTCGTCAATGATAACCGCATCAAATTCATATCCCGGCTCAAAGCTTCCTGTCTTTCCAAAGAACGCTCCGCCGCCCTTGGAAGCCATATAAAAGACCTCCTCTGCGGTAAGAGGCTTTAAGGAGTCATCCTGCAGCCTCCATCTTAATTTGGATGCCTGGATGGCCTGAGACATGGCGGTAAAGAGATTTTCTGTAGAACCTCCTGCCACGTCGCTTCCAAGACCCACATGAAGGCCCTCCTCCAGATACCGCCGCACCGGTGCGACGCCGGAAGAGAGATTGGTATTGGATTCCGGACAATGGGCCACAAATACGCCTTTCTCCTTCATAAGAGCCATTTCCTCTTTTCCGGAATAAACGCAGTGAGCCATTACAGTGGGGCAGTCTCCTCCGAACAGTCCAAACTTATCATAAGCATCGCCATAAAATTCAGACCAGGGACAAAGCTCCTTCACCCAGGCAATTTCCCCCGGATTTTCTGATAGATGAGACTGCATCGGAAGATGGGTTTCCGTCTGAATCTCTTTTAAAAGCTCCATCAGCTCATCTGTACAGCTGGGAGTAAAACGCGGAGTCAGAATCGGTCTGGTATTCTTATACTTCCGGTCAGCTACGGCCTTCAGCCACTCCCTGGTAGCCTGAGCGGAAGCCTCAGCTGATGGCTCACATAGATAATCCGGGCTGTTGCGATCCATATTTACCTTTCCAACCATGGTGTGAAGCCCGGCCTCCTCTAAAAGATCCATCAGAATCAGCGTGGCCTCATTGTGAATGGTCCCGAAAATGCAGGCCCGCACGGTAGCGCTCTTTTTCAACTGCTCTGCAAACATTTCATAGGCCTTTTTGGCATACTCCGCATCCTTATATTTGGACTCCTCCGGAAATGTATTTGTTTCCAGCCACTCCAACAGCTCCATGTCCATTCCAAGGCTGCGGAATGTATACTGAGGAGCATGGATATGGAGATCCGTCAGTCCGGGGATAATCAGGCGGTCCTCCATATCCTCCACGGGTATGCCCTTTAATTCCTCCGGAAGCACCGAATACACATCCCGAACCCGGCCTTCTTCACATACCAGCCAGCCCTGTTCCATCACTTCAAATCGGGTTCGCTCCTTTGTATAAATGATATTTCCCTTCAGTGCAAATGTTTTCTGTTCCATAGATTCCATCCTCCTTACAATTCCCTTTTATCTAAGGGTCATAAATGCATAGCGGAACACAAATACCACAGCGATCAGTCCTGTCAGTACTTCTACCTCCTTCGGTCTTCTTGCAAGGATCTTCAGAATGCAGTATGTAATAAGCCCCATTGCAATCCCGTTTGCAATTGAATAGGTAAAAGGCATAAATACAACGGTACAGAAAGCCGGAAGTCCGTTTGTCATATCCGAAAAATCAACATCCTTGATATTGCTCAGCATCAGAACGCCCACAAAGATCAGAGCCGGTGCAGTTGCCGCTGCCGGCACAATGCTTACAACCGGGGCAAAAATAATGGCTCCAAGGAAAAGAGCTGCTGTTACCAGGCTGGTCATTCCAGTCCGTCCTCCTGCTGCAATGCCTGCGCTGGATTCCACTACAGTCGTTACGGTAGAAGTACCCACTAATGCTCCTGCTGCTGTGGAAATCGCATCCGCCATCAGTGCTTCCTGCATATGAATCACTTCTCCGTTCTCGTCGATCAGGCCGGACTGGCGTCCTGCTCCCATAAGTGTTCCCATTGAGTCAAACATATTTACCAGTGAAAAGCTGAGTACCAGCATAATAATAGTAAAAATGGCATCTGTAACGCTCTTTCCCTCAAACAGGCCTGCCACATCCATTTTAAACAGAGAAACCTCACCAAAATCTCTGAATTTTGCAGCCAGATCCAGGTCAAAGGCAGACAGCTTTGTCACTCCCAGAGGGATTCCTACCACTGTGGCTGCTACAATTCCCCAGAGAATCGAACCCTTTACATTCTTTGTGTGAAGAACTCCTATGACAATCAGTCCGATCAAAGCCACCAGAGCGCCGCAGATCAGCTGTGTATCCACGCCATTTCTCCACTGGGCAAAATCAACCATGCTTACAAGCGTAGAGGGATTGCTTACAACCAGCCCCGCATTCTTTAATCCCACAATGGTGATAAACAGGCCGATTCCCGGCGTGATCGCCATTTTAATCGGCTCCGGTATGGCCCGGATAATCGCCTGGCGCAGTCCCACTGCCGTGATTACGATAAACAGTACGCCTGAAATAAATACAATTGTCAATGTCTGATGATAAGTATACCCCATTCCCAGCACAACCGTATAGGCAAAAAATGCATTCAGCCCCATACCGGGAGCCTGAGCTAAAGGCACCTTGGCATATACCGCACACAGAATCGTACCAATAAAAGCGCCGATGCAGGTTCCAATAAATACGCCGTTGGAGATTTTAGAGGCCATATCCATGTCTCCCCCGATGACAAATGGATCAGCCAGGATCTGAGGATTCAGGATCAGGATATACGCCACCGTGATAAAGGTGGTGATCCCTGCCAAAACCTCTGTGCGCATATTAGAGCCGCTTTGTGAAATCCCAAAAAACCATTCGAAAAAACCTTCCCTTTTTTCCAATGTTATGTCCTCTCTTTCACATTTTTCTTCATCAGCAGCCAGTCTGCGTGCGTTCTGCCTCATCCCTCCTTTCTCTACAGATAATCTCTGCTTGTGTAACCCACTGAATTTCATAGGATGCTCTTTCCTATGAACTAAAAAAGGTTCCGCCAACGCGGAACCTAAATCTGCTCATATCTGCCCCAAAGACCGCGCACAGCTGCATGGCGGCCGCCCAAAACCAGCCCCATGAAACTATGTAGTCAACTATTTACGGCAGTTGGTAGAAACTCTGGACCAATCTCCAGGATATACATAAAAAATCTGCTTTTATGAAGTTACTTTCATTATAAGCATTCCCATTTTATTTGTCTATCCTAAAAAGTATCGAAAAACCAAGCTCTTTTATAGGTACTTTATACAAAAACTTTTGTGGTACCTTTTATTTTTTGTATTTTCTAAGTGTTTATAAATACTCCCCATTGCTTCGGATTACATCCTGATACCAGTAAAAGGATTTCTTTTTCTGTCTCTTAAGACTTCCTTTTCCTTCATCATCTCTGTCTACATAAACAAACCCATATCGTTTGCTCATCTCCCCTGTAGATGCAGACACCAGGTCAATACAGCTCCAGACAATATAGCCCATAAGCTCTACTCCGTCTTCCATTGCCAGCTTCATCGCCTCAATGTGCTTTTTCAGATAGTCGATCCGGTAATCATCCTCAACCGTTCCTTCCGGTGTGAGCACATCTCTTGCGCCAAGACCATTTTCTACAATAAAAAGCGGTTTCTGATAGCGGTCATAAAGCTGATTCATTGTGATCCGAAGACCAAGAGGGTCAATGGCCCATCCCCACTGGCTTGTTTTCAGCCAGGGGTTTTTCACGGATTTCACCACATTTCCCTCATTTGACGTCTTATCCGCCATATCCGCAGCCACACAGCGGCTGGAATAATAGCTGAAGGACATAAAATCAACTGTATTTTTTAAGATATCCGAATCTTCCGGCTCCATATTCAGACAGATACCCTTTTCCCTGAAAAGCTTTTTGGCATAGCTGGGATAATGTCCGCGAACCTGCACATCAATGAAAAACAGATTTTCCTGTTCTTTTTTTACAGACTCCCATACATCCTCCGGATTACAGGAATACGGATAAAAGCTTCCTCCGGCCAGCATACAGCCCACTTTATTTTCTGGATCTGTTTCATGGGCTGCTTTTGTGACAAGAGCGCTTGCTACAAGCATATGGTGAGCCGCCTGATAAATAACCTGATTTCTGTTTTCTCCCTCTGCAAAGGCAATTCCTGCCCCTGAAAACGGACTGTGCAGCACAATATTGATTTCATTAAATGTAAGCCAGTATTTTACCAGTCCCTTTAATTCCCTGAAGCATGTTTTTGCATACCGTACAAAGCAGCCGATCACCTCTCTGCTTCTCCAGGAGCCATATTTCCGGATCAGGCCATACGGCACATCAAAATGGCACAGCGTAACCAGAGGCTCCATCCCATATCTGCGGCATTCCTTAAACAGGTCTTTATAAAAAGCGATTCCTTCCGGATTGGGGAATGCCTCATCTCCCTCAGGAAACAGTCTGGACCAGGAAATAGAGGTGCGGAATACCTTAAGTCCCAATTCCCCCATTAAGGCCAGATCCTCTTTATAATGATGATAAAAATCAATCGCCTCATGGCTGGGATAAAAGGCATCTGTCTGCAGCTCAGGATCAGAAACCTTTCCCAGCTTCACATCCATACGACTGGAACCGTGGGGGATCAGGTCGATATTGCTGATCCCACGGCCTCCTTCCCGATAAGCTCCTTCTGCCTGATTGGCAGAAATGGCTCCTCCCCATAAAAAATTCTCCGGTACTCTGAAATCACTCAATGTTATTTCTCCTCTTCTGGAATATCCTCAAAACCGATCACCAGTGTCAGCACAAAGGACAGGACAATGGATAAAATGGTGATGCCTGCAATCCACGCAATACTTCTTCCCGGATTCGCCGGATCGATAAACTGTACTCCGGTGAGAACGCTGGGCGATACCATGGAACGGCTGGCAAGCCCTCCGATTCCGGCCAGACAGCCACAAACAAAGCCTGTGATCAGAGAAGCCAGAAGAGGACGCTTTAAGCGCACTGCAACGCCATAGAGAGCAGGCTCTGTAGTTCCTGCGATCAGAGCAGAAGATGCTGCCGCAAGAGCCGTCTGTCGAAGCTCACTGTTCTTTGTTTTTAATGCAACTGCAAGAGATACGCCGCCCAGTGAAAGATTTGCTCCGATCTCAGAGGGCATTACTGTACCCTCCATTCCCGTCTCGGAAATAGTCTGTAAAATAGTTGGCGTAAATACACGGTGCATACCGGTAATTACAAGGAGCGGCCAGATCGCGCCCATGATTCCTACTGCCACAAAGCCAAGCTTGTCCTGAACTGCGAAAACGAATGAGGAAATGCCTTCTCCTACATATATACCTGCCGGCCCAATGATTAAAATAGCAATGGGAGCCGCAATCAGAAGAATCAGCATGGGCTTTAAGAAGTTCTTTGTCACAGCCGGAGTGATCTTATCAACGCCCCGCTCAATATAGGACAGGATCCATGTCATACAGATTGACGGGATAACGGTATAGGTATACTTTACGGAAGCAATGGGGATTCCCATAAAATGAGCCGCTGTATCGCCTACTGTAACTGCCTCCATCATGCTTCTGAAATCCGGATGGATCAGAACTCCTGCAATGGAAATTGCCAGAAACATATCCGTCTTAAATTTCTTTGCTGCGGACGCTGCTACCAGCATCGGAAGGAAGTAGAATGCTCCGTCGCCAATGGTATTGATCAGCTTATAGGTTTCTGAATCAGCAGACAGGATACCTGCCATTCCAAGGAGCATAACCAGAAGCTTTACCATGGAGCCGCCGATGATAGCCGGAATCAGCGGGGACATGGTTCCCACAATCGCATCCAGAATGTTATTTCCCACTTTTTTCAGTGTCAGAGGTTCTTTCTTCTCACCTTTGGCAATTTCACTCTGCTCGCCAAAATTTCCCAGTTTTAAAACCTCCTGATAAGCGGTTCCTACATGGTTGCCGATGATGATCTGGTACTGTCCTCCCTGTTTTACCAGACCCATAACACCGTCAATTGCTTTTACTGCCTCATCATCTGCCAGTGTTTCATCCTTTAACACAAAGCGGAGACGGGTCATACAGTGAGTAACGTTTGCAATGTTGTCGATCCCACCAATCTGCTCTACGATTTTTCTGGAAATAACCGTATAATCTTTTGCCATTTTCTTTTCCCCCTTAAGGATTTTGATAGATACATTATACGAAGGGAATCATCTACTGTCATCGCTTTCAGGGCCTAAAAAAACAAGTGACACCTTTAATCACTTGTTTTTTATATGTAACAGGATGTTTTATCAAATAGCTCCTGGCCCTTTAGAGGTATAGCGGTACAGCTTCTTGCCCAGACGTTCCACAATACTCACCGCCGGGATCTGGGTTGTAACATCATAATCACCCAGCCGCATATAGCTGACATAATATGCAATATTATGATCAGACAGCTTTGCTATGGTGCAGTTTTCCGTATTCGTGATGCTGAGGATCCGGCAGTTCTGCTCCTTAAACCGCATAACATGCCGGATGGTATCTCCGGATTCCCCCGATACAGAAAATACGATCACAAGACTGTCCTTTAAAAAACTGCTCTCTGTAGGATAGTGCGGTTCATCAATATACAGGCAGAATTTACCCATACTTGAAAAATACCGCGCTCCATATTTTGCCACGATCCCCGACATACCGCTGCCTACCAGAAAAACATGGTTTGCATGAAAAATAACCTCTGCCAGCATTTCCAGCTTATCTTCAAACTCCTGCGCTGCGGTTTTTTTAAGAAAGTCAACGACTTCTGAAATATCATCCCTTACGTTTGCCTGATCCTTCCTGGTCTGACAATCCCGAAGCTGCAGCTTAAATTCTGAATAGCCGCTGCATCCCATTTTTTTACAAAACCGCAGAATGGTAGACGTTGAAACATGTACCTCATCAGCCAGCTCCCGAATCCTCATATATTTCACCTTTTCAGGATCTTTTACAACATATTCATAGACCATTCTCTCCAGATCATTTAAGGCTTTTACCTGCTCCACATCAAACATTTTCATGTCCTCTCCCATCATTTCTAACACCAGTCTATCAGCCAAAGCTTCTGCCTGTCAAGTAAGTTTCCCTCTGTCTGCTCCTCCTTCCCATATCTCTGTCAGATCCTCGATCAAAAGCAGTCCCAGAGGCCCTAAAATAAATCCCAAAATACCAAATAATTCCATTCCCACATACACTGCCGCCAGTGTTTCCAGAGGAGATAAGCCAACCTCACTGCCCATATACTTCGCTTCCAGATACTGGCGCGCAAAGTAACAGGCCAGATAGAGAGCCGAAAGGATCAAAGCATCCTTCCACTGTCCTCCCAGCACGCACAAAAAAGCCCAGGGCAGAAGGACAGCCCCTGCTCCCAAAAGAGGCAGGGCGTCCAGAAGAGCTATGGCTGTGCCTGCCAAAACAGCATATGGATTTCCCATCCAGATCATGGCTCCTATACTCAAACCACAGGTTAAAAGAAGGATGATGCCCTGGCTTTTAAACCATGCCTTCCCAGTCTGTACCAGGCGGCTCCCGATAAGATTAAACTCTCTGCGAAACAAGGACTGATCCCGCCTGTGCCGAAGCTCTTCCATCTCCTGAAGACTCAGGACGGCCGCCAGAAAGGAAACCAGGCAAACGAGAGTCAGACGTATAAAAAAAGCCGCTGCAGGCAGGGAATTTGTCATAAGAAAAGGCATCAGGCTTTCTTTCGCCTTCTCCCCCAATGTGGCTGTCATTTCAGCTGCTGTTTCAAACAGACAGCCGGACTTTAAGCCTGCTGCCCGTTCCATTTTCATACAGTATTCCGCCATCCGGCTGTCAAAATCCATGATCCACAGGGGCAGACGGACTGCCAGAAGCTGCAGTTCCCGGCACAGGCGCAGGATTCCCTGCCAGACCAAAATCCCCAGACCGCCAAATATAATCCCTATTTCTGCTGCTCCGATCAATCCAGAGGGAATTTTCCATGTTTTTCCAAATGCAGAAAACTGAAAACGATACCGGATAAAACGGACCGAAGGGCGCAGGATCAAGGCCAGCGTATAGCCAATGAAAAAAGGAGCCACAAGAGGCAGCAGGTACTTTAAACCTGCATAGACCAATCCTGTGGTTCCTGTTATGATTAAAAATTTCTTCAGTTTTTTACCGGGCTTTTCCATGGACTCACCTGTTTTTTGATTTGTACTTCCTTTGTACACTCCTAGTATGAGCCTTTGGAAAAATAATATTCATAAAACATATATTTTCTTTTTTTAAGACAGATCCCGGCACAACTCTCCCAGATATGCCGTCACTGCTCTGAGACAGCCGTCCACTCCTACGAGTCCGCTGTCTACGCACAGATGATAATTCTGCGCCTTTCCCCAGGTATTTCCAGTATAATACTGATAATAATCCTTCCGCTTCCGGTCTACCTCACGGATCCGGCGCTCCATTTCCTTTTCATCCGATCCCGGCTCCAGCTCCATCATACGGCGGATCCTGTTTTTCATCTTTGCATAAACAAAAATATTGATGCTGTCCTCCAATACCATATCAGCACACCGGCCGACAATAATACAGGGGCCATGGGATGCCAGACGGCGGATCACATTCGACTGCGCCACGAAAATCTGATCCGACATGGGAACCTGGTAAATGTCAGAAAATGCATGATAAAAATTCCGATCCAGGGGATCTTCCACCACAATATGCTCGTCATACCTGCGAAATGCTTCTTCCGCAATATTGATATCGTCGGCAGCCATGGAAATCAGTTCCTTATCATAAAAAGGAATCCCCAGCGCATCTGCCAGCTTTACCCCCAGCTCGCGTCCACCGCTTCCAAATTCACGGCTTACTGTAATTACTTTATTCATAACGTCCACCGTCCCTTCTCCTTTGTCTGTGCCTGTATGGATCCATAAGAGCCATCCGGTTATGGGGCTATTATAGCATACCTTACCGTCATTCCACAAGGATGAACCGGACGTGATTTTTCCTTATCTCCCCTCAGCCACAATCCGGTCGATCATATCCACATAATCGCTGCAGTATTTTCCGTACATAGGCATAACCGCAGCCTGAAAGCGGGACTTTTCTTCTTTGGAAAGCTCTGTTATGATACAGCCTGCTTCACGGATATTCTGCTCAGACTGCGCCTCACGCTCCTTCCACAGAGAACGCTCATACCTTGCGGATTCTTTGGCACACTGGGTAATAATGGTTCTGTACTCCTCAGGCAGCTTATCCCAGGTGGACTGGGCCGCCAGCTGCAGCTCCGGCACTCGGGTATGCTCATCGATGGTGTAATACCTGGCTACCTCATAATGCCTTGTGGACTCATAAGAGGGCCAGTTATTTTCCGCTCCGTCGATTTCCCCGGTCTGAAGGCCGGAATAAACTTCCCCGTAAGCCATCTGCTTCGGCACGGCTCCCAGCGCACGGATGCTGTCGCTCATAAGCTCCGACTCCTGAACACGGATGGTAAGCCCCTTCATATCCTCCAGCTTCTCTATGGGACGGACCGAATTGTAAAAATTTCTGGCTCCTGCGTCATACCAGGAAAGAGCTACCAGACTGGAGCCCTCAAAGGAACCTAAAAAGCTGTCCCCGATTTCCCCTTCCAGCACCTTCCACATATGCTCCGCACCTGTATACAGATAGGGAAGCTGAAGGACATTCAATTCCGGCACAAATTCCGATAAAGGCGACAGAGACACACGGGCAAAATCAACGCCGCCGAACTGAAGCTGCTCGATCACCGTTCTCTCATCCCCCAGAATCCCCTCGGCATTGATCAGGATTTCCACCTTTCCTCCGGTTCTCTGCTTTACCAGTTCTGCAAATCTGTAAGCTCCCTGAGTAGTAGGATAGTCCTCTGCCTGATTTTCCGCATAGGTCAGCACAAACTCTGGTACATTTTCTTCCCCGGCCCCCTTCTCTCTGCTTTGGCACCCCCATACCGAGGCGGACAACGCCAGGATCAGGCCGGCAGCCAGGATGTTTCTCTTCCCTTTCACTGCTTCCTCCTTACTTTTTTCCATGATTCATACGGGCAGTGATAAACGAATAGACCGCTTCACGGTCTCCTCCCAGCACCCGATCCGTAAGCACATATCCATGGGTCGTATCGGAAAAGATCACCAGCATATCCGGTTTCTTTGAAATACGGCGGATCTTGTCCCATACAATATCCGTATGAGCCGTTCCCACAGTCACATGGATCCCCTTGCCGTCAATCATGATATGAGTATCCTCTTTAATCGCTGAAGCAATCTTTTTGGAACGTCTCCAGATCGCCAGGGGCTGAAGCACGGTAAACAGACTGCAGCCTAAGATCAGCATGGCCCGGTAGCCCCATCCCGCTCCTCCCCATTTTACATAGGTAAGGATAAATAAAGCCGCTGTAAATATCAGATTGCACACGCCTACCATAGATCCATACGTATAGTACATAGACAGACGCCAGTATTCTCCATTGCTGAGACGATAGGTATATTGATACATAAGCCTTCCTCCGAAGTGATTTTTAAAGCCGTCCTGATAAAGCATCAGAACGGCTTCATGATTGTTAATTATAAATGATTTCTGCTGTTATGCCAATACCTGAGGCAGCCACAGGCTGATTGCCGGTACAAATGTGATCAGAAGCAGCGTAATGATCATGCACAGGTAGAATGGAAGGGTAGCTTTTACAACCTTCTCCATTGGCAGCTTTGCAATGGCGGAACCGATGAAAAGAACGGAACCAACCGGAGGAGTCAGAAGGCCGATACCGCAGTTTAATACTACCATGATACCGAACTGAATGGGATCGATACCGATAGAGGTTGCGATCGGCAGAAGGATAGGAGTTGCGATCAGGATGATCGGAGCCATATCCATGATACAGCCTAAAACCAGAAGGATCAGGTTTAACAGCAGTGCCAGTACGATCGGATTATTGGTAAAGTTTGTAATGGCTGCTGCTGCCAGCTGAGGCACATGGAGCTGTGTCAGGCAGTAACCGAAAATACTGGAGGTTGCGATCAGGATCAGTACGATGGACAGTGTGTCGATGCAGTCGCCTAAAACTCTCCATACGCCCTTCCAGTCAAGTCCCTTGTAGATAAATACACTTACAAGAAGACTGTAGATAACAGCGATCGCTGCGGACTCAGTAGCTGTGAACACACCGCCTACTACGCCTACTACAACGATCAGAACGGCTGCCAGAGCCCAGAAGGAAACGCTGAACTGCTTTAACAGCACCTTCATGCTGAACTTGTCGCCCTTTGGATAATTGCGCTTTACAGAAATAATGTAAGAGCCGATCATCAGGGAAGCAGCTAACAGAGCGCCCGGAATATATCCTGCTAAGAACAGGCTTCCTACGGAAATACCGCCGGCTGTGGTAGCGTAGATAACCATGTTGTGGCTTGGAGGTACTAAAAGTCCCTCACAGGAAGATGTAATCGTAACTGCAGTGGAGAAATCTCCGTCATAGCCCTGGTCAACCATCATAGGGATCAGGATGGAACCTAAGGAAGCTGTATCTGCAGATGCAGAACCGGAAATACCGCCGAAGAAATAGGAAGCAACGATGTTTACCATTGCCATACCGCCGCGCATCCAGCCCACGCAGGCATTTGCCAGAGCGATCAGCTTTTCGGAAATACCGCCGGAGCCCATAAGGCATCCCATGGTGATAAAGAACGGAACAGCCATCAGGCTGAAGGAACTGATTCCCTTTACCATCTGCTGGCAGATCGTAGTCAGGTTATGTCCCTGAGCTACCAGACAGAATACGGAAGAAAGAGCAACCGCATAAGCGATGGGGAAACGCAGGAAGATCATCAGGAAAAAGCTTCCAAGTAAAACTAAAATTGCAAATGTATTCGCATCCATTATTTTGCTTCCTCCTTTACAAAGATCTTTTTCACATGATTGTAAAGAGCCTCAATCTCAAACACAACCATAGCCACTCCGGCTAAAGGAACCGGGAAGTACATCCAGAATCTGGATACCTTTGGCATACTTACATAAGTACCCTTGGAACCAATGCCGGTTGCATATTTCCAGCCCACTGTAATCATGATCACAGCCAGTACCAGTACGGCAACATCAGCAAGGATATCAAGGAAAGTTACGACCTTTTTCGGTAAGTAATTGTCAAATGCGGTCATACGGATATGAGCGCCCCTGCGGATCGCCAGTGCTGCAGAAAGCACTGCCATATAGGACATACAGGTAAGAACTACTTCTTCACTCCAGGCCGGGTCGGGAATAAAGGAAACGTAACGGCCGACAACAGACATGGATGTGATCACAATATCCGCAACCAGAAGCAGCTTGCAGATCAGCAGTACAACCTTGTATACCAGGTCATACGCCGGTTTGATCTTGTCGATTTTGTTGAAAATCTCTGGCATTTCAGATTTTCCCCCTTTTCTTTATTGTGTATTCGGATGTCTGTTAACAACATTTTAACAGGTTCCGTGATACCAAAACAGGACACAGAAAATACCCAAAACTCTCTGTGTCCTGCCAGTTACAAATTTACTGCAAGATTACTCCATATCAAGGAGCTGCTGATACAGTTCAGCCTGATCGGAAGTGTTGGACTCGATTACATCCTTACAAGCCTCTTTCCATGGAGCCTTATCCTCAACCTCAACAACGGTCACGCCGTCAGCCTTAAGCTGCTCCAGAACCTCATTCTCTTTGTTCTCAGAATTTTTACGGTTGTTAGCAGAAGCGTACTCGCCTGCCTCCATCAGGATAGCCTGCTGATCCTCAGTCAGTCCGTTCCATGCCTCGTCTGTGATAACAACCTGAACAGCGCCCAGAGTATGTCCATCCAGCATCAGGTAAGGTGCAACCTCAGGGAATGCATTGGAAGCATAGTTTGCGATCGGCTGCTCAGCAGCGTCAACAACACCTGTCTGCAGTGCGGAGTACAGCTCGTTCATGGAAACAACAGTTGCGTTAGCGCCCAGTCCGGCTACCATACCTGTCATAACAGGGTCATTGGAAACACGGATCTTTAAGCCCTTTAAGTCTTCAAGTGTGTTAGCCTCTTCCTTAAAGAAGAAGTGACGGAAGCCTTCCTCACCGTAGAACAGACCTCTTACGCCCAGGCCCTGCTCAACCGGCTCTGCTAAGAACTCATCAGCCAGATCGCTGGTTGCGAAGTTCCAGAAATGCTCACGGTCAGCAAATGTATAAGGAATGGAAAGAAGCAGAGACTTCTTTGCGCCGTAGCCATTTAATGCGAATGCGGAAATACGGGACATATCAATGGTACCGCCGCCGCCTAACATGGTATCCAGAACGTCATTCTCAGAACCCAGAACGCCGCTGGCCTGTACGTCGATTGTCATCTTTCCATCGGAAAGCTCTTCAACCTTTTCCTTGAAATCGGTAGCCATCTGGCCAACGATCGTATCCAGTGGGTTAACCTCTGCGTATACCAGAGTTACCTCAGGCATATTTGCAGTGTCATACTTGCCGGAAGCTGCTGCCTCTGCCTTGGTCTCACCCTCTGCCGCCTCAGTCTTCTCTTCTGCCTTGGTCTCCTCCTTTGCAGCCTCAGTTGCAGCCGGAGCAGCTGTCGTAGTCTCTGGTGTCTTCAGACCGCAGCCTGCCAGAGTACCTGCAGCCATTGCTGCGCAAAGTGCTGTGCTTAACCATCTTTTCTTCATGTTACACATCCTCCTCTTAATACATCATTCACGTTTTTGATATATATCTTAACGCTTTATTTATGTTGATTTCATTATATAAGGAAAAGCGCACAATGAACATGGTAAATTTTTGCGAATCGTAGTATAATTTTAACTTTCTTTATATTTTCTTTATATTTTTCCTTATCACCCATTCCGATACTCCGTCGGACTCTGTCCGGTGATCCTCTTAAATACCTTTGTAAAGTAATTGGAATCACTGTAGCCTACCGCTTTTCCCACATCCTTTATATTAAAAGTGGGCTGCTCCAAAAGCTTTTTTGCCTCAGCAATGCGGTACTCGGTGAGATAAGCAGTAAAATTCTGGTCAAAGTACTGTTTAAAAAGCTTGCAGAAATAGGGCTCTGAGTAGTTCATCCTCCGTGCCAGCTCCTGCATGGAAATGTCATACATATAATTTTCTTCAATAAACGAGCGGATCATGGCCCCTACACGGCTCATGTGATCATTATCATCCTCCGGCTGAACCGGATCTTCTTCAAAATCAGCTTCCTCCGATTCATTTTGAAAGAACTGTTCCATCTCCTTCCTCTGCCCCTGCTCTTCTACCATGCGCATGGCCTCCTCGATCACAAGCATAAGCTCATTTTCATCATATGGCTTAAGCACATAATCAATGGCCCTTACAGAAATAGCTTTCTTTGCATAGGAAAATTCATCAAAAGCTGTAAGGAAAACGATCACACAATCCTTATCTTTTTCCCTGATCTTCTCTGCTGCCTGGATCCCGTTGATCCCCGGCATCTCTATATCTAAAACAGCAATCTGGATCTTCTCCTTTTCATACAGCTCCAGTGCCTGTCTGCCGTTTTCTGCCTGATAGATCTCACACTGGCCTTCCAGATTTTTATTGAGCATTTTATACAGTACAGCCCGCTCTATCATTTCATCATCCGCTATCAACATTCGGTACATTATTTATCCCCCCTGTTATGCTTTTCCTGAGGAATGAACATCTGAATCACCGTGCCCCGTCCTTCTATGCTGGCGATCCGGAATTCTCCCTGTTTGTACATCATGTGGATACGCTTGTAAATATTTCCCAGTCCTATTCCAATCCTGGAGGTCCGGCGCTCCTTCATGGCCTCCGTGACCTCTGCCAGACGCTCCTCAGACATTCCGAGTCCCGTATCGGCTACAGAAATAACAAGCCTGTTTCCCTGTTCCCAAATCCTTACGTGAACTCTTCCGCCCTGTTCCTTCTTTGACAAACCATGAACCATGGCATTTTCCACCACAGGCTGCAGCGTAAAGGCCGGAATCATAGCCTGCTCTGCATCAACCTTAAGATCACAGCTGTAGAGAATACGGCTTCCAAAACGCATCTGCTGAATATACATATAATCCTGCACCACCTTCAGTTCCCTGGCAAGGGTTACGATCTGCTCTGAGGTCTTTAAGTTATACCGGAACAGGCTGCCCATGCTGCTGATCATCCGCTCTGTCGTAACCGCCTCCTCCAGCTTTGCCATGCATGCGATCATATTCAGAGTATTAAAGAGGAAATGGGGATTGATCTGACTTTTCAGCAGCTCCAGCCTGGCTCCGCTAAGCTGCTTTTCCATCTCTACCCTTTCGATCTCTTCCCTGTGGAGCAGTTCGGACATACGGTGATTCTCCTTTAATGTATCAATATACCCCTTTGTAGACCGTTTCATTTTGTTAAATGCCCGCACCAGTTCGCCCATTTCATCCCGGTTTTCTACAGAGGGATCTTCTCCGGTAAAATCATTTTTGGCGATTTTTCTGGCGCACTGGGCCAGAAGGACTGCCGGAGATACCAGCGCGTTGGAGAGGATTTTGGTTAAAAACATCACAAAACCCATAAAGACGGCGGAAATAGCCAGAATCAGATAGGGCATGTTATAAAATACAGGTACTTTTTCCTGATAACTGTCATTTCCTTCTTTTAAAGTGACCTGCACCAGACGTCTGGCATAGGTCTGAAGATATTCCTGCATCTTGTACACCCGGTACAGCCGTTCCACAAAATCGCTTTCCCTTACCTGTGTCTCAGCAAGCTCATCCCGATAGGCCTGATAGGTTTCATAACCATTTAAAATACTCCAGGTGCGGGCGTAGCGCTCTGTGCCAATCCGGGCATAGTCAAAGGGAAGGGAGCGGAGACAGCGCTCTGTACGGACGCAGGACAGAACATACTGATCTCTCGTATCAGGTGTGGCATCGCGGATATAATCCGCAAAGGACTCAATCTCAAGATCCAGTGCCTCCTGAAAATCATGGCAGCGGGAATTGTCATTTAAAATGGTATTGAAGCCTCCCAGCGAGAAGTTCATAATACAAATACTGAACGTAGCCGAAAGAGCCATGATCAAAATGACCATGGCTGCAAAAATACCGATCTTCTTTTTGATGGAAATCGTTAACCATATATTACGAAGCATAGATCTGTATTATAATCTGCGTTTCCTTTCTGTCTGTATCCTCGGCCCCTCCTGTGTTTTACGACTCAGTGCGTTTGAAAGATTGAGCCGTCTTTTGGGTTCTTTCCCGGCTCTTTGCCTCCACTATCTTTTTAGGTTCCTCTTTTGTAGTAGAAAGTTTTTTAGGTTCTTCCCTGGCTGTAGCCAGCTTCTTCGGCTCCTCTTTCACCACGGCTGTCTTTCTTCCGCCGGTCTCTGGCTCCTTCTTTGCGGCAGCCTCCTTAACAGAGCTTTTTGCAGCCCTCCCGGCCTTCTTTTTGCCAGCTTCCGGCGTACAGGAAAATACCAGAAAGCTCATTGGCGGGATATTGCATTCGATGGAGTTCTCTCTGTCATCCCATGGAATCTTCTTCGAGCTCTTTGCGCGGGCGTTGATCCTGCCCTGACCGCCGAATTCCCTGGCGTCACTGTTGAAGATTTCCTTATATTTGCCTGCAAACGGTACTCCCAGACGGAATTTCTCATGCTCCACATTATCAAAGTTGCAGATAAAGAGCAGCGTTTCCTTTCCGTCTTTGCTTCTGCGTACATATAAAACCATGCTTTCTTCATGATAGCTGCAGTTGATCCACTCAAATCCACTGGGGTCAAAGTCCTCCTCGTAAAGAGCCGGATGCTCCAGAACCATGTGGTTTAATGCCCTTACATAGCTCTGCATATTTTTGTGAAGAGGATACTGCAAAAGTTCCCATTCCAGAGAAGCATTTTCATTCCACTCGTCAATCTGGCCAAAGTCCTGTCCCATAAAGAGCAGCTTCTTGCCCGGATGGGACATCATAAAGCCGTACGCAGCGCGCAGATTTTCTGCTTTCTTTTCCAGAGTTTCTCCTGGCATTTTCCCCATCATGGAGCCTTTTCCGTGAACCACCTCGTCATGGGAAAATACCAGGACAAAGTTTTCACTGTAGGCATAGAGCATGGAAAAGGTAAGCCCGCCGTAATTATTTTTCCGGAAATAGGGATCGCAGCGCATATAGTTGGTGAAGTCATTCATCCAGCCCATATTCCACTTGTAGTCAAAGCCAAGACCGCCGTCCTTTGGATTGCCGGTGATCATGGGCCATGCTGTGGACTCCTCTGCGATCAGCACAGCGCCGTCTTTGCGTCCCTTAAATACGCTGTTTAAATGCTTTAAGAATTCTACGGCTTCCAGATTTTCATTTCCGCCGTACATATTGGCTACCCACTCGCCGTCATTTTTGCCGTAGTCCAGATACAGCATGGAAGCAACTGCATCCATTCGGATACCGTCTGCGTGATATTTTTCAGCCCAGAATAAGGCGTTTGCGATCAGGAAATTGGATACGCCGGGACGGCCGTAATTGTAAATCAGAGTTCCCCAGTGGGGGTGAGAACCCTGTCTGGGATCTGCGTGTTCATATACACAGGTACCGTCAAAGCAGGCCATGCCATAGGCATCTCTGGGGAAATGAGCCGGTACCCAGTCAAGGATCACCCCGATGCCGTTTTCATGCATATAATCCATAAAATACATGAAATCATCCGGGGTTCCGTATCGGCTGGTGGGCGCATAATACCCTGTCACCTGATATCCCCAGGAAGCGTCTAAGGGATGCTCCATCACCGGCATCAGTTCCACATGGGTATATCCCATATCCTTTACATAATCAGCCAGCTTTACAGCCAATTCCCGGTAATTATAGAACTCAGACCCGGCAATCACATTTCCATTTTCATCCTCTGCAAACGCCTTGCGGATCCAGGAGCCCAGATGAACTTCGTAGATATTAAACGGCTTGTCCTTTGTATCAGAAGCGGCCCTTTTTTTCATCCACTCCTGATCCTTCCACTGATAGTTTCCAATATCCCACACAATGGAGGCATTATTGGGGCGCAGCTCTGCATAGTTGGCATAGGGATCACATTTTAACATGGGTTCCCCGGCCCGCGTTTTCACCTCATACTTATAAAGGCAGCCTGGTTTTAAGCCGGGAATGAACAGCTCAAATACACTTGCATCTCCCTCCCCCAGCTTCCTCATCTGATGGCGTCTGCCGTCCCAGAGGTTAAAATCTCCTACCACGCTGACTCTCATGGCACAAGGGGCCCATACGGAAAAATATACACCCTCCACACCGTCTATTGTCATGGGATGAGCACCCATTTTCTCATAGATGTTATAGAAAATTCCCGCTTCAAACTTCTTGAGCTCCCGCTCCGTATACTGAGGGCCAAAGGCGTAAGGATCTGTAACTTCTTCCTCCGCCCCATTATCATAGGTCACTAAAAGCGTATAGGCTGTTTTCGTCTTTCTGGGAATGAGGACTGCAAAAAAGCCTGCTTCATCTGCCAGCTCCATATCATATGTCTTTCCCGTATTGGAAAGTTTTACCTTTACAGCCGAAGCCGTAGGAAACAGAGCCTGGATCAAAAGCCCCTTTTCTGTTATGTGAGATCCCAGAAGTCTGTGAGGATCTGCAGACTCCGAATAAGTCAGCTCCTCAATTCCCGCCCAATCCATCAAATCGTATAATACCTGTTCCATAAATACAGCTTCCCCCTTCTGCCGGCTACAATGTCTGAGCCCGTTCTGAAATATTTTGCCTGAAATTGATCACATCATGCTCATACTCCTCTTCCATCAGAGGAGAAGCAATCATAAAATCCGCGCTTGCTTTATTGTTTGCAATGGGAATGTCATAAACCTGTGCGATCCGAAGAAGCGCCTTCACATCCGGATCGTGAGGCTGGGCCGTGAGAGGATCGGAAAAGAAAATCACAAAATCAATCTTTCCTTCCACAATCTTGGCTCCGATCTGCTGGTCGCCGCCTAAGGGCCCGCTGTTGTATCCCTTTACCGAAAGGCCCGTATACTCTGTAATCATCCTGGCTGTGGTGCCTGTCCCGCACAGAAAATGCTTTGACAGTGCTTCCTTATGCTCCAGACACCAGTCCATCAGTTCATGCTTTTTCTGGTCGTGTGCAATCAACGCAATGTTTTTCTGTTTTCCAATGGTCATTGATAAGTAATCCATTTTCCCGGCCTCCTTTTATGCTGTGCCTGTTTCTTTTCTACTCTGAAACCCGGTTTACCAGGGTTCCTATTCCCTCAATGGAGCACTCCACCACATCCCCGGGCTTTAAAAAACGGGGCGGATCAAAGCCCATTCCCACACCGGCCGGCGTTCCTGTAGCGATAATGGTGCCTGCCTTCAGGGTCATTCCGGCAGAAAGCTCGCTTACCACATGGTCAATGCCAAATATCATAAGCTCTGTACTGCTGTCCTGGCGAAGCTCTCCGTTTACCCTGGACTGAATGGAAAACCTGGGCGGATAGGGAAATTCCTCCGCGGTAACAATACAAGGTCCCATGGGAAGAAATCCATCCAGGCTTTTGCCGAAATACCACTGCTTATGACGGGTCTGAAGGGTTCTGGCGCTCACATCATTGATCACCGTATAACCGAAAATATAATTTTTCACCTCGGAGACAGGCACATTTTTTGCGTCCTTTCCAATAATAACCGCCAGTTCAGCTTCGTAATCCAAATCCTGCACTAACTCCTTATGACTGGGGATTTCAGCGCCTGTACCCGTAGCTTCGCTGACCCGTTTTGAGAAATATACGGCAAAGGGGCGCTCTCCGCCAAAGGCCTCCTTCTTATAGCGGGCCGATTCCTCTGCATGGGCCATATAATTGATGCCCAGGCAGATCACATCCTGCACAGGATGAGGAATAGGCGCAAGAAGGATAGCCTCCTCTGCGGGAACTGCCCCTTTGATTTTATAAGGATCCTGTCCTGACACATACTCCAGAAGCTGCTTTTCAGACTCACTGATGCCCTCGATCAGCTCCTGCATGGTTTTATAATCCATATCCAGAGAGCGCAACGGATAGATCCATGTTCCATCCCTGTTTATAACGCCCAGTCTTCTCTTATGTTCAATCTCATATGTAACAAATTTCATTGACGGCCTCCTGTATTCTGCACTCACTTATTGTCTACTGTACCACATTTTTCCGATTTTTTCTACTTTTCGGCTCTGATTTCTATTTTTTCAGTCTCTTACTGCTGCGCATCCCTGAAAATCCTTCCCAGCTGTATCACCACTGTAGGAAGAAATGCAGCCATTCCTACAGCCGCCGCCTGAACCGGCATGAGATCGGATGCGGCAAAAAACATCTGCAGCCCCGGCACAAAAAGAACCGCTGCCAAAAGAATGCTCCCAAGCATAAATGCCGCCAGACTGCCCGGATTGCTGAGAAGGCCAAGCTGTATGATCGAATAGCTGCTGCGGCAGTTAAAGCCGTGAAACAGACGCGCCAGTGTAAGCGCAGAAAATGCCATGGTACAGGCCAGAGCTTCTCCCCCCTGTCTCATTCCCAGGCTCCAGGCCCACATGGTTGCTCCCGCCATCAGGCCGCCCTGAAAAAAGATCTGTCCGACAAAGCCAGGAGTCAAAATCCCTTCCTTCGGGTCTCTGGGCGGTTTCTTAAGCAGTCCATCCTCTGCCGGCTCCATCCCAATGGCGATTGCCGGGAGAGAATCGGTGATCAGGTTGATAAACAGCAGATGAACCGGAGCAAAGGGAAGGGGAAGCCCCAAAAGCGAAGTGTAAAGGACGCACAGAATCCCTGCCATATTTCCGGACAAAAGAAACTGGATGGCATTTTTAATATTGCGGTATACGTTTCTTCCATTGGCAGCAGCCTTGATAATCGTAGCAAAATTGTCATCCGCCAGAATCATGGAGGCGGCATCCTTTGACACCTCTGTTCCTCCCAGACCCATAGCAATGCCGATATCTGCTTTTTTCAGGGCGGGAGCATCATTTACCCCGTCGCCCGTCATGGCTACGATATGCCCCCGGTTCTGCCATGCTTTTACAATGCGTATTTTATGCTCCGGAGATACGCGGGCATAAACAGAAATCTGCGGCAGCTTTTTTTCCAGTTCTTCTTCTGTCATCTGATCCAGCCGGGCTCCTGTAAGCGCCAGATCTCCGGGCAAAAAAATGCCGATCCGGCCTGCTACAGCCATTGCCGTTGTCCGGTGATCTCCTGTGATCATCACCGTGCGTATTCCGGCCTGACGGGCCGCAGCCACTGCCGGGCGTGACTCCGGCCGGGGCGGATCCATCATTGCCGCAAGCCCCAGAAACACAAGGTCTGTTTCCGGATCCTCCTGCCATTTGACTCCGAACCGGCAGGCAAATGCCAAAATCCTGAGCCCCCGTAAGGACCATTCCTGATTCTGATTTAAAATCGCCGCCCGGTCGGAAGCAGAAAGCTGTCGTGACGGAACAAGATCTGCTCCGGCAGGATTTATGATCCGTGTGCAACGCTCCAGCAGCACATCCGGAGCACCCTTAACAAACATGATTTCTTCCCCCTGCACCTCATGGATGGTCGTCATTCTCTTTCTTGCAGAATCAAAGGGAATCTCCCCTTTTCTTGGACAGCACAGGCGCAGCTGTTCCGGGACTGCTCCGGCAGCCTGAACCATATGAAACAGGGCCAGCTCCACCGGATCCCCCTCCTTATCCCCAGCAGATGGAGATGTATTATTATTTAAAGCGGCTGCCATTAAAAAGAGCTTCGCATCCTTTTTTCCTGATCCCGCATACTCTTTCAGCTGATCCGTCTCCATTTCTCTTCCATTGATGTAGACCGCCTCTGTTTCCATACGGTTCTGAGTCAGTGTTCCCGTCTTATCAGAGCAGATCACAGATACGCAGCCAAGGCTTTCCACTGCCTTTAAATCCTTGATGATCGCGTGCTCCCTTGCCATTTTCTGGGTTCCCATGGCCTGGACAATGGTGACAATGGAGCTTAATGCTTCCGGGATTGCCGCCACAGCCAGAGCCACGGCAAACATCAACGCGTCCAGTACAGGTTCCTTCCGGTAAACACTGAGTCCAAAAACCAAAACACAGATTCCCATGATGCCAAGCGCCAGATGACCGGAAAAATGGTCCAGGCTAATCTGCAGGGGTGTTTTCTGTACCTCTGCCCGGTTCATCAAAGAAGCGATCGAACCGATCTCCGTATTCATTCCTGTGGCTGTAACTACTGCGGCAGCCCGCCCGGAGGTAACCAGAGAACCGGAAAATACCATATTGACCTGATCTCCGGGAGACAGCCGCTCTCCTTCCGTTCTCAGACACCCGGTATGTTTTTCTGCGCTGAGCGATTCTCCGGTAAGAGAGCTTTCATTCACCGTAAGTCCATAAACTTCCAGCAGCCGGCCATCTGCCGGTACCAGGCTTCCGGCCTCTAAAATCATCAGGTCTCCCGGCACTACGTTCGAGGAAGGAATGGTAACCGACTGTCCCTCTCTCACTACCCTGGCCTCAGGAGAGGACAGCTTTTGAAGGCTTTCCAGGGATTTTTCCGCCTTCCTGTGCTGGATCGTTCCCAACAGGGCATTTAAAAACAAAACCGTAAAAATAACCAGAGCGCTCTCCGGATCTCCTGTAGCCATGGATATCCCGGCAGCGATCATTAAGATCACTACCAGAAGATCCTTAAACTGACTTAGAAAAATCTGCCACCAGGGTACAGCCTCCCGCTCATATAGAACATTTTCCCCATATTTTTCCAGCCTGGAATGGGCCTCTGCATCGGTCAGCCCCCGGCGGCAGGAGGAAAGCTCCCTTAAAACCTCTTCCTCTGATCTGCTGTACCATTCTGTCATTCCGGCTCCCCCTTTTATACTCTGGATCTGTAAAAACCGCAACGAAAAATGCTCCCGGGACCATCCTTGAGCGGCCCCGGAAGCATCCGGTCTGTACACTCTGTTTAATTTATGAAAAAGGGAGGTCTGTTATGACATTAGCCAAATATCATGCCAAATACGACCTTCATCCCCTCGGATATGGAGGATTTTTCAATGTATTCCTCTCTGGTATGAGCGCCTTTGCCCCGGTAGCAGCCCGCGCAGACGCTGGGGATTCCCAACGACATGGGGATATTGCAGTCTGTGGAACCGGAGCCTGTCTGGGGGCGCTGCCCTGTAACCTGCGCTGCAGCCATGCAGGCCCGCTCTAAAAGAGTCCTCTGGCGCTCCGGGTCAATGCTGCCGGAGCAGGGACGAATCCCTAAAACCTCCGTTTCGATCTCCATCCCCTGCGCTCTGGCCTGTTCGATCACTTTATCAAACTGATCCTGCATATAGTCCAGATGTTCCCTCCGGTCTGAACGGAACTCATAAAGCATATGAGCCTCCTGAGCAATGGTATTAACCGATGTTCCGCCCTGGATCTGGCCTACATTAAAAGTCGTTTTTCCCTGCTTAGGAATCTGGATCCGGTACAGCGCTCCAATGATGCCTGCCAGCCTTTCAATGGCATTTTCCCGGCCGAAATCATTAAAGGAGTGTCCTCCTTTCGTGCGCACTGTGACCTTAAATCGCTTAGATCCCACAGCCTGGTCTACGATCTTATCCAGCTGGCTGTCAAAGGTACAAAAAGCTGTGATCCGACCGGCATAATCCTCGCATATGTTCCGGACGCCCTTTAGATTTCCCAGCCCTTCTTCCCCGGAATTGCATACAAACAAAAGCCCCGGGCGGTCAGAGGGATACACCTCCTCAAGGCGCCCTTCCCGGATGGACTCTGCCAGATACTTTGCCCCAAGGAGCAGGCAGACAAGACAGGCTGTATCATCCCCAATGCCCGGACAGAAGATACGGTCTCCTTCCTCTTTTAAAGGCAGCTCCTCCTCATCAGGAAATACCACATCCGTATGGGCCATATAGACCTCCAGGCCATTTTTTTCACGGATCACGGCCGGCCAGACAACATTTAATGCCTCATCTATATATACCCCTTCTGCCCCCTGCTCTTTTAACCACCGGGAACAGAATTCCGCCCGTTTTTCCTCATGGTTTGAGGGCGCAGGAATCCTGGCAATAGTTCTTAAAAGTTCCAGGGCCTCCTCCTCATGTTCTCTGATAAACACTTTCATTGACTCACTGAGCATCTTTTTTTCCTTCTTTCTCCCGGACCGTTTTTTCAGGCAGAACCTCCGGGTTCTCCATAAATACACAGACTGCCCGCGCTCCGATCATAACCTTTTTCTGATCCTTTAATACAGGGCCTTTTCCCTCCGGCCAGAAACCGTTTACACTGTCCTCGGCTGTATTGAAAACCATCTGCCATGCCCTTCCTTTGGGGAGATTCGGCAGCGCAAATTCATGTGGCTCCCAGTGCATATTATAGGCTGTATAAAAGCTGGTTTTTTCTGTATCCTCTGAATAATCGCCGCAGTAAAATGCGCCGAACTGACGGCTGCACCGATCAAATTCCGGCTGCCATGCCTTCTCTCCGTGATAGGACAGATCCGGCAGTCCCAGCCCCCGGTAATCCATCAGTCTGGGTTCTTTCGCCATATGGAACAAATCATGGGACTTTCTGAATGAGATCACCTGTTTTACAAAGGCAAATAGATCCTTATTACGCCGTATAAGCCCCCAGTTCAGCCAGGAAATTTCATTGTCCTGACAGTAGGAATTGTTATTTCCCTGTTTGGTCTGCCCAAACTCATCACCAGATAGAAGAAGGGGCGTTCCCTGGCTTAAAAACAGAAGAAGCAGGGCATTCTTTAACTGACGAAGCCGCAGACTGAGAACTTTTTTCTTTCTCACCGGCCCCTCTGCCCCGCAGTTCCAGGACTGATTCTGGTCTGAGCCGTCCTGATTATCTTCCCCATTGTCCTCATTATGCTTTTCGTTATAGGAAACCATGTCCATCATGGTAAAGCCGTTTACATTTGCCATGTAATTGATGACTCCCATATGATCCGGATTGTGGCAGATATGGTAGGACAGCGCACTTAACATCCCCTCATCGCCCTTTAAAAAGCGTCTCATATCCATCATAAAGCCGGAATTATACTCACAGATGCGGCGGGAATCCCCCTCCTTCCAGCCTTCTCCCCACAGCTTTAAATTCTTTAAATAAGGGTCTTCCGCCAGCAGGGAAAGAGGTGCAAAACCTACCAGATGAACGCCGTCTACATGGTATTCCATCGCCCAGAAGCGCACCACATCCAGCACATATCCCGGCGCTTCACTTCCGTCAAAATACAGTTCGATCACCAGTTCAATCCCTGCATGGTGAAGAGCCTTTACCATCCGTTTAAACTCTGCCGACGGATCCCCGGATGAACAATAGGAGGCCTTGGGAGCAAAATAAAAGCCGCTGCAGTAGCCCCAGTAATTAAGCTTTACAGGCTCTGTATGAGAATGCCTTTCTTCCTGATCTTCTCTCCGCATCCCCTGGGGAAGACCGAAAATTTCGGATTTTTCCGGAAAGATAATTTCATTAAATTCCACCGGAGGCATCATTTCCAACGTGGTAATCCCCAGCTCTTTAAGATAGGAAATCTTTTCAATTACTCCTTCAAAGGTTCCCCTCTTTTCTGGACTCAGACCAGAAGAAGCATGCTTTGTAAAACCTCTGGGATGGATCTTGTAAATGATGCAGTCCTGAGCAGGAACAGCCGGAAGACGGTCATCTTCCCAGTCAAAATCCGCACCTTTTTTCGGAAATACTGTATGGATCCCGCCTGTTCCCCGTTCTTTATGGCCCCAGCGTCCGCAGCCTGCAAACTGCCGTCCAAAAGGATCTGCTGCCTCCTTTCCATCCTCCTCAAAGGCGTATTCCAGACCCTCAAACTCTCCCTTTACGGTCATAAAGTGTACATTTCCCATCCGTCCCTCATGGGGGAAGGGGATTCTGGCGACAGGCTGCCTGCTCCCTTTTTTGAAGAGAAGCAGCCCGCAGCTTTCTGCCTCCGAAATAAAACACACATCAAAGCCATCCCCATTCGCCGCCACACCAGGCGGATAGATCCGGCTTTTGTCTGCCACCGCAATATAATCCTGTTTCATCTATATACCGCCTTTCACTGAATTCATACTCTACTGCTCTGCAATCTTTGCAGCCAGCTCTTCCAGATACATCCACCGCTCCATCTTCTCCTCTAAAGCGGCTTCCGCCTCCTCCTTCTCTGCCATGAGCTGGTTCAATTTTACAAAATCATGGGCTGAAGCCTGGATTTCCTGTTCCAGAGAGGAAATCCTCTCCTCCAGGTCTGCCATCTCACCTTCGATGGTTTCATAGTCCCTCTGCTCCTTATAGCTGAATTTCAGCTTCTGGGGGCCGCGGGTGCGCTGGGTTTTTCCGTTTGTACGGACTTCGGTTTTCCCTTCCTGTCCGCCTCCCGGCTGTCCTCCTTCTGCTTCTGCCCTTTTTAGGCAGGCATTCTGATAATCCGTATACCCGCCTTCATACTGCTGTACCCTTCCATCGCCCTCAAAGGCAAACATCCTGTTTACAACGCGGTCCAGGAAATACCGGTCATGGGATACGGTAATCACAATCCCCGGGAAGGTGTCCAGATAATCCTCCAGGATCACCAGCGTCTGAATGTCCAGGTCATTGGTAGGCTCGTCCAGAAGGATCACATTGGGCGCTTCCATCAGGATACGGAGCAGGTACAGCCTGCGCTTCTCCCCTCCGGAGAGCTTTCCGATCACCGTATACTGAACACTGGACGGAAATAAAAACCGCTCCAGCATCTGGCTGGCGCTGATGCTTCCATCTTTTGTTTTCACATATTCTGCAGCGTTTTTAATATAATCAATGACGCGCAGGCTCTCGTCCATGGCTTCATTTTCCTGGGAAAAATAACCCAGCTTTACCGTCTGTCCGATTTCTGTTGTACCGGAATCCGGCTGTACCCAGCCTGCAATGATCTTCATCAGAGTAGACTTTCCGCTTCCGTTGGGGCCGATAATTCCCACACGGTCATTTTTCAGGAAAATATAGGTGAAATCCTTTAAGAGCACCTTATCTCCGTAGGACTTGGAAATATCCTTCAGCTCTACCGTAGTCCGTCCCAGACGGCTGGCAATGGACTCTAACTGTACATTTCTGTCATACTGGGGCCCCTCCTGGTCACGCAACGCCTCATAGCGCTGGATATGGGCCTTCTGCTTGGTTGAACGGGCTCTGGCCCCTCTCTGCATCCAGGCAATCTCTGTCCTTAAAATGGACTGGCGCTTGCGCTCTGTGGCCTCTGCCATCTCTATCCGCTCTGCTTTAAGTTCCAGGTATTTTTCGTATCCTCCCTGATAGCTGTAGAGCTTTCCCTTGTCCAGCTCCACGATCCGGCTGGTCACACTGTCCAGAAAATACCGGTCATGGGTGATCATCAAAAGAGCGCCCTTAAAGGCCTTTAAATATGCCTCCAGCCACTCTGCCATGCCGCTGTCCAGATGGTTGGTCGGCTCGTCCAGGATCAGCAGGTCTGCCGTACTTAAAAGAACGCTGGCTAAAGCCACCCTTTTTCTCTGACCGCCGGAAAGGGTATCTATCTTTGCCTCGCAGTCCGGCACCTCCAGACGGTTTAACATAGAGCGGGCCGCTGCCTTTAACTCCTCCTTTGAGGAAAAATGAGGCTCATTTTCATTTTCACGCACAATGGCCTCCAGCACGGTTTCTCCATCCTGAAATTCCGGGATCTGGGGCAGATACCGGATATACAGGCTGCGTCCCTTCACCACCGAACCCTCATCCGGCTCCTCCAAGCCTGCCGCAATCCGAAGGAGCGTGGACTTTCCGGTTCCGTTGATTCCGATCAGGCCGACCTTTTCCCCCTCATTGATGGAAAATGCCGTATCGTCAAACAGCAGACGTTCGGTATATGATTTCGTTAAATGCTCAATGGTAAGAAGATTCATGGATCCGTTTCCTTTCCCTCATTTGCTATTCAATCACCAGTTCTACCGGACAATGGTCCGAGCCAAATACCTCTGTATGGATTCCTGCGCTTACCAGACGGTCCTTTAAGGCCTCGCTGGTACAGAAATAGTCGATGCGCCACCCGGCATTCTTCTCTCTGGCCTTAAAACGGTAGGACCACCAGGAATACACGCCCTCTGTATCCGGATTAAAATAACGCCAGGTATCAATAAAGCCGGCATCCAGAAGCTCTGTAAATTTTCCCCGCTCCTCATCGGTAAAACCGGCATTTTTCCGGTTAGTTTTGGGATTTTTCAGGTCAATCTCTTTGTGGGCCACATTCAGATCCCCGCAGAAAATCACCGGCTTTTTCTCCTCCAGCTGCTTCAGATAGGCTAAAAATGCTGCTTCCCATTCCATGCGGTAATCCAGCCTTGCAAGGCCGTCCTGAGAATTGGGAGTATAGCAGGTGACAACGTAATAATCGCCAAATTCAGCCGTGATCACACGGCCCTCATGGTCATGCTCCTCAATCCCCAGTCCGTATGATACAGAAACCGGCTCCTCCTTACAGAATAAAGCCGTTCCGGAATACCCCTTCTTCTCTGCATAATTCCAATACTGAAAATACCCCGGAAGCTCAAGGTCAATCTGTCCCTCCTGAAGCTTGCTCTCCTGAATACAGAATACATCTGCATCCGCCTCCTTAAAAAAGTCCAGGAACCCTTTTCCCACACAGGCCCGCAGGCCGTTTACATTCCATGAAATCAGTTTTTTCATACAGAACTCCTTTCCTGATCCAAAAAGCCCTACTGCGGATACTCCAGTCTGGATTCCGGATAGCTGTCAATCTGTTCCAGCACCTTTAAGTATCTTGCAGCCAGATACTTTGCCATCCCCAGATTCATATCCAGATAATTGCCGCAGTCCCTTGCAGAAGCCCCAGGCACCTCACCCTCAAAATCCCGGATAAAGGCAAATAGCTCCACCATCAGAGGCAGAATCTCCCTTGAAGCCAGATTGCCTGCCAGAAGCAGATAAAAACCGGTACGGCAGCCCATAGGACCAAAGTAAATGGTACGGCTTCCATACTCCTTATGGTTTCTTAAAAAGGTAGCTGCCAGATGCTCAATGGTATGCATCTCCGCCGTATTCATCACCGGTTCCTCATTGGGAGAGGTCATACGCAGGTCAAAGGTCGTAATCACCTGATTCCCTACCTGATCCTTTCTTGAAACATATACCCCCGGCTGAAGCCGGATATGGTCGATGGTAAAACTTGCAATTTTTTCCATTTTGAATCTTCTCCTTTTCTTCATTGTCTCGCTGCCTGCGGTGTGCACTGCACACCACAAACCGCCTCTTCTTCCATCCGAAAAGGCAGGACCCTTTGTCCAGATCCTGCCTCCGTCTTGTGCCAAAACGCACCTTATAATCAATCATCCTGCTCGTCGCTTTCAGCAACGGTAAATGTAAATCTCTTTCTAGCCATCTCATCGCTTTCCAGATACTCATCATATGTGGTGATCTTGTCAATGAGCTTTCCATTGATGATTTCCATGATGCGGTTGGCTGTTGTCTGTACGATCTGATGGTCACGGGAGGAGAAGATCATCACACCCGGGAACTTGATCATACCACGGTTTAACGCATCAATAGACTCCATATCCAGGTGGTCTGTAGGCTCGTCAAGCATCAGTACATTTGCACCGGAAATCATCAGCTTGGACAGCATACAGCGAACCTTCTCGCCTCCAGAAAGAACCTTTACCTTCTTTACACCATCCTCGCCCGCAAAAAGCATACGGCCCAGGAAACCACGCACATATGTTACATCCTTTTCAGGAGAATACTGGGTCAGCCACTCTACGATAGTATCGTCATTTGCAAACTCAGCGGAGTTGTCCTTGGGAAAATAAGACTGGGTAGTTGTCAGACCCCACTTATAGCTTCCCTCGTCGGGTTCCATCTCACCTGCAAGAATCTTAAAGAGAACGGTCTTTGCACGCTCGTTTGGCCCTACCAGAGCAACCTTGTCCTCTCTTCCCAGAATAAAGGAAATGTCGTCAAGAATCTTCTCGCCGTCAATGGTCTTGCTTAAATGCTCTACGGTCAGAACCTCATTTCCGATCTCACGGGAGGGACGGAAGTCAATGTAAGGATACTTTCTGCTGGATGGCTTAATATCGTCCAGCTCGATCTTTTCCAGGGCGCGCTTACGGGAGGTTGCCTGCTTGGACTTGGAAGCATTTGCAGAGAAACGCTGGATGAACTCCTGCAGCTCCTTAATTTTCTCTTCCTTCTTCCGGTTGGCTTCCTTCATCTGCTTGATGATCAGCTGGCTGGACTCTACCCAGAAATCGTAGTTTCCGGCATACAGCTGAATCTTGCCATAGTCGATATCTGCAATCTGTGTGCAGACCTTATTTAAGAAATAACGGTCATGGGATACCACGATAACGGTATTTTCAAAGTTAATCAGAAACTCTTCCAGCCATGCAATGGCGTCCAGATCCAGGTGGTTGGTAGGCTCGTCCAGAAGCAGGATGTCAGGATTTCCGAATAATGCCTGTGCAAGAAGCACCTTTACCTTCTGTGCGCCCAGAAGATTTCCCATCTGGGAATAGTGGAGCTCAGGGCCGATGCCAAGGCCGTTTAACAGGCTCTCTGCATCAGACTCTGCTTCCCAGCCGTTCATGGTGGCAAACTCGCCTTCCAGCTCTGCCGCCTTGATGCCGTCCTCGTCTGTGAAGTCCTCCTTCATGTAGATGGCTTCTTTTTCCTTCATAATCTGGTACAGTCTGGCATTTCCCATGATAACCGTATCAAGCACTGTATACTCGTCATATTTGAAATGATCCTGCTGTAAGAAGGAAAGTCTCTGTCCCGGTGTAATGGCAATCTCACCGCTGGTCGGCTCTAACTGGCCGGACAGAATCTTTAAAAATGTAGACTTTCCCGCACCGTTTGCACCGATCAGTCCATAGCAGTTACCCTCGGTGAATTTGATATTCACTTCCTCAAACAATGCCTTCTTGCCTACGCGAAGGGAGATATTATTTGCACTAATCATGTCTCTTACCTTTCTTTGGAATCTTATTTTTATCGTTCCTCGTCAAAAGAGGGGTCAGAATCTGGCCCCTCTTTTTATGTTTCTCTCAATATCAGATTGTACAGGGAAAACAGGGTTTTTGCAAGGGGATTTTCGGAAAAAATAGGACATTTTGCATCTCCCTACTGTCCCTTCACAATCTCCACTGGAAAATTCATCCCCTCAGAGGTCACATACGTCACCCGGACCGGATCTCCGCTGTCCTCTGACAGCGCACCGTCCTCTATGGGGCAGTTATCCTTTAAAAAGCTCAGTTCTCTTCCGTCCGCTGTTTTCATCGCAAAGGAACTCATGGCATTAGCCGTGGTGGTTCCTTCCTCTGTGGAAATCGTCCACTCTTCCTGCTCCGGCAGGGCCACTACCAGATCCGCATCCTCCAGTTTTCCAAGCGGCTCGCCAATATAGGCAATGGCAATCTGGATATCCTCTGCAATCTCCGTCTCTACATCCCGGATATCGCTTAGGGAAATCTCATACTCTTTCCCATCATCTGCCAGAAGCGTAAAGGCAGAACCATCTTCTTTTTCCTCAATCACTGTTCCCTGAAGCATATGATAGCGCCCGGCTTCTGCTGGTTCCTCTGTCTGTGCCGGGGTTGTCTCTGTCTCAGAGGATGCCTCCGATTCTGTGGCTGTCTCTGTCTGCGGAACCGATGAAGACGGCATCTCATCCTGATTTTTGCTGCATCCCGAAGCAAGAAGAACTCCTGCCATCACTGCCACAGCTGTCATATATACCTGTTTTCTCATATTTTTACCTCCGATCTTCCGTCAAAAAACAAAATTTCCATACTTTTACCCAGATGTTACCATCCCTGTCTGAAAAATACAAGAAGTTTTCCCTTACAGTTTCTTAATATTATGCACGGAACGCGCCTATTCCTCAACAAAAACAGACAGCGCCGGAGGATGCTTTTCTCCTCAGGCACTGCCTGCCATTTATTTTCTCTATCAAATCGTTCCATATCTCCCCAGAAAGCTCTGCGTCCGCTCATTATCTGAGGAAAATACCTCCTCTGGTGTTCCCTCTTCCACGATCACCCCTCCGGCCATAAAGACGACCCTGTGGGAAATATCTCTGGCAAAGGCCATCTCATGTGTTACGATCACCATGGCAATATGGAGATCTGCCAGGGAGCGGATCACCTTCAACACCTCTCCCGTAAGCTCCGGATCGAGAGCTGAGGTAGGCTCATCAAAAAACAGGATCCTGGGCTTTAAGGCCAGGGCTCTTGCGATAGCAACCCTCTGGCACTGACCGCCGGAAAGCTGGTATGGATAGGCGTCTTCTTTATCTTCAAGTCCCATCTTTTTTAACAGCTCTCTGGCTTCTGAATAGACCTCCTCCTTATTGCGCTTCTGTACATGGATCGGCGCATCTGTGATATTTTTCATCACCGAAAAATGAGGAAACAGATTAAAATTCTGAAATACCAGACCATACTGGCTGCGGATTTCCTTTAATTCTGCAGGAGATGCATACTGAATGGAACCGGAATCATTTCCCCATACCGCCTTTTTTCCCAAATAAACCACCTCGCCCCGATCCATGGTTTCCAGCATGGTGGCACAGCGCAGGAGGGTTGATTTGCCGGAGCCTGAAGGGCCGATGATGGAAACGATCTCCCCGTCCTCCACGCTCATTGATATATCCTTTAATACCTTCAGATCGCCGAAGGACTTTTCCACATGATTTAATTCCAAAAGCTTCATTTTCCACATCCTCCTGTTTCTAACGGTAATACTCCAGCTTTTTTTCCATCCATTCCATGGTGCAGGCCACAATCAGATTGAAGATGTAATAGAAAAGGCCGGCTGCCACAAAGGGAATCATACTGGTCTGAGAGGATGCCAGCGCCTTTGCAACTGAAAACATCTCCACTACGCTTAGGGTAAACGCCAGCGACGTGTCTTTTACCAAGGTAATCACCTCATTGGTAATCGAGGGGAGGATCCGCTTGATCACCTGAGGCAGAATGATCTTAAAAAAGGTCTGGAACCGGCTGTAGCCCAGGATATAGGCCGCCTCATACTGTCCCTGAGGCATGGACTGAATGCCGCTGCGGTAAATTTCCGCAAAATAGGCGGCATAGTTAATCACAAACCCGATAAAGGTAGCCCAAAGACGGTAGCCGCTTCCTACACGGATGCCGAAAAGATAGTAAGGGCCAAAATAAACCACCATGAGCTGCAGCATCAGGGGCGTTCCCCTCATAATAGAAATGTAAACCTTAACCAGATTTCTGAGGAAACCGTTTTTCGTCATACGGCCAAAAGCCACTATGAGACCCAAAGGCAGAGAAAATACAAGCGTAACCACAAATATCTGTATGCTGGTTCCCATGCCTCCTGCTAACTGTGCAACCATCTGGGAAAGTGTCATTTTACCCATTTTAAACTACCTGCTTTCATTTTCCAATTGTCGTAATGTCCTTGCCAAACCATTTTTCAGAGATGGTCTTTAAGGTGCCGTCCGCAGCCATCTCCTCCAATGCGCCCTGGACTTTATCCTTTAACTCTGTGTTTCCCTTCTTAAAGCCGATCGCATACTCCTCTGCCGCCAGCGAATCCTCCAGTATAACAAAATCTGCGTTTCTCTGGCTGATCTGATATCCGGCCACAACTACATCCATGGCAATGGCGTCTACTGCGCCCTGCTCCAGATCCATAAAGGCTGTGTTGTAATCTGCGGTAGTAAGAAGCTGTGCAAAGGTGGCTGTCAGATCAGGAACCTCCTTTAAGGCTGCTTCCGCGGAGGAATCCACCTGACACTCCACTACCTTTCCTGCAAGGTCTGCCTGGCTTTTAATTCCGGAATCCCCTGCCACTACAAACACCTGAGAATTTTCCATGTAGGGCTCGCTCCATGTATATCCGTCCTCCCGGCCGGTCATGGTAAAGCCATTCCAGATACAGTCAATATTTCCCGACTCCAGTTCCATATCCTTTGCATCCCATGCGATAGGCTGGGGCTTATACTCCAGACCCAGGCGCTTTGCAGCCTCCTGTGCCAGCTCCAGGTCAAAGCCTGTATACTCGCCATCATCTCCCATAAATCCCATCGGCGGGAAATCCTGATCAAATCCCACGATCAGGGTACCGCCTTCTGCCTTTGTTTCTCCTTCTGCTTCAGCGGCTTTTTCTGTGGTCTCTGCTGCCTCTGTTTTTGCTTCTGTGGATTCAGCCTTTGTCTCAGCCGGTGCAGATACGGCTCCACCGGAGCAGGCTGCCAGTGACATGGTCATTATAGATACAAGTGCGGCACATACAACTCTTTTTTTCATAATCGTTTCCTCCTCGATGGCGAGCCTTTGGCTTCCTGCTTTGAATCTCCATAAATCGTGTCGGCTCTTATTTGCTAATGTGTTATCATATTAGCATACTAAAGTGTTTTTGTAAAGGGGAAAATGAAAATTATTTCCTCTTCCGTACTTCCGAAGTTATTTTCCCGCAGCCTTTCCATGGTGGTGGAAGTGTGGTATCATGGTTTTTAGAAGAATGGAGTGAACGTAATGAAAATAGTAAGTCCTAAAACATTTATCGTTTCATTACTGCTTGGAATACTTGTTCTCTATAAAGTGTTGTCCATTGATGGCTTTACCGACATACTGTGGATTATCCTGATGGGATATTGGACCATAAGGGGAATGGAGGTTGCATTTTCACAGGAGTCGGCTGTTTTAATCTTTGCAGCGGGCTATGCAGTGTGGATTGCTCTGTATATTTCAAAGCATAAGAAAAAAGCGGTTGAAACCGGAAGTTGGGAAACTGGAAAATTAAATGCCGATAATGAACGGGCATGGAAGCTCTCAGATCTTTGTCATAATGTTATATATTTTATTGCCGCTGTGTTTCTGATCTTTTATTTTATTTTCGGGGATCCGATGATTTATATAAATAATTACAGGCTGAGGACAGCATTAGTGAAGGAATGGTAAGCCTGATATTTATGAATCACAGCAGAGTCGTTTCCAGTGTATGCAGATATCCTTCGTCTACAGGGTATTCATTAAATCTTGCTGTTAATGCTGCTTCTGATTTTGATCAATATGATAACTATTCAAGGATAGATTATGGAGATTTAATCGAGTTTGAAGTAACCCTGGAAGATGGAATTGTTAATCTGACAGCTGCTAAACCGGATATTTAGAGGGATCCGCTGCGTATGAACCGTGGTAAAAATTTAAGGATGAGGGAATGAAATGAACGAATGGAATAAAGCTCAGGCAGGCTATTTATATGACGCCAACTATGACAGGGAAGTTGTGGAAAACAGAACGAAATGCGCTGATCTGTGCTATAAATTTAATCAGTGCAAACCATCGGATACAAAAAAACAGGCGGAAATTATAAAGAAAATAATTGGATGTATTAAAGGAGACTTTGTAATTACAGCGCCCTTTTACTGCGACTATGGGAGCAATATAACGATTGGGAATAATTTCTACACAAATCACAACTGCACAATATTGGATGGGGCTAAGGTTACCTTTGGCGATAACGTATTTATTGCTCCTAATGTTGTTTTTTCAACAGCTGGTCATGCCATAGATGCAGGGCAAAGAGCAAAGGGACTGGAAATCGCACTTCCAATTACTGTCGGTGACAATGTATGGATTGGTGCAAATGTATCTGTGCTGCCGGGAGTTTCGATCGGAAGCAATACAATAATAGGTGCTGGAAGCGTTGTGAATAAAGATATACCTGATGGAGTAATTGCCGCAGGCGTTCCCTGCAGGGTAATTCGCAGAATAACGGAGAAAGACAAGCAAAAATATCCAGAGTATATAGAAATATAGCGAATTTTCTGGTTTACGGAATTGGGAATTGACTGGGCTGAAAGCTAAAATAGAAACAGGAAAGTCGAAAGTTGTAAGGTGACAGTGAAAATGAAATGTACAGTATTTTATGAGAGTTGGCAGCTGAAATGCTGTGGTAAAGCTTTTTCTATAGGTGATATAGTGAAGTGGTTCGTTTATAAAATAGAACGTGAACAGATACTTGCCCCTGTAGACCTCGGAACGATTGACTATTGTTATGAAGCTCATGATGAAAATTGGGAAAAATTATTTGTTCGAAAGGCTTTGAAAAGAAAATCGAAGATATGAGAGCAACAGGGTATATTGTTGAGTTAAATGAATGTTCAATCAGACATTCCAAACAGGAAGAAGTTACATTCAAATAGATTCCGTTTTTGAAGCTGCCTTTTGGGTGCAGTATAGTCTGTAATATCTTAGCGTTTCTTGATGTTATTATGTGGTATGATTTATAAGTAAAAAACAACAAATTGGAATTTTCACATATAAAATGGGAGTGGACAAAATGAGAATAAGTGGCATAAAGTTTAGAGAGACTTTATTAAGTCAAATGAAGGACTATCTGGATGGAAGAATCACGAAAGAAGAATATTACAATCAAGCAGAACCCTTTTATACTGAATACGCAAATACTTATGAAAATCCACTGTTTCACAAGTGCTTTATGGATAAAGTTCCAGACGCTTGTTTGCTTTATATTGATGAGCCTGGGCTTACTCCAGAAATAAAAGAATCGAGATTCCATGAAGCATTGCAGGAAGCGTATGTGACCTTGGAGAAACTGTGATGTGGCGTAGAGATTTTAATATAGTTGATTAAAATAATAAGGGACAGATGATACAAGAGGACATCATATTCCAGCTTATCAAATAATCAATCAAAGGAGAAAACCGTATGCCCAAACACATTTTAGTAATCTCTACAAGCCCAAGAAAAGGCGGCAACTCAGAGACTCTTGCAAATGAATTTATCCGAGGAGCAGAGGAGTCAGGAAATCAGGTAGAAAAGATATGTTTATACGATAAAACCATCAGCTTCTGCAAAGGCTGTCTGACCTGCCTGAAAACCAGAACATGTATTATCCATGATGATGCAGAAATCATTGCACAGAAAATGAAAACAGCAGATGTGCTGGTATTTGCCACTCCGGTTTACTATTATGAAATGAGCGGACAGATGAAGACCATGCTGGACCGCGCAAATCCGCTGTATGATTCTGATTATCAGTTCCGGGATGTTTATCTTTTGGCAGCGGCCGCGGAGGATGAGGATACCGCAGTTGAGGGAGCCGTACACGGACTTTCCGGTTGGATTGCCTGCTTCCCCAAATCCCGTCTGGCAGGAGTCGTATTCGGCGGCGGCGTTGGTGCAGTTGGTGAAATTGCAGGAAATCCAGTTCTTGAAAAGGCCTATGAAATGGGAAAAGCAGTCTGCTAAAATCTATGGAATATACATAGAAAAATGGATGCCGCAAAGTCCGGGCGGCATCCTCTTTTTCTTATATAGTGGTATTTATGCTAATCCTGATATACTACCTTTCCCTCACAGATGGTATACTTCACCTTTCCTGTCATAGTCCGGCCCAAAAATGGGGTGTTGGATGCCTTTGATGCAAACTGATCTGCCGTCCATGTTTCATTTTCATCAAAAATAACAAGATCCGCAGGTGCGCCCTCGCAGATCCGGCCACAGTCCAGCTTGTATAATCTGGCCGGGTTTAAGCTCATCTTTTCCATCAGGTCCAGCAGGTTCAAATGGCCAGGCTTCACCAGTTGTTCAATTCCCAGAGAAAGGGCTGTTTCCAGCCCGATAATGCCGCTGGGAGCTTCTGTAAGGGGCTTATCCTTCTCCTCCTTACTGTGAGGCGCATGGTCTGTAGCGATCAGGTCAATGGTTCCGTCCTTTAAGCCGGCAATCAGCATCTGGCGATCCAATTCCGTACGCAGAGGAGGATTCATCTTCGCAAGAGTTCCGTGTTCCAGCACTGCTTCCTCGGTAAGCGTAAAGTGATGAGGCGTTACCTCAGCCCACACATCTGCCCCCAGCTTCTTTGCCAGACGCACCAGCTCTACGGAATAGCCAGAGCTGATATGCTGAACATCGATCCTGGCTCCTGTTTCCAGAGCGATCATACAGTCTCTTGCTACCAGGGAATCCTCTGCCAGAGAAGGGGAACCATAAATCCCAAGCTGATCGGATACAGCGCCATGGTTGATGCCGTTTTCACGGATAAATGATTTATCTTCCTCATGGAAGCTGATTACTGTATCCAGTCTGGCGGCCTCCTCCATAGCCTTAAGCACAAAGGGGCCGTCCATTAAGGGGATTCCGTCATCGGTAAAGCCGGCGGCTCCTGCAGCCAGCAGGCCCTCCATATCGGTCAGTTCTTCGCCCTTAAATCCCTTTGACACAGCGGCACAGCTGAGTACATGGATTCCTGTCTTTTTCCCCTCTTCAAGAACATAGCGCAGCGTTTCCTCATTATCAACTAACGGCTTTGTATTTGCCATACATACTACAGTAGTAAAGCCTCCTTTGGCAGCTGCAGCCGCTCCTGTATGAATATCCTCTTTATAGGTCAGGCCCGGATCTCTGAAATGGACATGAACATCCACCAGACCCGGAGCCGTCACCAGACCCGTTCCATCGATTATCTGTTCATATTCCGCTTCTGTTCTTCCTCCCAGCGTATCCGGAGGGCAGATTTCTCTGATGATTCCATCCTCAATCACAAGATCTGCTCTGCTGTCTGTCTTTCCCGCCGGATCCAGTACCCGGCTTCCCTTGATAAGTATCATATAACTGTTTCTTCCTTTCTTTTCCGCAATTTATACTATAACTGAAAGCTTTCCCCCTGACAACGAATTTCCATAATCTTTTCTGCATAGTCAGCTGCACAGGGCAGAGTCTTAAAACGCTCTGTCACGCCAAAATCTCCCCAGAAATGCATGGGAAACACAATATCAGCTCCCACCATATGCATAAAATCATCCATTCCCAGATAAAAGTCCTTTCCCTGCCGGGGATCCAGCAGCATAAAAGCCACATCAATATGATTTCCAGCTATTTTCAGAAGTTCACTGTGAAATGCTTCGCTCATTCGGAAGTTATATTCCTCCGGTTCACCCTCCCAGACCCAGTTATTCAGATCTCCTGCGTGATAAAGAACCTTTCCCTCTGCTTCAATCAGAAAGGCTACTCCCTCATCTGTAGATTTAAATGCTTTGACCGTTACAGGCACCTTTTCTCCTGTCTCCTTCTGAAAAGAAAATTCCTCTCCCGGCCCCAAAAAACTGGTCCGACACAAAAATTCCTCCGGAACTCTTTTTCTCCAGATATCGTCCGAAAGGACAAACCAGATTTTGGGATGATTCTCTGCCAGATCAAAAATTCCAGGCGAGAAATGATCTCCATGACGATGGCTGGCAAACACAATCAGCAGCTGATCTTGTCGGATTTCAGGGATCTCTCCCTCAAAATAATCAAAGAGCAACGCAATCTGCTCCATTTCCACCAGAAAACTGCTGTGGTGGATATAGGTAATCTTCATATTCTGCCTTCTCCTTTCGGATTATTTCACATAAAAACGCGGAATGTGTCTCATTACAAGCCTACCGCAACACACATTCCGCGTCAATACTTTATTACAGTTCCTTTCCGCACTCCGTACACATGCCGGCTACTGCCGCCATAGCTGCCTCATCCTTCTTTACCATTTCATAAAGCCGGTAACCGCCGCTTAAATTCCAGGTCTTAAACCCAGCCTGATCCAGAATTCTCTGGGCCAGATAACCTCTTAAGCCGATCTGGCAGGTGATATATATATCCTTTTCCCGATCAAGCTCACCCATGCGTTCTCTTAAGGAATCCAGAGGAATATTGATAAACCCTGGTATCATACCTCTCTGGCACTCTTCCGGGGTACGCACATCCAGGCGCACTGCATCTTCCGGGATCTGATCCAGATCTTCCACATAGAACGGTTTCATAAGGCTCTCTATTACGTTTCCAATTACATATCCAGCCATATTTACCGGATCCTTTGCTGATGAGAATGGCGGAGCATACGCTAACTCCATCTCCTGCAGATCAAAGCCTGTAAGGCCAAAGCGAACTGCATTTGCCATATCATCAATACGTTTGTCTACACCCTTTCCGCCTACAATCTGTGCACCCAGAATACGGCCTGTATCCGGCTCAAACAAGGTCTTTACTGTCATCATCTCACCGCCGGGATAATATCCAGCCTGAGAAGCAGAAGTGGTGATTACCTTACAGAAAGCACGTCCCTGAGCCTGCAGGTTTTCTTCCTTTTCACCTGTCACAGCCACCGTAAGACCGAAAAATTTCATGATGGAGGTACCCTGACTGCCCCTATAAGCCGTTTTTCTTCCACAGAGATTATCTCCAACAATACGCCCCTGCTTATTGGCCGGGGAAGCCAGAGGAATCAGGACCTGTTTTTCGCTTACGATATGACGTACACTGGCTGCATCACCCAGAGCATAGACATCAGGCGCACTGGTTTCCATGTAGGAATTTACCAGGATTTCCCCTCTGGCTCCCAATTCAATTCCGCTGTCCTTTAAAAATCCGGTATCAGGACGTACTCCTATACTTAAGATAACCATATCAGCCGGGATTTTCCTTCCGTCCTTTAAGATTACTCCATCCTTGTCCATAGCAGTACAGGTCTGGCCCAGATAGAGGTCAATTCCCTGCGCGCGGATATAATTATGCACCTGATGAGCCATATCCATATCAATGGGGGGCATCACATGAGAAGCACCCTCTACAACTGTTACATGCACACCTCGTTCTGCAAGATTTTCTGCCATTTCCAGACCGATAAAGCCTGCTCCGATCACCGCACAGCTTCTGGGCGCAGTTTCCTTTATGTGGTCGTAGATACGATAGGTATCGGGAATATTTCTCAGGGTAAATACCTTATTTTCCTCGATTCCGGGAATTGCAGGACGGATGGGAGCTGCACCGGGAGACAGCACCAGACGGTCATAGCTTTCCTTATAGGTTTCCTCCCCATGACGTACTGTTACCGTCTTACCTGCTGTATCTACCGCTGTAACCTCACTCTCTGTCCTCACGTCCACATTAAATCTCTGATGAAAACGCTCCGGTGTCTGCAGCTGCAAAGCCCCCTTATCTGTGATCACTCCTCCCACATAGTAAGGAAGGCCACAGTTTGCATAGGAAATATACTGCCCCCGTTCAAACATGATAATCTGTGCGTTTTCATCATTTCTGCGAAGTCTGGCTGCTGTGCCTGCTCCTCCTGCCACGCCTCCTACGATCAATACCTTCATATAGAATACCTCCTTTTTTATTTTTTCTCCAAAAGCCGTCTCACGTCTGCCTCCTGTTCATCAAACAACAGTTCTTTATTATAATGGTAATACCGCTCGCACTCATATTCCTTTAAAAACTCTATGCTGCAAGAACCTGTATTTAATGAGGTAATAAAAATAACCATCTCCTGACCATTTCCAAAGGCCGTTTCCATAAAGTCAAATGCGTGTTCCAATGCTTTCGCGCAGGCCTCCTTCTGATTCTCATAGCTGTCGCTGCGCTCCATAAACTGCTCTCTGGTCCACTGCCAGGCCGCTTCTGCCTCATTTAAAGAAGCTCCCTTCATCTCCTGAACCCAGCTTTCTAACCGGGCAGCCACTCTGCGGTACCGCCTGTCCTCTCTCCGGTCTGACAGCCCGCTGTCCTTTCTGTGGATTCTGGTAAGCTCTGTCTCTTCCGCCACACTGGCCAGACGCACAGCCGGGACTACATCCTGAGAACAATCCAACTCCCATTTAAATTCCTTTAAACGGGCCATCAAAAGTTCCATTTCCGCCTTATTTTCATAAAGCTCCCGGAAACCGTCCGTCAGCTTTGCAAGGAGCAGATCCACAACGCTGAGGCGCTCATCAAAAGGCGCCCGCTCCAGCCTTGTACATACCTCTTCCCGGATCACTCCTTTTAAGATTTCCTCTACCTGATACTCATTCTGATATTTATAATACAGTTCCAGGTAATTGGCAAAATCCTTTGCAACCGCCGGATGCTGGAGATACTGCCCTACCACTTCCCGGTCTGCCCTTTTATCCAGATGTTCATAGACTGTAATGAGCTGTGACAGATCTTCCCAGCCTCTGGGCGTAACAAACCGCTTTCCATCCACGGTGGTCTCTACCTGGCAGAAATACTGGGGACGGATGTCCAGATAGGATAAAACGGCCGGATGGATATTCTGCGCATAGGCATATTCCTTCCATACCTTCAGATCCGGCTCTACGGTAATTTTTTTGATTCGATCCAGTGTTACCACGTCAAATTCCCGGACAGATTTATTGTACTCCGGCGGGTTTCCCGCTGCCACGATGATCCATCCCTCCGGTATCTTATGGGTTCCGAAGGTTTTGCACTGAAGAAACTGCAGCATGGCAGGAGCCAATGTCTCCGATACGCAGTTGATCTCGTCGATAAAAAGGATCCCTTCCTTAAGCCCTGTATCGCGGATCCTGTCATACACCGAAGCCACAATTTCGCTCATTGTGTACTCCGTCACCGCATATTCCTTTCCTCCGTAAACCTTATGTTCAATAAACGGAAGACCCACGGCGCTCTGCCTTGTATGGTGGGTAATGGTATAGGCAACCAGACCCAAACCGCATTCTCTGGCAATCTGCTCCATGATCTGGGTTTTTCCCACTCCCGGCGGGCCGATCAAAAGCACCGGCCGCTGGCGGATGGAGGGGATCACATATTCTCCGCAGTCATCCTTTAAAAGATAGGCTGCTGCGGTATCCTTTATCTCTTCCTTGGCTCGTTTAATATTCACTCTCTGTCCTTCTTTCTCTTCGAATCTCCCCCCGAAATCTCCATAAGCTGCTCCTCCTCCAGAACCACCTTCATTGCCCAGGCAGGCACTGATTCATCGGAATATAAATGTTCAATAAATACAAAGGCAGCATCATAAACCGGAGCCTGAACCGGATAGATTCCTTTTCCATCCGTAAAGTAGATCAGTCCCCGAAGCCTGTCTACCTCTCTTTTGGCCCGAAGCTCATTTACATATTCAAAGGCCGGGCGGAAATCCGTTCCTCCAAAGCCAGTGATCTGAAAATGCTCCATATAAGCCTTTAGATCCTCTGCACATTCAATCAGCACATCCGACTGCACCTTATCGTCACACTGCAAAATATGAATCCGTATCTTTCTGAAATAAGTATCTGACTCAGAAAGCACATCATATGTCTCCTCTAAAAACCTCTGAACCAGTTCCCCGGAACAGGACATACTGGTGTCAATAACAATCACAAAATCCTCAATCCGAAATACCTCTTTTGTTTCCAGAGGCTCGATCAAAGGCATATTTCCATAAAGGGACATTCCATAGGAATAAAAAACCGGATCAAAAGAGTCCGGATCCACCTCAATTTCCTCTTTAAGCACAGAAAAACGCCGGAGAAACTGACGGTAATCGTACCGCTCCCTGTTTTCTGCCTGAAGCATATCCTGAAGACTTTCATTTTCCTGTGACTCATCCCGAGAACCCATGGTTTCCATCTGAGTCTGCATTTTTTCCCGTTTATCATTCCACTGGTTCTGGCGTGTAATGGCCTGACGGGAATTTTCATCCTGTTCCCAGAGATCATGGTCGTCCACCTTAAATTCTGCCTGAAGCTGTCCCAGTCTCCGTTCAGAAAGCTCCATCCGGCTTAAGGCCCGGTAAATGCGCTCTGCCGTAAGAACCTTACTGCCGGTTCTTCCCTGTTTGGGAATACCATCTCTGCCATCCAGCCTTTCTGTCTGAATTTTGTTTTTCTCCTCCGGCTCCTCCATCTGCCGTTTCAGGCGCAGGTAGGTTTCGCGGCGAAGAGGGCTTTGAGGCACATGGACGCATTTCTGGTACAGGCCGTCGATCACCGCTTCCATCGCAATATCGCAGGCCAGATCCCACAGCTCCTTCTTTCGCCCCTTTCTTGTATACATATGGCAGAACAGGCAGTGAAACACCATATGCAGATAGGCACGGTTGACGCATACACGGCCCTTTTTATAGAGGTTTAAAAGAAATTCCGGATCATAAAAGATCACCGCCCCATCTGTGGATATACCATTCCGGCCCCAAGCTGCCTCAAACCCCAAGCTGCTTAAGGACACATCCAGAAAGTGCATATTTACATACAGCTCGCTTCTGGCCTGATACAAGATCCGGGTACAGATTCCAACCGTATCCAGTTCCTGAAGCTGTCTCTCTCTTACGGGATCAATCATAAAGAACCTTCTCCATCAGACGCTCCGGCCTCCATCTGCGGCGCCTGGGCCTGCTCTGTCATCAGCCGGTGCTCTTCCTTAAGTTCCTCATACAGCTTATAAAAGCTCCATCCGCAGTTGTGCTCCGTCACAATGGCTTTTAAAGCGATCTTAGGCACCCCGGCTTTTCTTAACTGGTATAACAGGGTGTCGATCCGGCTGCTGGTAAAATCCTTCATCACCAGCATCTGTTCCGGGATCACAGGAAGAGGAGCGCTCGCGTTCTCCTGCTCCTGAAAGCCCGGCATGCCGGCCAGACAGCCTATGGTTTCCATGACCTGTTCCGGTTTTACATTGCGGATTTTCACACCCATACGCACCAGAACGCTCTTCATCATCATTTCATGCTTTTTCATTCCGGGATCATTCGTCCCATAATATAATACAAGCTCCACTGTCTTTCTCCTTTCCTGAGTTTCCTCATTTTACGCTGTGCTCTGGCAGTTGGTGTACAGGGCGACTTTGGAGGTCATTAGAAAATCTTAGAGGATTAAATTTTTCGTTAAGAGTCATATCAAACCTGTTTGAGCGCAGCGAGTTTTTGATATGGCTCTTGTTTTTAGAAAAATTTCAGCCTCTTAGTTTTTCTTATGACCGGAAACCGGAGCCCAGAACACCAGACTCCAGAGCACGGTGTAAAATGAGGAAACTCAAACCTTCGATTTATTTAAACAGCTCCTCACTGTCCAGCATCAGCGTAAAGGGACCGTCATTTAAAAGCTCCACCTTCATATCAGCGCCAAACTGCCCTTTTTCCACCACGTCCGCCTGTTCCCGGCACCGGGCCAGAAAGTGCTCGTAGAGCTTTTCCGCCATCTGAGGTGCTCCTGCCTTTACAAAGCTGGGGCGGTTGCCCTTGCGGCAGTCTGCATAAAGGGTAAACTGGCTGATTACAAGAAGCTCTCCGCCCACATCCGCCAGACTTAAATTGGTTTTTCCATTCTCATCCTCAAAAATACGCAGGCGGCAAATTTTGTCTGCCATCTTTTCCGTCAGCTCTCTGGTATCCCCATCAGCCACGCCCAGAAGAATCAGAAGGCCTTTTCCAATTCTTCCCAAAAGTTCTCCGTCTACTGTAACACTTGCCTGGGTCACTCTCTGAACGACTGCTCTCATTTTCTCTCGTCCTCCTGTGTGTGATACATTCTCATCCTCTCCTGCACTTCTCCCGCGTTTTGCAAAGCACCGAAAAAAGAAAGAGCCAGCCGGTTCCATAAGGCCGCCGGCTGGCGCAGGTTTTATTTTTTCTCCCGAAACTCCGGGCTATTCTTCCTGCTGGTTTTTCGCAAAAGCTATGATGGCCTCATTTAATGAAAACATCTTTTTATCCAGCATATCTACCATATCCGCACAGTCTTTTAATTCCATCAGAAGGTTCTCCGGAGCGTTTCCTTCAAACTTATAAGCAATTTTGTGCTCTAAACTGGCCCAGAAATCCATGGCAACGGAGCGGATCTGGATCTCCACCTTTGTTTCCACGGCTCCATCTGAAAGGTAAACCGGCACAGTTACTACCATATGGTAGCTCTTATATCCGTTGGGCTTTGGATATTTGATATAGTCCTTTACATGAAGAACCGTAACATCTCTCTGCCCTGCAATAATCTGGGCGATCTGATAAATATCGGATGTAAAGGAGCAGATAATGCGGATACCCGCAATATCGCTCAGATACTCCTGCATATTTTCAATGCTTACCTCACGCCCGTCCTTTTTCAGTTTATTTACAATACTGTCCGCTGTCTTCAGCCTTGATTTAATATGCTCAATCGGATTGTAATCATACCTGTTTATGAACTCATTATTTAGGATTTCAATCTTTGTATTCATCTTTTTTAAGGCTGAATCATAGAGAAACATCACAGAACGCCACTGGTCGATCTGTTCGTTCGTTTTGGGGATATTGATCATTCCTATCCCTTCCTCTCCTACAGCTTCAGTCCCTTTAACAGATCCCCCAGGCCTGTAGTGGCTGAAGCGGTCTCTTTATAATTGAATGTTTCATGCTCTTCACGCGCAGTCTCCTGCTCGGCCAGAACCTTCATGCTCAGGCTGATCTTTCCGTCTGCAATGGAAAGGATCTTTACCTTTACGGTCTGTCCTTCCTTGAGAACAGCTCCCGGATGCTTGATGCGCTGGGTACTGATCTGAGAAATATGCACAAGTCCGTCTACGCCCTCTGCCAGCTTCACAAAAGCGCCGTAATCCTTTAAGCTGTCTACGGTACCCTCTACTACATCACCCGGCTTAAACTGAGCCAGACGCTCTTTGCGGGCCTCTTCCCTCTTCTGGCGTTCCACCTGACGGCCAGACAGAACCAGTCTCTTCTTTTCCGGATCTACTGTAATGATCACAGCCTCCACATGCTTGCCCTGCCAGTCCTCCAGCTTTTCTACATAATCCGCTGACAGCTGAGACGCCGGGATAAATGCTCTTACCTCATCTACAAAGGCAACAACCCCGCCCTTTACAGCCTCGGAAATCTTTACCTTGAGAACGGTCTTATCCTCCATCATCTGAGCAAACTCAGCCCACTTCTGTCCTTCAGCGCTGTCGTCCTCCGGCATATCTCTTCTCTGATCCAGAGCCGCATAGGAAGCCTCCAGTTCAGCCGCATAATCCTCCATGGTTTCAACAGGCTCCTCTGCCTTAACCTCTGTCTCCAATTCCTTATTCATGTCTTCGCTCATGTTCTTCTCCTCACCTTCCGCTTTTCATTCCCTGTCTCAGTCTGTTTTGATCCTTTCAGACTGTCTGGATATTCAGCTTTTTACATTATATCAGCAAACCACCTGATATTTCTATACTTTTTCAGAAAAATTATTCCTGTTTTTTATTTTTGCTGTTTTTTCCTTTGTACCGGAAAGTTTCCTGTGCTATATTTTAGGAAGAACACTTGCATTTATTTCATAAGGAGGATATTTTCATGATCGATCTTTTAGATCTTCATACACATACCATCGCCAGCGGCCATGCCTACAACACGCTTTATGAAATGGCCCAGTCCGCTGCCGAAAAAGGACTGGCCCTTTACGGCTGTTCCGAACACGCTCCCGCTATGCCCGGAAGCTGCCACAAATTCTATTTCAGTAATTTTGACGTGATCCCCAGAGTGATCCGTGGAATCCCGGTTTTAATGGGAACCGAGCTGAACATTCTTGATCATACAGGACGAGTAGACTTAGAGGATCATTACCTGAAAAAAATAGATTACGCGATTGCCAGCCTCCACACCCCCTGTATCGACAATCACGGCACTGTATCCGACTATACAAATGCCTATCTGGGCGTCATGGAGAACCCTCTGATCCACATCATCGGCCATCCCGATGATTCCCGCCTGCCTGCCGACTGGACCGCAGTAGCTGCTGCGGCTGCAAAGCATCATAAACTCCTGGAACTCAACAGCCACTCTCTTGCTCCCAACTCTTCCAGAAAAGGTGCCAGAGAAAATTATGAACAGCTGCTGACTGCCTGTATGCGCTATGGGACCTCTATCATTATAGACAGCGACGCACACTGTGAAAATGATGTGGGAAACCACGAAATGGCCCACAGGCTTTTAGCTGATCTCCATTTTCCCGAGGAACTGGTAGTAAATACCTCTCTCTCAAAAGCCGCAGCCTTTATCCCGTCTCTGGACCGGCTTTTAAAGGAAGAACCGGAGCTTTTTTATAACGCATTATCTCATCCTCAGGGAGGAAACAACCGAACATGATCAACTTTTTAAATCTGGAATACTTTCTGGCAGCTGCCGAAGAGCTGAATTTTACGCGGGCCGCCAAACGGCTCTATATTTCCCAGCAGTCCTTAAGCAATCACATTTCCAATATGGAAAAGGAATTTGACGTTGTCCTTTTTAACCGCACCTCCCCGCTGACTTTGACCTATGCGGGGCAGGCCCTAAAGGTTCGGGCCAGAGAACTTTTGGATTTAAAGGATGAAACCTACCGGGAAATCGCTGATATCAAGGATTTCTCCACCGGCCAGCTTTCCATCGGCGTTTCGCACACAAGAGGCCGTTTTATCCTGCCGGAAATCCTTCCTACCTACCAGTCTGAATTTCCGGGCATCGAACTTCATCTGATCGAAGGCAATTCAAGCGAACTGGCAAATGACCTCCTCCATGGAACCATCGACCTGATGATCGATCTGCTTCCCTTTACGGCAGAAAATGTAGACACCGTACCCATCTGCCAGGAGGAGATCCTTCTGGTGGTTCCGGATGAAGTCCTGAAAAAAGCCCATCCCGATGGGTGGGATGAGCTTCGCAAAAAGATGGAGCAGGGCGCCGATGTACGTCTCCTTGAAAACTGCCCCTTTGTACTTTTAAATAAGGGAAATCGGGTGCGCACCATTGCAGATGAAATTTTTGAAGATGCTCAGGTAACTCCCCATATCGTTCTGGAGACGGAAAACATAGAAACGGCACTTGCACTCAGCGTCAAGGGAATGGGGATCACCTTTTATCCCCGGATGTTCATGTCCCCGGATCATGCCGCAAATACCAACAAAAATCCCCTGACCCATCAGACGGGGCTGAATCTCTATCCATTAAACTACTCCCGGGCCCACGGCACTCTGGGGCTGGGCTACCACAAGGGACACTATATGTCCAGGGCAACCCATGAGTTTATCAGGATTGCGTTGGAGAGGATTCCTTACAAGAATGACTGAAGCTGATGTTTTTATCTGTTTTGCCTTGACATCAAAAGCAGAACTCCTTATAATATAAACAGTAATTATTATCATTATTATATTAGAAGGAGACGCCTATGAAAGTTTTAAAGTATAGCCGTCAGAGGGAAGCCATCAAAGCCAGCTTGATGAACCGGTGCGATCATCCAACGGCAGACGCCCTATACGCCAGCATTCGGGAGGAATTTCCCAATATCAGCCTGGGAACCGTTTATCGGAACTTAAATCTGCTGGTGGAGACGGGCGAGATCCGTAAATTAAGCTGCGGAAGCGGAGCAGACCACTATGACGGCGATGTATCGCCCCACTACCATTTTGTATGCAGAGAATGCGGCCATGTCTATGATATGGATATTCAGGAAATGGATGAATTAAATGCAGCAGTCCAGAGCCATGCGCCGGGACATATTGATTCTCATTCCATTCTGTTTTTTGGCCAATGCCAGTCCTGTATGGATATGGAAAATCCAAAAAAAGATCAAAAAACTATTGACAAAACAGCATAAATCATTTATATTGATATCAGTAATCATTACTATTATCGATTCGCAATGTTAACAGGGTTCCGGGGCATCCCCGGTTCCCACACACTATATAATAAAGGAGATCAAGACTATGAAGAAATGGGTTTGTACAGTTTGCGGTTACGTTTATGAGGGTGAGCAGGCTCCTGAGAAATGTCCTCAGTGCGGCGTTCCTGCTTCCAAGTTCAAGGAGCAGGCTGCTGATCAGATGGCTTGGGCTTGCGAGCATGAGGTTGGCGTTGCTCAGGGTTCCCCTGAGGATATCATGGCTGATTTAAGAGCTAACTTTGAGGGCGAGTGCTCTGAGGTTGGTATGTACCTGGCTATGTCCAGAGTCGCTCACAGAGAGGGCTATCCTGAGATCGGCCTGTACTGGGAGAAGGCTGCTCTGGAAGAGGCTGAGCATGCTGCTAAGTTTGCTGAACTCTTAGGCGAGGTTGTTACAAGCTCCACTAAGAAGAACCTGGAGATGAGAGTTGCTGCTGAGAACGGCGCTACTGCCGGCAAGTTCGACCTGGCTAAGAGAGCTAAGGCTGCTAACCTGGATGCAATCCATGACACTGTTCATGAGATGGCTAAGGATGAGGCTCGTCACGGAAAGGCATTTGAAGGTCTGTTAAAGAGATACTTTGGCTAATTAAAATTCGATAAACCTGATATCTGAGAGGGAAAGGATTCGTCTTTTCCCTCTTTCTTCATTTTCCAGCATCCATGCTGTATACTGTTATTTCCCTCCTCTTCGCCTTCCATCACCTGATAGACAAACGTTCTGTTTGGGGTTACAATAGAATTGGTGGATCGTGATATATGCGTTTTCACTGAACATATCATTTTTCAGCGCCTCATCACTCCTTTATGGCGCTACAGGAGGTTTTTTGTGAGTCACTCAAGTACAACCCATCGGGATTCCTGGAAGTCCAACTGGGGGTTCGTCCTGGCCTGCATCGGCTCTGCAGTAGGCATGGGCAATATCTGGATGTTCCCCACCAGGGTCTCAAAGTACGGAGGCGGCACCTTCTTGCTGCCCTATTTTCTTTTTGTAATCATCATTGGTCTTTCCGGCGTCATCGGTGAAATGGCATTCGGGCGGGCCACCCGTTCCGGCCCCATCGGAGCCTTTGGCCAGGCCATAGCAAGCCGCGGAAAAAATCCCAAGATCGGACAGGCGATCGGCTATCTTCCCGTGATCGGATCTCTGGCTCTGGCGATTGGTTATTCTGTCATCGTTGGCTGGATCCTCAAATACGCTGCAGGTTCCCTTACCGGCTCGGTGCTGGCCCAAGCAGATATTGAAGGCTTCGGACAAGCCTTTGGGCAGATGGCAGCTCCCTTTGGCAATAACTTCTGGCAGACTGTAGGCATCGTAATAACCTTTATCATCATGGTCTGTGGTATTTCAGGAGGGATTGAAAAAATCAATAAGGTTATTATGCCCCTGTTCTTTTTCCTGTTTTTGGGGCTGGCTGTATATATGGCTTTCCAGCCGGGAGCGGCAGAAGGATATCGTTACATCTTTCGTATTGAACCGGAAGGACTGGCAGATCCCATGACCTGGGTTTTTGCCCTTGGACAGGCATTTTTCTCCCTGTCTCTGGCAGGAAACGGCACTCTGATCTACGGCTCCTATTTAAAAGACAGCGAGGATGTTACCAGTGCAGCCAGAAAGGTGGCTTTTTTTGACACCATGGCAGCTCTTCTTGCAGCCCTTGTTATCATTCCCGCCATGGCTACCACCGGTTCTCAATTAAATGAAGGCGGTCCCGGACTTATCTTTATTTATCTGCCCAACCTGTTTAAATCCATGCCCGGAAGCCGCATCCTGGTAATCGTTTTCTTTACAGCCGTATTTTTTGCCGGTATTTCATCCATTATCAACCTGTTTGAAGCTCCTATTGCCACTTTGGAACAGCATTTTAAACTGAGCCGCCGTGTATCTGTCACTATTGCTGCGTCGCTGGCTCTCGCAGTAGGCCTTTGCATCCAGGGAATCGTATCCGGCTGGATGGACTTCGTTTCTATCTATATCTGTCCATTGGGCGCCGGCCTGGCAGGAATCATGTTTTTCTGGGTATATGGCAGCGATTTTGCAAAAAAAGAAGCGGAAAAGGGCCGCCCAAAACCCCTTGGTCCCTGGTTCCGCTTTATGACCGCCTATGTCTTCTGCGGACTTACCATCGCAGTATTTATACTGGGAATTATCTTCGGAGGCATTGGCTGATACAAAAGAGAGGTATCTAAAATGAATCAATTTCCATCACAGGGACAGACGGGATCAGCTTCCAATGTCCCTGCAAATCCCCTGGGCACTCTGCCTATTAACCAGCTTTTAGCCCGCTTTGCCATTCCCAGCATCATAGCCATGCTGGTCAGTGCCCTGTATAATATCGTAGATCAGTTTTTTATCGGCCGCAGTGTGGGAATGCTTGGAAATGCTGCTACCAATGTTGCATTTCCTCTAACCATCACCTGTACCGCCCTTTCCCTGATGTTTGGCATCGGCGGCGCAGCTAACTTTAATCTTTCCATGGGCCATGGCGAACGGGAAGATGCTGCCCGTTATGCGGGAAATGCTGTTTTTATGCTGTTTTTTACAGGATTGATCCTCTGCCTGGGAGTACGCTTATTTTTAAAGCCTCTCATGATAGCCTTTGGAGCCACAGCAGAAGTTTTAGATTACTCTCTTGTATACACAGGCATTACTTCCCTTGGTTTTCCATTCCTGATCCTTACTACTGGAGGCTCTAACCTGATCCGGGCAGACGGAAGTCCCCGTTTCTCCATGGTCTGCACACTTACAGGCGCACTGATCAACACGATCTTAGACCCTTTGTTTATCTTTACTTTTCATATGGGAATGGCCGGTGCTGCTCTGGCAACCATTATCGGCCAGATTGTATCCGGTATCATGGTAATCATCTATCTGACCCGCTTTAAAACAGTCCATTTGACATTTGACTACCTTCGTCCCATTCCTTCCCACATTAAAGCGATCATATCCCTGGGAATGGCACCCTTCTTTAACCAGATTGCAATGATGGTGGTACAGATTGTTATGAATAATGTACTTCGCTATTACGGCGGACAGTCTCATTACGGCAGTGAGATTCCTCTTGCCTGTGCCGGGATCATCAGCAAGGTAAACATGATCTTCTTCTCCCTGGTCATCGGTCTTTCCCAGGGACTGCAGCCCATTGTCAGCTTTAACTACGGAGCAGGAAAATACCGCCGTGTACGTTCCGCCTATCTGAAAGCGGTATGTATCGCCACCTGTATTTCCTCTGTATCCTTTTTATGCTTTCAGCTGATCCCCAGACAGATCATCTCCATTTTCGGTTCAGGAAGTGAGGAATATTTCCGCTTTGCAGAGCAGTATTTCCGTATTTTCCTTTTCTTTACATTTTTAAATGGCCTTCAGCCCATTACGGCCAACTATTTTACCTCCATTGGAAAGGCAGGTACGGGTATATTTATATCCCTCACACGCCAGATTATCTTCCTTCTGCCTCTAATCCTCATTCTTCCTATGTTCTTAGGAATTGAGGGCGTTATGTACTCGGCTCCTGTGGCAGATCTGATGGCCGCTGTTTTGGCAGTCTTCTTTGTGTCCAGAGAGCTAAAGCGAATGAAACAGATGGAGCATCTGTCTGAAACATAAAATCCACACAGCTCCGACAGTATCATTGTATATCTGCCGGGGCTGTATGGATTTTACATTTATCTGACTATAGCTGTTTTAAAAGCTGTTCATACCGTTCCCGGTTTTCCCTGGGAATCTTAAGGGCATCCATCGCCTGACCGGAGGACCAGCTCATGGTCTCCATCAGATTGCGGATGGAGGAAAGAAGACCATGTTCCATGCCCTGTTCCAGCCCCTGCTCCAATCCTTTTTCCATTCCCCTGTCTTCAATTCCTTTACTAAGATTACACATGAGCGATACCTCCCGTTCTAAATCCCTTGTCATCTTAACTGAAAAATCTTCCTCTAAAATATGTTTCTTCTTCTGCGGATCCTGCTCATCAGAAAGAAGGACATCTAAAAGCTTTATAATACCTGAATAATGTTCATTCTCTGAGTCTCCCAGACAGATTATAACTGCCGTCATCAGGTCATAATTTTCCTTCTTCTCCTTTTCCTCTCCTACCATGCACTCTTCTGTAATCGAATATCGGTTAATCGTATTTTTCCGCCGTTTAGGTGGATTCATACAGATCCAGATCGAGTAAACCTTACATATCTTTTCATAGTGTCCATCTGTAAATTCCGAATCGTATCGGAACCATTCGCGGACCGTTCATCCGAATTTACTGCTGTATGGGCAATCTGCGGTTCCTCTTCAATATAATACTCTGCAATGTCCTTAACACTGCATTCTCTATATTCCTCAATACAGCTTTTCATAATCCAGGCTAAAATCTCTTTATTAGCCAGAAGCCGTTTACAGGCCGCGTCATAAGATGCCTTATCTGCAGCAAAATCCAGATTTCTTGCTAAAGTATTTTCTGTTTTCACTTGCCTGCGTCCCCTTTCAACCGTTTTCCTTCTTAAATTCTACCATACTATCAATATCCACGCCAGACTATGAAAACGAAATTTAAATTTTTTAAAAAAACTGTTGACAAAACAGCATAAATCATTTATATTGATATCAGTAATCATTACTATTATCGATTCGCAATGTTAACAGGGTTCCGGGGCATCCCCGGTTCCCACACACTATATAATAAAGGAGATCAAGACTATGAAGAAATGGGTTTGTACAGTTTGCGGTTACGTTTATGAAGGTGAGCAGGCTCCTGAGAAATGTCCTCAGTGCGGCGTTCCTGCTTCCAAGTTCAAGGAGCAGGCTGCTGATCAGATGGCTTGGGCTTGCGAGCATGAGGTTGGCGTTGCTCAGGGTTCCCCTGAGGATATCATGGCTGACTTAAGAGCTAACTTTGAGGGCGAGTGCTCTGAGGTTGGTATGTACCTGGCTATGTCCAGAGTCGCTCACAGAGAGGGCTATCCTGAGATCGGCCTGTACTGGGAGAAGGCTGCTCTGGAAGAGGCTGAGCATGCTGCTAAGTTTGCTGAACTCTTAGGCGAGGTTATTACAAGCTCCACCAAGAAGAACCTGGAGATGAGAGTTGCTGCTGAGAACGGCGCTACTGCCGGCAAGTTCGACCTGGCTAAGAGAGCTAAGGCTGCTAACCTGGATGCAATCCATGACACTGTTCATGAGATGGCTAAGGATGAGGCTCGTCACGGAAAGGCATTTGAAGGTCTGTTAAAGAGATACTTTGGCTAATACTTCCATAATCATTACACACTCTCCATTCATTATAACAGAGATTATTACAGCTCCGGCACATGCACTGCCGGAGCTGTTTTTCATTAAATTAAAACAGCGCCCGCAACAGAATTTCCTCTGCCGGAGCGCTGTTTTCAAAACATATTTATAATCGGGATTGTAAGTCTTTACACTCCCATCTTCCTCTGAACAAACTTTACAACTTCCATAATCGGAATGATCAATACTGCCAGTCCCAGAGCAATAATATACTCATGGAAATCAATAGGAGTAAACTCAAATGCCTTTGCAAGGAACGGAACCTCGATTACTGCGGTTGTAAGAATCAGGGATACGATCATTGCACCGTAAAGGAAGGTATTTCCGGTCTTCATGGTGAAGATAGAACCTCTGCGGCTTCTCATATTCAGAGAGTGGCAGATCTCAACCATGGACAGGGTCAGGAACGCCATTGTTGTTCCGTCAGGGCTGTTTACAAATTCCCAGACGCCGCTTTCAATATAATGGCCTATGATATAGGAAACCATTACAAGGATCGTTACAACAAAACCCTGGAAGAATACGTCAAATCCCATACCGCCGGCAAAAATGCCTTCTCTCGGGTCTCTTGGAGACTGCTTCATAATGTCAGCCTCGCTCTTTTCCATACCCAGAGCCAGAGCAGGGAAACAGTCTGTGATCAGGTTGATCCACAAAAGATGTACCGGCTCCAGAATCGTAAAGCCGATCAGCGTTGCAAAGAAGATTGCCAGCACCTCTGCCAGATTGGAGGCTAACAGGAACTGAATCGCCTTACGGATATTTGCGTAAATGCGGCGTCCCTCTTCTACTGCGGATACGATTGTTGCAAAGTTGTCATCTGCAAGAACCATGTCTGCTACATTTTTGGTTACGTCTGTACCCGTAATACCCATTCCCACACCGATATCCGCACTCTTGATAGAAGGAGCATCGTTTACGCCGTCACCGGTCATAGCTGTAATACGGCCCTTTGCCTTCCATGCATTTACAATGCGTACCTTATGCTCAGGCTGTACGCGGGCATAAACGGAGTATTTTTCAATATCTGTCTTAAACTGCTCGTCGCTGATCTCATTTAACTGAGCGCCTGTAATCGCCTGGCTGGCATCCTCGATGATTCCCAGCTCCTTTGCAATGGCTACCGCTGTATCCTTGTGATCACCGGTAATCATAATAGGGCGGATTCCTGCCTCACGGCACTCAACGATTGCCGCCTTTACCTCAGGACGTACCGGGTCGATCATGCCGGAAAGTCCTACATATACCAGATCCTGCTCCAGATTGGAGGCGTCTGTATTCTCAGGCAGTGCCTTCCATTCTCTCATGGAACCGCAGAGTACGCGGAGCGCCTTATCTGCCATGGACTTATTATTCTTTAAAATGCTGCTGCGGATTTCGTCGGTCATTTCCACGATCTGTCCGCCCACATAGGCCTTTGTACAGCGTTTTAATACTTCATCCGGAGCGCCCTTTGTAAACTGGATGAAACGTCCGTCCGCAGTCTGATGAATGGTTGTCATCATCTTACGCATGGAATCAAAGGGAGCCTCAGCCACACGGACATATTCCTTTTCCAGCTGATCCTTTGGAAGTCCATTCTTTGCAGCATCATTTACAAGAGCACACTCGGTAGGTTCTCCCACTGCCTCGCCGCTGTCAGGGCTTAAGGAAGCATCGGAACAGAGCGCCATAGCAGTTTCCAAAAGCTTCTCATCATCTGCCACATGCTCCACAACAGTCATCTTATTCTGTGTCAACGTACCCGTCTTATCCGAACAGATAATCTGTGTACATCCCAGAGTCTCTACTGCAGTCAGCTTACGGATAATGGCATTTCTGCGGGACATATTTGTAACGCCGATGGAAAGCACGATGGTAACAACTGCAGCCAGACCCTCAGGAATTGCCGCTACTGCCAGAGAAACAGCTACCATAAATGTACTTAAGATCGTATCGCCGGTAATGCCTTCTGCGCTTCCCTGTGCACGGAACAGGCCTACTGCAAAGATAACCACACAGATTCCCACAACCAGCATGGTCAGGAACTTGCTCAGCTGATTCAGCTTGATCTGGAGAGGTGTTTCCTCATCCTTAGCCTGAGCCAGGGCATCTGCAATCTTACCCATTTCCGTATCCATACCGGTCGCTGTGATAACAGCTTTTCCACGGCCGTATACAACGGTGGAGCCCATGTATACCATATTTTTGCGGTCGCCTAAAGGTACGTCCTTTTCACCGCCCAGATTTAACACCTGGATAATCTTGTCTACAGGAACGGATTCTCCGGTAAGGGCCGCCTCCTCGATCTTCATGCTGGCGCATTCAATAATACGGCCGTCCGCAGGAACGGAATCGCCTGCTTCCAGAATCACTACGTCACCCGGTACCAGCTCTTCACTCTTTAATGTAACAAGCTTTCCGTCACGCAGCACCTTACTGGTAGCTGCCGCAATTTCCTGCAAAGCTGCGATTGCCGCCTCTGCCTTGCTTTCCTGAACAACGCCCAGAACTGCATTGATAATAACTACCGCCATAATGATGATCACATCTGCAAAGGACTCACCCTCGTAGTAAGCGGTAATACCTGAAATAACAGCTGCCACGATCAGAATAATGATCATGGGATCTGCCAGTTCATCAAGAAATTTCTTAAGAAGGGAATCTTTCTTTCCTTCCTTCAGCTTATTGTGCCCGAATTTTTCCAGACGGCTGGCAGCTTCCTGAGAAGAAAGTCCCTCTTCTGAAGTATTCTGCTCCTTCAGCACATCCTGAATACTGGACAGGTACTCTTTCATTGCTTTTTCCTCCTTATTATCATATGGAAGTGTCTCTCTCATCATTCCCGTACTGCAGGTGCACTATACATCTGTCTCACAGGCGCATCTGTGCATTTCCATTTCATTGGTGCAAACAAAACGAGACTTACCAGAAGTCCTCCCCTCTGCTGAGAAGACTCCCGATAAGTCTCGCCATTTAAAACCAAGCCACGGACACGCTCCGATGCTGTTGACTTCGCTACACGGTTCCCGGCCTGAAAACTGCCGGTCAACTGCGCTGACTACTCCCTTACTGCCAATAATGCTATCACGGACATGGGAAACTGTCAAGATTCTATTTTCAGGAGTTTTTATGTTCCTCTAAAAAGCGGTCAATTTCTTCCCGTACAGGCATAGAAAGTGTTGTCCCCATCTTCTGTACGGATAATGCAGCAAGACCACTTGCAAAACGGACTGCCTCCCATATATCCCTGCCTTCTGAAAGTGCAGCCAGAAGGCCTCCGTTAAAGGCGTCACCTGCTCCTGTGGTATCTACTGCTTCCACCTTAAAGCACGGAATAATTTCCTCTCTTCCTCCGGATGAAACAAACACACCTCTTGAGCCAAGAGTAATCAGAACCTCTTTAACACCTCTGTCATAAAAATAGGCTGCTGCCTTTTTCGCAGACTCCAAATCTTTTACAGGGACTCCCGTAATCTCTTCTGCCTCTACTTCATTAGGCGTTACCATATACGCTTTTGATAAAAACTCATCTGTAACCGGCGCATAAGGAGCTGTATTTACAATCACCTTACAGCCATGTTTACATGCCAATTCAGCTACAAGCTCATTGGCCTCTTGATTTACCTCCAGCTGCAGCAGTACATATTCTGCTTCCTTAAGCACCGCTTCAATGTTCTTTACTTCCTCTTCTGTTATAGTACTGCACGCTCCGGGAACAATGATAATCTCATTCTGGCTGGTCTTTTCATCTACTAAAATCAAAGCACATCCTGTTTCTGTATCATCCGTTACAAACATATGAGACGTATCCATCTGAAGCTCTCTCATCGTATTGAAAGCAACCTCTCCAAAACTGTCCCGTCCGACTTTCGATATCATAGTTACATCGGCGCCTGCTTTATGGGCGGCAACTCCCTGGTTAAATCCCTTTCCTCCCGGTCCCATTTTAAAAACGGAACCCTTTACCGTCTCTCCCGGTACAGGAAGACGAGGGCTTCTTGCCATCAGATCTACTACAAAACTTCCAAAAACCGCTGCCTTACTCATATTCTTTCCTCCAATCCCCAATATCATTCTTTTGATTTGTCTGTCCCCTATCGTACCTTCTCTCTGATTTCCAGCGTCCTCTCCAGCCCCGGATACAGCACTCCCGCAATCACCAGTCCGCTGATCCCCTGGATCCCATTGGCAGGGAGACTCAAAAAAGCGGCTGCCGGACCATAGAGAAGGCTTTCACAGAGAAAGTATCCGCCTGTCACCAGCAAAATATCTGTTATGCCACCATACAGCACTGCCAGCTTCCCGCTTTTTCCTTTGCTCACTCCATGACAGTATACCACAGATGTGACTACAGCCACAAGGCCTTTGACCACGAATGTAATGGGTACATAAATAAAATATCCGCCCAGGAAATCAGCCATACAGGAGCCAATTCCCGCGGCCAGAAATGCAGCCACCGGATCCAGAAAAATCCCCGACAGGATTACCGCGGCATCGCCCGGATGAATATATCCTCCGGTACCTGGTGTAGGAATTCGGATTGCCATGGTAAAAACACAGCTCAGTGCTGCAAACAGGGCAGCTGCTGCCAGATTTTTTACAGAATTATTCCGCATCATACGTTCCTCCTTGCTTTTTCATCATTTCCCGTATTATAGCAGAATTATGGACTGGTTAAAATAACCATTTTAGTTATTTTAAACCAGTCCAGCTCTGTATTTCCTATTATCTTTTCATCCCTGTCTTTGCCACGTTTTTCATCCTGTCCATACAGTGCTCAAAAAAACTCTTATACGCCTGACAAAAATAGTTCTTATAATAATTGCTTCCCTCCACAGGATCCCTGTAGCGCTGGCATCCGCCCCGGCAGAGGAAGAAATAGGGACATTCCCGGCACTGGGGATCCAGCTGGTGGGAGCGCTTTATAAAGCCAGTCTCCTGACGACGTTTATCCATCTCTTCCATCGTATTCTCATTGAAATTCCCCAGACGGTATTCATCCAGCATATAAAAATCACAGGGATAGACACTTCCGTCCGCTTCTACCACATACTGGATCCCGCACTCGCCTCTCTGGTCGCAGGCCTCAGGGTAATACCCCATCAAAAGGGCAATGTAATTTTCAAACTGGCGGATATAGGGCTGACGGTTTTTCTGCCAATCCTTATACCAGAGATCAAAGAGCCGGGTGAGGAATCTGCCATAGGTCTCCGGCGAAATAGCATATTCTGTCTTCTGATGGCCTTCGCCCAGAGGATCCAGACAGGCAATATACTGCTGATAGTTCCAGCCTCTGCGGCTGTACGCCTTATAGATCTCATCTATCCCTGCAGCTGTTTTTTCTGTCACAACCGTAAGAATATTATACTCCACGCCATAAGCATCCATAAGCGCTGCAGCTTTTGTCACCACATCATAAGTTCCGCTGCCCTTTTTATCATGGCGGCAGGCATCATGGGTTTCCTTCGTTCCGTCAACCGAAAGTCCTACCAGAAAATGATTCTCCGCCAGAAAACGGCACCATTCTTCATCCAGAAGATACCCGTTGGTCTGGAAGGCATTATGTACCTGTATTCCTCTGCGGTTATACTTGTTCTGAAATTCTACCGCTTTTCGGAAAAAGTCCAGCCCCCGCAGCGCAGGCTCTCCCCCCTGATAGGCATAATTAACCTGTCTCCGGGCATGGACCATTGTCCTGCGAATCACATTTTTTAATGTTTCCTCAGACATAAAACCATAGGATTCCTGCTCTCTTTTCTGCATTTCATCACAGTAAAAGCAGTAATCACAATGCATATTGCACATTCCCGATGAAGGCTTCATCAACACGCTCGAATCCGGCATCTTTCTCTCCCTGTCGCTTCGTTAGAATACTTCTTTAAGCACCAGATCCACTACCTTCTCAAAGGTCTGCTTTACCCTTGCGGCAGTTTCCACTACCTCTGCATGATTCAGTGGCTGATCCAGAATGCCTGCTCCCGGATTGGTAACGCAGGAAATCCCCAGTACCGGGATACCGCAATGGCCGCATACGATTGCCTCCGGTACGGTAGACATTCCTACAGCATCCGCCCCCAGAAGCCCTGCCATGCGGACCTCTGCCGGTGTCTCATAATTAGGGCCAGAGAACATCATATATACGCCCTCCTCCAGATGAATTCCATTTTCCTGTGCTTTTTCCTTCAGACGTGTTCTGAATCCTGCATCATATACGCAGCTCATATCCGGAAAACGGGGGCCATCCTCCTCAAAATTAGAGCCAATCAGAGGATTAGAACCGGAATAATTGATATGGTCTTTGATAACCATCAGTGTTCCCGGCTCATAGGACCGGTTTACGCCTCCGGCTGCATTGGTAAGAAGAACCTTTTTAACGCCCAGACGCTTCATAATCCGAATTGGAAGAGTGATCAGTCTCTGACTGTATCCCTCATAATAATGAACTCTGCCCTGCATGGCAATGACTCTCTTTCCCATGCACGTTCCCAGCACGAACTGTCCTGCATGGCCTGCCACTGTGGATACCGGAAAATCCGGGATATCATGGTAGGAAATCTTTACCGGATTTTCAATCTTATCCGCATAATCCCCCAGTCCGCTTCCCAGAATCATGCCGATTTCGGGCTCAAAATCCGTCTTTTCGCGGATGATGCGGACAGAATCCTCGATTATCTTTAATTCTCTTTCATTTGTCATGGATGGTGCGCCTCCCTTACCGATTCTCAATCTCCATCAGCATATTCACTCTTCTCTCATGTCTTCCGCCTTCAAATTCAGCGTCCAGCCATGCTTCGGTGATCATCTTTGCCATCTCGCTTCCCACTACTCTGGCGCCAAAGGCAAGGACGTTGCTGTTATTGTGCATACGGGACAGCTTTGCGCTGTAGGGTTCGCTGCATACACAGGCGCGCACGCCCTTTACCTTATTAGCTGCCAGTGAAATGCCTACGCCGGTGCCGCAGATCACGATACCCAGATCTGCTTCTTTGGAAGCCACAGCCCGTCCTACCTTTTCACCATATACAGGGTAATCGCAGCTTTCTGTAGAATTGGTACCCAAATCAATAACCTCGTAGCCTTTTCCCTCTACAAACTCCTTAATAATATTTTTAAGCTCAATGGCTGTATGGTCGTTTCCCATTGCAATTTTCATTTTCATTTTCTCCTCATTCTCTCAAAAAATTCCTCCATCCGGTCAAGCCGGGAGGTCATGGACATAAGCAGCAGATCTGCCGCAGTAAGCGCTGCCATGGCTTCTGCCACCACAACTGCCCTTGGAACGATAATGGGATCGTGACGTCCATGGATCTCGATCTCCCGTTCTTTCCCGCTCCGGTCCACCGTGGACTGAGGCTGGGCAATGGACGGAGTAGGCTTAAAGGCCGCCCGTATTACAACCGGGCTGGAATCGCTCATCCCTCCCAGGACGCCACCGGAGTGATTGGTTCGCTTGGCCGGGTGGCCCGCACTGTCAATGCAGAAGCTGTCGTTATTCTGTGAACCGGTGGATACTGCCGCCTCAAATCCGTCTCCGATCTCAACGCCTTTCACTGCTCCAATGGACATCATGGCTTTTGCCAGAGCCGCATCCAGCTTGTCAAACACCGGCTCTCCCACGCCTGCGGGAAGCCCCTCGATCACACACTCTACCACACCGCCGCAGGAATCCCTTCGAGCCATCATATCCTCTAAATAACTCTCTGCTTCCTTTGCCGCAATGTCATCAGGCATATAAAGACGGTTTTCCCACATTTTGGAAATCTCCATCCGGGACCGGTCGATGCTTACAGGGCCGATTGCGCTGGTATAAGCAAAAACCCTTACCCCAAGGCGCTCCAGAAGCTTTGCGGCCACTGCTCCGGCTGCTACCCGGCCAATGGTCTCCCGTCCAGAGGAACGGCCGCCTCCTCTGTAATCCCTGAAGCCATACTTTTGATCAAAGGTGAAATCTGCATGACCGGGGCGGTATACATCCATGATATTGCTGTAATCGTGGGATCTCTGGTCTGTATTCCGCACCTCCAGGGCAATCGGCGTTCCGGTTGTCTTTCCTTCAAAGACGCCAGAAAGGATTTCCACCTGATCGCCCTCCTGTCTGGCTGTGGTAAAGCGGCTCTGACCCGGCTTTCTCCGGTCTAAATATCTCTGAATATCTTCTTCATCTAAGGGCAGACCTGCCGGACAGCCGTCTATGACCACGCCAATGCCCTTTCCATGGGACTCTCCCCAGGTGCTGACGCGAAAAAGCGTCCCGTAAATTGAACCCGCCATGACTAATCTCCAATCTTTACAATCGCACAGCAGTTTGGTTCATTAACCGGAATGCTTCTTCCGCTCATGACCAGAAGTCCCTTCTCATAGTCTACCTTAAAGAAGGAAATGCTGCCGCTGTCATGGTTAATGGACGCAATATGCTTCCCATCCGGGAAAACAGCCACGTCCTTAGGATATTCGCCGCTGATCGGCAGGCAGCAGATCATGGAAAGAAGTCCTGTTTCCTCATCCCTGCTGTAGATACTTACCGTATTCTCTCCCGCATTGGTGCAGTAAACATACTTCTCATCCCAGGACATACGCATCGCGCAGGCTGCCGTAAGATTGCCCGGATTTTTCGTCGAGGTAGTAGAAATCGTCTGGATCTTCTCGATTACGGGAGCTCTGTCCCCTGTCTCATAAGTAAATACATCAATTACATTTTTAAGCTCGTACATCAGATAAAGGAAGCGTCCGTCCCTGCTGAACCGGAAATGTCTGGGCGCAGATTCCAGGTCGCAGCGGATGGCGTCTACCTGAACCATCTTCTGTTCCTTATCATTAAAGCGGTAAATCTTTACCTGATCCACTCCGTTATCCACACTGAGGACGTATTTATTGTCCGGCATCCGGCGGGTGCATGTCACGTGAGGGCGGAAATTACGCTCTGCCACGCTTCCGTATCCTTTATCATATACACCGTCCACGATCCCCCCTACGGAGCCGTCTTTGTTCAAGCTCAGGATCGTGGTCTTTCCGTCATGATAACCGGATACGAAGATAAACTTGTCCTCCAGATCGCTGCACAGATGACAGCCCCTCATTCCGCGGATGGGCGCGCTGTTTAAACGCGCCAGGGCGCCGTTCTGCAGGATCCGGAAAGACACCACTCCTTCATCGGCAATGGAATACAATGTCTTTCCATCGCTGGAGGCAATTACATAGGAAGAATTATTTACCTCCATCTCGCATCGCTCCTTAAACGTTCCCTTCTCCACATCTACGTCAAATACTGTGATTCCCTTTGCTTTCCCGGTATAGGAGTAGGATCCCACATATGCCATATATCTGCCGCTCATACCTGTATTTACCTCCTGAAAATAAGTCCGATTTTGTTAAAACCTATCATATCATAATTTTTATTATTTGTTAACCGCTAACTTTCAGAAAAGGTATTGACACCTGATTTATTTCATGTATAATGAAATTCGCCTTGTTTATTATTACTAAACTTTTTGATTATTTATATATTGGGTTAGTATTGCTAAACTTTTTGTATATTTTGCAGCCGTGCAGGGAGGAATTGTATGGATATCGGAAACAGACTGAAGGAGCTTCGTGTCTTAAAGGGACTGACTCAGGAGGAGCTGGCCGACCGCTCGGAGCTTTCCAAGGGGTTTATCTCTCAGCTGGAACGCAATCTGACCTCCCCCTCTATCGCTACTCTGATGGATATTCTCCAGTGTCTGGGAACTACCATCGGGGAGTTTTTTACGGAAGAGCCTGAGGAACAGATCGTATTCGGCACTCAGGACTACTTTGAAAAAGTAGATCCTGAATACAACAATGAAATCAAATGGATCATTCCCAATGCTCAGAAAAACACCATGGAACCCATTCTCTTAACGCTCAAAGCCGGCGGTTCTACCTACCCGGATACACCTCATGAGGGAGAAGAATTCGGCTATATTCTGAAGGGTTCTGTTTCCATCCATCTGGGAAAAAAGACATACCATGCCAAAAAGGGAGAATCCTTCTATTACACAGCAGATAAAAAACACTATCTTTCAAGCAAAAACGGCGCCATGCTCATCTGGGTAAGTTCACCTCCCAGTTTTTAATACGGCCTCCGTTGTAAAAAAGACAATGTTATGACCCACTTCACTTTATAAAGGAGAAAAGACAAATGAGCCAGCCATTGATTGATTTACAGCACATCTCAAAAAGCTTTGACGGCGAGCTGATCCTGGATGATCTGAATCTCTCCATCAGGGAAAACAGCTTCGTCACCTTACTTGGTCCCAGCGGCTGCGGAAAGACCACTACTCTGCGTATCCTGGGAGGCTTTACCAGTCCCGATACCGGAAGGGTTCTCTTTGATGGTCAGGATATCACAAAGCTTCCGCCCAACAAGCGGCAGTTAAATACGGTTTTTCAGAAATATGCCCTGTTTCCTCATATGAGCATTGCAGACAATATTGCCTTTGGCCTGAAAATAAAAAACAAGCCCAAAAGCTATATTGATGACAAAATCCGCTACGCATTAAAGCTGGTCAATCTCTCCGGCTACGAAAAGCGCGATGTAACCTCTCTCTCCGGCGGTCAGCAGCAGCGTATTGCCATTGCAAGAGCCATTGTAAACGAACCGAGAGTGCTGCTCCTTGACGAGCCTCTGGGCGCTCTGGATTTAAAGCTGCGCCAGGATATGCAGTATGAACTGATCCGCCTGAAAAATGAGCTTGGCATCACTTTTATCTATGTAACCCACGATCAGGAAGAGGCTCTTACCATGTCAGACACCATTGTTGTTATGAACCAGGGCTATATCCAGCAGATGGGATCTCCGGAGCAGATCTACAATGAGCCGGAAAATGCCTTTGTAGCCGACTTTATCGGCGAAAGCAACATCGTCCACGGCATCATGCTTCAGGACGAGCTGGTTGAGATCTTCGGAGCAAGATTTGCCTGTGTGGATAAGGGCTTTGGCACAAATAAGCCAGTGGATGTCGTGATCCGTCCTGAAGATATCGACCTTGTAGAACCGGAAAAGGGCACGCTTGTCGGCACAGTGACCCATCTGATCTTCAAGGGTGTTCACTATGAGATGGAAGTTACTACCCCGGACGGCTTTGAGTGGCTGGTTCACTCCACTGATATGTTCCCCGTTGGAAAGCAGGTGGGAATCCATGTAGATCCCTTTGATATCCAGATCATGAACAAGCCTGCGTCTGAGGATGAGGAGGCGCTGGGAGTCGATGAATAAGGAAAAGAAATATCTCGATCTGGGGAAATCCCTTCTCTCCGGCCCCTATCTGGTCTGGATGACCGGTTTTACTATTATTCCTCTGCTCATGATTCTCTGGTATGGACTGACGGGACGTGACGGAGCTTTTACATTGGAAAATATCCTGTCAATCGCAGAACCGGATCATATGAAGGCTCTGGTGCTGTCTCTGGGTTTATCCCTGATCAGCACTCTGCTTTGCCTTTTTCTTGCATATCCTCTGGCTATGATTTTAAGAGGACGGGGAAATAAGGCCGGCAGCTTTATCGTATTTATTTTTATCCTCCCCATGTGGATGAATTTTCTGCTGAGAACCCTTGCATGGCAGACGCTTCTGGAGAAAAACGGCGTAATCAACGGAATCCTTTCCTTTTTCCATCTGCCCGGTATCTCCATTATCAATACTCCGGCAGCTATTGTACTGGGTATGGTATACAACTTCCTGCCCTTTATGGTTCTTCCGATTTATAATGTACTTGCCAAGATTGACGACAGCGTTATCAATGCGGCTCAGGATCTGGGAGCCAATACCTTCCAGACCTTTATAAAGATCTGGCTTCCTTTAAGCCTTCCGGGAGTCATCAGCGGAATCACCATGGTATTTGTGCCTTCTCTGACCACATTCGTTATCTCAGACCTCTTAGGCGGCAGCAAGATCCTTCTCATCGGAAATGTAATCGAGCAGGAGTTCACACGCGGAAGCAACTGGAACCAGGGAAGCGGTCTTTCCCTGGTGCTGATGATCTTTATTCTGATCAGCATGGCTATGATTGCCAAATATGACAAAAATGGAGAAGGGAGCGCATTCTGATGGTAAAAAGCAGAAAAATGATACGGAAGATCATTTCCGATTTCTATATGGTGCTTATCCTGATCTTTTTGTACGCACCCATCCTCACTATGATGGTATTGTCCTTTAACCAGTCCAAATCCAGAGCACGGTGGGGCGGTTTTACTCTTGACTGGTATCTGCAGATGTTTGACAGCCGCTCCATTATGAGCGCCCTGTCAACCACCCTGATTATTGCCTTTGTTTCAGCCCTTGCGGCAGCTGTTATCGGAACAGCGGCAGCTATTGCCATTCAGTCCATGAGGCTGGTTCCCAGGACAATTATTATGGGGATCACAAACATTCCCATGCTGAATGCAGATATCGTTACAGGCATTTCACTGATGCTGTCCTTTATTGCCTTTGGCGTATCATTAGGCTTTAAAACCGTGCTGATCGCTCATATCACCTTTAATATACCTTATGTGATCTTAAGCGTCATGCCCAAACTGAAGCAGACGGATAAGAGTACCTATGAGGCGGCTCTGGATCTGGGAGCCACTCCCCTTCAGGCCTTTTTCAAGGTGGTATTCCCGGATATTCTGCCCGGAGTGCTGTCCGGCTTCCTTTTATCCTTTACCATGTCCCTTGATGATTTTATTATCACCCATTTTACAAAGGGCGCAGGCATCAATACTTTGTCTACACTGATTTACAGCGAGGTACGCAGGGGCATTAAGCCATCCATGTATGCCCTTTCCACAGTCATTTTCCTGACTGTACTGATCCTTCTGCTGATCGTAAATTTCCGTTCCTTTAAGAAAAAGGACTGAAATAATTCATTACTATTAAAAAGGAGAGCGACCCATGAAACGAACACCCATCCTCCTCACAGCAGGAGCACTGGCTGCCCTGATGACCGCAGGTCTTCTGACCGGCTGCGGCGGTTCCGGCAAAAATGGTTCTTCGGGAGATGACAACAAGCTTTATGTATACAACTGGGGCGAATATATTGACGAAAGCGTCATCGACGACTTTGAAAAGGAAACCGGTATTCAGGTGGTCTACGACGTATTTGAAACCAACGAAGAAATGTATCCTGTAATTGAAGCCGGAGGCGTAAGCTACGATGTGGTATGTCCCTCCGACTATATGATCCAGAAGATGATCGAAAACAACCTTCTGGCTGAAATCAACTTTGACAATATCCCCAATTACAAAGAAATCGGACAGGAATATCTGGATATATCCAAAGGTTTTGACCCGGAAAACAAATATTCCGTTCCCTACTGCTGGGGTACCATGGGAATCCTCTACAATACGCAGATGATCGAGGAGCTGGGCGTTCCTGCTCCCACCAAATGGGCCGATCTGTGGGATGAACGTCTGGAGGGAGAAATTCTCATGCAGAACAGCGTCCGCGACGCCTTTACCGTAGCTTTAAAGAGCCTTGGATATTCCTTAAATACCCAAAATCCTGATGAACTGCAGCAGGCAAAGGATGAGCTGATCCGCCAGAAGCCTCTGGTTCAGGCTTATGTAATTGATCAGGTAAGAGATAAGATGATCGGCGGAGAAGCAGCCGTGGGAGCCATCTACTCCGGAGAAATGCTCTATATCCAGAATGCAGTTAAGGAGCAGGAAGCTGATTTTACTCTGGAGTATGTAATTCCGGAGGACGGAACCAACTACTGGGTTGACTCCTGGGTCATTCCCGCCAATGCAGAGCACAAAGAAAATGCAGAAAAATGGATTGACTTTCTGTGCCGCCCCGATATCGCAAAGAAAAATTTTGAGTACATTACCTATGCCACTCCCAACAAAGGTGCCTATGAGCTGCTGGATGAGGAGCTGAAACAGAATAAAGCTCTGTTCCCGGATCTCTCCGCTCTCACCAACTGTGAAATCATACAGTACCCCGGCGAAGAAGCCGACGCCCTTTATAACGAGCTCTGGAAAGAGGTCAAGGCAAACTGACGGACTGCTGCGGCTGTCCCATCTACGCATTTACTAATGGAGGATAAGAATGAAAAAGAAAACAGCTGTTTCACTGGGCATGCTCTCTCTGGCCCTTGCCGCCGGTCTTCTCACTGCCTGCGGTTCCGACCAAAAAACCGGGGCTGAGGAAGGCTCCGGCGAAGACAACAAATTATATGTATACAACTGGGGCGAATACATTGACGAAAGCGTAATTGACGAATTTGAGGAAGAAACAGGAATCGAAGTCGTATACGACCTTTTTGAAACAAATGAAGAAATGTATCCCATCATAGAAGCGGGAGCGGTAAAGTACGATGTGATCTGTCCTTCCGACTATACCATCCAGCGTATGATCCAGAATAACCTGCTGGCTGAAATCAATTTTGACAATGTACCCAATATCAAAGAAATCGGCCCGGAATATATGGATATGGCAAAGGATTTTGATCCGGAAAACAAATATGCCGTTCCCTACTGCTGGGGCACAGAAGGAATCCTCTACAATAAGCAGCGCTTTGATGAGCTTGGCATCCCATATCCCACCAAATGGGCAGATCTGTGGAATCCTGAGTTAGAGGGCGAGATCCTGATGCACAATACCCTGCGCTATGCATTTATGGCCGCATTAAAGATCAAGGGCTACTCTTTGAATACCACAGACCCGGATCAGCTGGCTGAGGCTAGAGATATGCTCATTGAGCAGAAGCCCCTGGTTCAGGCCTATGTAATCGACCAGGTAAGGGACAAGATGATTAACGGCGAGGCAGCTGCTGCCATGCTCTACTCCGGTGATCTCCTTTATATTCAGGATACCGCAAAGGAACAGGGTTCTGAATTTGATCTGGAGTATGTGCTTCCCGAAGAGGGAACCTCCTACTGGATCGACTGCTGGGTCATCCCTGCCAATGCAGAGCACAAGGAAAATGCCGAGAAATGGATTAACTTCCTGTGCCGCCCTGACATTGCAAAAAAGAACTTTGAATACATTACCTACGCTACCCCTAACAAGGGCGCCTTTGAGCTACTGGACGAGGAGCTGCAGAATAACAAGGCTGTGTTCCCGGATCTTTCCCAGCTGAAAAACAGCGAGAGCGTTCAGTATCTGGGCGAGGAAGTAAATGATATGTACAATGAGATGTGGAAGCAGGTAAAGGCAAACTAAACAGCTGTCTGTGAAAGAGCCGGGCATATCATCAGTGGACAAAATGAATCATGGTTTGCTTGTCAATCCTTTTCTTCTATGATACACTGAAGAGGTAGCAGTTCCCGTTTTTCAGGCAGACGGGAAAGAAAACCGTAAGGGGGAATGTTTGTTTTGAAAATACAGGAATCCGCTGAAAACTACCTGGAAACGATTTATATGCTGAGCCGCCATAAACCCTATGTCCGCTCCATTGATATTGCAAATGAACTGAGTTTTTCAAAGCCCAGTGTCAGCGTAGCTATGAAAAACCTGAGGGAAAACGGCTATATCCGCATGGATGAACAGGGTCACATCACACTTACTGAGACTGGACAGTCCATTGCTGACGTTATGTACGAACGCCATATTCTTTTGTCCAACTGGCTGATCTATCTGGGTGTGGATCCTCAGACAGCTGCAGAGGATGCCTGCCGTATGGAGCATGTAATCAGTCCGGAAAGCTTTGAAGCAATTAAGAAACATATTACCCAGGGAAATGAGCTTCCAAAGGAGCTTAAGGAGGAATCTATTCATGCTTAAAGACCTTGTAAAAAGCTGCCGCTCCTATCGGCGGTTCTATGAAGATATATCCATTCCGCAGGAAGAGCTGACAGATATGGTCGATACGGTGCGCCTTACAGGCTGCACAGCCAACTGTCAGCCCCTAAAATACCGCATCATCCGTACTCCGGAGGAATGCGCGGCAATTTTCCCCTGCCTTTTGTGGGCAGGCGCCCTGAAGGACTGGGACGGACCGGAAAAGGGAGAACGTCCCTCTGCCTATATCGTCATTCTCTGTGATCTGACTGTGGCCAAAAATAAACAGTGGGATGAGGGAATCGCCGCCCAGACGCTCATGCTGTCAGCTGCAGAAAAGGGCTATGGCGGCTGCATGATCGGAAGCTGCAGGCGCAGTGAGATTCTGTCCATTTTAAAGCTTAATCCGGAAAACTATTCTGTGGGCCTGGTTCTGGCCCTTGGAAAACCCAAAGAGGAAGTCCGGCTTGTACCTGTAGGGGATGATGGAAGCACAACGTACTACAGGGATGAAAATCAGGTGCATTATGTTCCCAAGAGAAGTCTGGAGGATGTGCTGGTTTGATTTCTTCCGTTTTACAGAGATGAATTCTGCTTTTGACATTTTCATATGACACCTAAAAAGGACGCCGTTCTGCCTGAGCAGATGCGTCCTTTTTTCATTCCATTATATCGTTTTTATCTACCAATCAGCTTCATAAACAAAGGAATCTGTCTATATAATTATCCCTTCAGAGCCCTCATGGCATTCAAAATCGCGATCACGGACACTCCCACATCCGCAAACACAGCTTCCCACATATTAGCCGCGCCAAAGGCTCCCATCGCCAGAACGATCAATTTCACGCCCAGGGCAAAGACGATATTCTGCATCACAATTCGGAGTGTTTTACGAGAAATACGGACAACGGCTGCAATCTTTCTGGGATCATCATCCATAAGGACAATATCAGCCGCCTCGATAGCTGCGTCCGATCCCATGCTTCCCATAGCGATTCCCACATCTGCACGAGAGAGCACCGGGGCGTCATTGATGCCGTCGCCTACAAAGACCAGCTTTTCCTTTCCCTTGCATTCTGCCAGCAATTTTTCTACCATATCTACCTTGTCGCCGGGGAGGAGCTCTGCATGAACCTCATCCAGGCCGATTTCCTTTGCTACCGCTTCCCCGGTTTTACTCCGGTCGCCTGTAAGCATCACTGTCTTTGCAGCACCGGCCTTTTTAAGATCGCGTATTGCTTCTGGAATGCCTTCTTTTATTACATCGGAAATAAGAATGGAACCCAGAAAATTTCCTTCCTCTGCTAGATAAACCACCGTTCCCACGCCCGGACATGGCTTATAGGCAATATTTTCCTTCTTCATCAGACGGTCATTTCCTGCCAGCACAGTGCGTCCATCTGCCTTCACACGGATTCCATGACCGGGAATCTCCTCCGCATCTGCGATCCGCGTATGCTCAAAAGAATGCCCCCAAGCTTCACGGATAGACCTGGAAACAGGATGGTCAGAGGAGCTTTCTGCCAAGGCTGCCAGTTCTAACAGAGCCAACTGGGAAGCCGACCAGCCGTCAGCTTTATCTGTATCCTGCCTTTTCTCTATTGTTTCCTGAGCCGCATCTCCGGACGGATAAATGCCTGTCACCTTAAATTCTCCCTTAGTAAGGGTTCCCGTCTTGTCAAATACCACTGTATGGACATTTGCAAGAGCCTCCAGATAATTACTTCCCTTTACCAATACACCTTTTTTAGAAGCCGCTCCGATTCCGGAAAAGAAGCTCATGGGAACGGAAATGACCAGTGCACAGGGACAGGAAATCACCAGGAAAGTACAGGCTCTGCGTATCCCTTCGCTCCATGTCTGTCCAAAAAACAGCGGAGGAAGAATAGCAAGAACTACTGCCGCAATCACCACAACCGGAGTATAATACCTTGCAAACCGGGTAATAAAGTTCTCCACCGGCGCCTTTTTGCTGCTGGCATTCTCTACCAGTTCCAGAATACGTGCTACTGTGGAATCGTCAAATTCTTTCGTAACCTCTACCCGCAGCAGTCCGCTTCCATTGACGCATCCACTGATCATCTCATCTCCTGCTCTGACTCTTCTCGGGACAGACTCTCCTGTAAGAGCAGATGTATCGATCATGGAGTCTCCGGAAATAACCCTTCCGTCCAGAGGGATCCTCTCTCCGGCCTTTATGACAATTATATCCCCCACTGATACATCATCCGGATCCACCTGCTTTAGCTGTCCGTCTTCTTCAATATTGGCATACTCCGGGCAAATATCCATCAGGTCTGAGATTGACTGGCGGGAACGGTTTACGGCATAATTCTGAAACAGCTCCCCTACCTGATAAAACAGCATCACCGCAACTGCTTCTGAGTACTGTTGTACCGCAAATGCTCCTACTGTAGCCAGAGCCATCAGAAAGTTTTCATCAAACACCTGTCCGTTTCTGATATTGCGCAGAGCCCGGTAAATAATATCCCATCCAATGAGAAAATAGGGGATCAGATACAGCGCCGGCCATACCGGGCTTTTCTCCCCAAACGGCAGAAGTCCCAAATGCTCTGTTACTGTGAGGGCAATATAGATTCCAAAGGTTCCAAGGATACGTATAAGCATACGCTTCTGCTTTACTGTCATGTTCCGTTATTCCTCCTGATGCATCATTCTCAACGGCTCTACATCTGAATTGTACAGTCCGGCTCTACTTTTCTGCATACAGACTGCACTTCCTCCATAATCTCATCAAAACGGCTGTCATCCGCTTCAATCGTCATCTTCTGAGTCATAAAGCTCACATTGGCATCCCTTACCCCGTCAATCTTTTTAATGGCGTTTTCCATCTTTGCAGCGCAGTTCGCACAGTCTAAATTAGTTAATTTGAATTTCTTTTTCATGTTCTTATTTTCCTCCATTTTTATATTCTTACTCTGATATATGATCCATACCCTGACTGAGTATGGTCTTTACATGGCTGTCTGCCAGAGAATAAAATACGGCCTTTCCTTCCCGCCGGTTCTTCACCAGACGGTTCTGCTTTAAAATCCTAAGCTGATGGGAAATAGCGGACTGATTCATGTTTAAAAGCTGGGCAATATCGCACACGCACATCTCTGATTCAAACAATACATACAAAATCTTAATCCGTGTGGAATCGCCAAACACCTTAAAAATCTCCGCCAAATCGTACAGCTGATCCTCATCCGGCATCTTATCAGTCACGGACTTTACCACATCCTCATGAACCTGATAAAAATCACAGCACTCTACATCATTTAATGCCATTTTTTTCCTCCTCTCCTTCGGCCGCTTAATATATGAATAAATGTTCATATGTTTATATAAACAGTATAGTTCTTTTTTTCTGAATGTCAATAGTTAAATTTAAAAAATAAAAAAGCAGTGCCCTGAGATCTCATTTCTCAAAAGGCACTGCCTCAAATTTTAAAATATTACTGTTTTTCTTCTTCCGCAACCTGGATTCCCAGCTCTTCCAGCTGTTTTCCATCTACAGGAGCAGGAGCTTCCGTCATCAGACAGGATGCGTCCTTCACCTTAGGGAAGGCAATCACATCACGGATGCTGTCTGCGCCTACCATCAGCATAACCATACGGTCAAGGCCGTATGCCAGACCTGCATGAGGCGGAACACCGTACTTGAATGCCTTTAACAGGAAGCCGAACTGTTCCTGTGCACGCTCAGGAGTAAAGCCCAGAACCTCAAACATCTTTGACTGGATATCGGCCTGATGGATACGGACAGAACCGCCGCCCATTTCCACGCCGTTTAATACGATATCGTATGCCTTTGCACGGACACGGCCTGGATCAGAGTCAAGGTACTGCAGATCCTCCTCCATCGGCATGGTAAATGGATGATGCATTGCCACATAGCGGTCCTCTTCCTCAGAATACTCAAGAAGCGGGAACTCAGTTACCCACAGGAACTTAAAGTCATCTTTTTTCAGCAGATCCAGCTGTCTTGCCAGCTCCAGACGCAGGTTGCCCAACACGTCGAATACAACCTTGTCCTTATCTGCTGCAAAGAGAAGGAGATCGCCCGCTTTTCCGTCCATGGCAGCGATCAGGGCAACCATTTCCTCTTCCTTCATAAACTTTGCAAAGGAAGACTTAAAGGTGCCGTCCTCATTGATGGCAATGTATGCAAGACCCTTTGCCCCAAAGCCCTTTGCATACTCTACCAGAGCGTCGATTTTCTTTCTAGGCATATGGCCCTGGCCCTCAGCATTGATACCGCGGACAGAACCGCCATTTTCCAGAGCGCCCTTAAATACCACAAATTCGCAGTCCTTCACAACCTCGGAAACATTCTTTAATTCCATTCCAAAGCGCAGATCCGGCTTGTCGGAACCGAAGCGGTTCATCGCCTCTCTCCATGTCATGCGCTGGATGGGAAGCTGCAGCTCATAACCGCAGATTTCCTTAAAGAGCTTCTGTAAGAGACGCTCATTTACATCCAGAACATCATCTACATCCACAAAGGACAGCTCCATATCGATCTGTGTAAATTCCGGCTGGCGGTCTGCACGCAGATCCTCGTCGCGGTAGCAGCGGGCCAGCTGGAAATAGCGGTCATAGCCGGATACCATTAACAGCTGCTTAAACAGCTGGGGAGACTGGGGCAGAGCATAGAAAGAACCGGGATGCACACGGCTGGGAACCAGGTAATCTCTTGCGCCTTCAGGGGTGCTCTTAATCAGAGTAGGAGTCTCAATCTCAAGGAAGCCCTCTTCTGCCAGAAATGCTCTTGTGAGAGTTGCCACGCGGCTGCGGGTAATCAGATTGTGCTGGATATCAGGCCGTCTCAAATCAAGGAAACGGTACTCCAGACGCAGCTCTTCCTTTGTCTTGCTCTTCTCCTCAATAGGGAATGGCGGTGTCTCAGACTCAGCCAGGATCCGCAGGGAATTGGCACGGATCTCGATGGCTCCTGTAGCCAGATTTTCATTTACAGCGCCGGAACGGGCCTCTACGCGGCCTTCTACTGCCACTACAAACTCGCTTCTTAACTTCTCAGCCTTTGCGAAGTTCTCAGCGCCGCAGTCATTTTCCTCGAAAATCAGCTGTAAAATACCGGAACGGTCTCTTAAGTCTACGAAAATAATGCCGCCTTTATTTCTGCTCTTCTGAACCCAGCCCATAACGGTGACATTTTCACCGATCTGCGCTGCAGTTACCTCTGTACATCTGTGGGTACGCTTCAACCCAGCCATTGATTCTGCCATGATTATTCTCCTTTATCATCGTAAAGATTTATCGCATTCGCGCATTTTGCAGTAAGCTCCTGAACTATGAACATTCAGGTGACTTTGGAGGCTGTTAGAAAGCCTTAGAGGGTTAAACGTTTCGTTAAGAGCCATATCAAACCTGTTTGAGCGCAGCGAGTTTTTGATATGGCTCTTGTATTTAGAAATGTTTCAGCCTCTTAGCCTTTCTTACAGTCGTAAACCGGAACCTGAATGTTCTGTTCAGAAGATGGCTGCAAAATGCACAAATGCATTTTCGCCCTTAATGCTTCAGGCTCTCTCTGTAAAACTCCTTAAACTCTCCATAGCCCTCTTTGCCAAGCTGCTCCTTCTGGAACTTCTTGTTTTTATTCATCTGGGCTACCAGCACCTGAACGCCGTTCTTTCTCTCCTCCATGGCCTCACGAATCACTGCTGCCAGAGCTGCGGAATCGATGCCCTTTTCAAAGAGATATGCCTTCTTTTCTCCGGCTCCCGGAACGGTAAAGCCGTTATCTAAGAGGATGGTGACAATGCGCTCAAAACCGATGGAAAAGCCGCAGGCCGGCGTTTCCATGCCAGTGAACTTTCCGATCATCTTATCGTAGCGTCCGCCGCCGGCAACAGAACCGCCGAAGCCCTCCATGGATACCTCGAAAATAGTGCCTGTGTAGTAGGACATACCACGAACCAGAGTGGGATCAAATACAAGTCCAAACTCAGTTTCAGCCACATCCTTAACGGTCTCCATAATGTGTACCAGTCCCTGACATACAGCCGGGTCCATCACATCCTTTAAGGTCTCGCCCAGAGCCTTTACACCCTCTGCATCTCTTGTAACGGTACGGAGAAGCTCCAGATAACGGTCTACGCTTTCCTTTGCATTTCCATTTTCAAGAAGCTCCTTCTCCACACCCTCAAAACCGATCTTGTCCATCTTGTCAAGGGTAATCAGAACACTGTCCATAGCCTCCTCAGAGAAGCCGCAGTAGCGGGCCATGCCAAAAAGGATACCACGGTCGTTGATACGGACGGTAAAACCATTGTCAGGGCAGATTTTTCCAAGAGCGGTTGTAGTGGCTAAAATCAGCTCAATCTCTGCCAGATTGGTAGCATCACCCAGAATATCAATATCACACTGGGTAAACTGACGGAAACGGCCCTTCTGGGGACGGTCTGCCCTCCATACGCTTCCCATCTGTAGCGCCTTAAAGGGGCTTGGAAGGCTGGATGCATTGTTTGCATAATAGCGGGACAGCGGCAGTGTCAGGTCGTAGCGCAGACCGCTGTCGGTTAAATCATTTTCATCCTGTGCGGTTTCCAGATTTAACTTGTCGCCTCTTTTTAATACCTTGAAAATCAGTTTTTCATTGTCTCCGCCCTGCTTGCTGGTCAGGTTCTCAATGTGCTCTACACAGGGAGTTTCGATCTGGGAAAAGCCAAAGCTCTTATAGGTTTCACGGATCTGGTTCATAACATACTCACGGATCTGCATCTCGGCAGGCGTGATATCCTTCATTCCGGTTACTGGTTTTTTCGTTAACGGCATAGTATTTTCTCCATAATTTGCGTTTTGTTTCGTGATTACTATTGTAGTGTACTTTTTCTATTTTGCAAGTGTTTTGAGGAAATTCGCGGGAAATCAGGGCTGGAATATACCGTTTACCCCCATATCCTCTCCTTCCGCCCGATCATCTCATCAATCCTGCTGATATACTGCTCCACTTCCTTCACATTCTCGCACCGTTCCCTGCGGTTTTCTGCAGGGAATACAACCTTTGTGGTGGTGCCTGCGCCGCAGGCGGCGATGGTCTGAAGCTCCTCCATGATGAGGATATTGTAAATGCAGGCTTTGCCGGGAAGGGAATAGCCTACGTTTTCAAAATTTCCGGCCATGTTTTTCTGGCGGTAAAGATAATAGGGTTCCATGCCAAGGCGACGGGCGCAGGCCTCGCTCATGGCGATCATCTCAGGTGTATTGTTTATCTTTAAGCCGCCGTACTCTTCCTTAAACATATTTAAACGGGCAGCCCGCTTGATGGCCAGGGAATGAACCGTAAGAGAATCGGGCCTGAGAGCCTCGATCTCTTCCAGTGTGTGGCGTACATCGTCTAAATCCTCCTCCGGAAGCCCCATGATCAGATCCATATTGATATTGTCAAAGCCCAGCTCTCTTGCCATGAGGAACTTTTCCTTTACCATCTCCACCGTATGGCGGCGGCCGATCAGATCCAGAGTCTTCTGGTTCATAGTCTGGGGATTTATGGAAATCCTGGTGATGCCATGGTCTCTCAGCACCCGAAGTTTTTCCTCTGTGATACTGTCAGGCCGCCCTGCCTCCACCGTAAATTCCAAAGCATTCTCCGTATCAAACAGCTGATCCAGCTTTGTCAGGATCGCGTCAATGTCCTCTGCCGGCAGAGCAGTTGGGGTTCCGCCTCCAAAGTAGATGGTATCCAGAGGGCGTCCCTTCATCTTGTCTGCCACATATTCCATTTCCTTAAATAATGCTTCCAGATAAAGGCCGGTGCGCCCCTTCCATTTGCTGATGGGATAGGAGGTAAAGGAACAATAAAGGCAGGTGGTGGGACAGAATGGGATTCCCACATACAGGCTGTATCCCCTGTCATAATCCAACGGCTCTAAAAGCATTTTCTCCCTTGCGGCAATTTCAATGCTCAAATCAATCTTTTCATCGCTCGCCAGATAGTTTTTTTTCATAAAGGAGCGGATCTCTTCCTCCTTCCAGCCCTCCTCCAGACGGCTTAAAGCAATCTTGGTGGGCCGGATTCCCGTGAGGGATCCCCAGGGCAGCTCATGGCCGGTGCGTTCTGTGAGCATACGGTAAAATAGCTGCTTTACCACATTTTTCGTCTCGCTGTGGTCGGAAAGATCCGAATATCCTCTGGAGGATGACGCAAGGTGAAAGTCCTCCAGTCCTTCCGGCACTGGAAAATAAGGACTGCAGCCTGCGGCCTCTCCCTCTTTTATCTGTTCCCAGAGGGCAATCCCTACATTCCATTCCTGTCCGGCCGCATCCTCCTCCGAGGCAGCGCAGCCGTCCTCTTCCTTCTGTATGAGACGGGTCTGCACATAAAAATCCACTCCGTCTTTTATTTCATGGGCATATGTTTCGCCCGGATAAAAAGACATCAGAAGTTCTCTGATGTCCTGTTCGTATGCATTATCCTGTATCAGTAAACCGATCATTTTGTTCCTGCTTTCTATTTTCTATCTATAGCATGCAATAGGATTGTTCTGCGCCTCATAACCAATGGTAGTGGACTCTCCATGGCCCGGATAGACCATAGTATCTCCCGGCAGTATAAACAGCTTCCTAAGTACAGAATCCACCAGCGCTCTGCTGCTTCCTGTCGGCAGATCTGTCCGTCCATAGGAATCCTGGAACAGAGTATCTCCAGACAGAAGCACCTCTTCTTCCGGCAGATAATAGCACACAGAGCCTGCGGTATGGCCGGGAGTTGCAATGACTTTCCACTTATATCCCAAAAGCTCCAGCTCATCCCCGTCATGTACCAGCCTGTCTGCATGAAAACTCAGAGAATGGCCTGTAAAATGAGCGGTCAGATTCAAAGACGTATCCGCCAGCATACCATCCTCGGTTTCCGATGCATAGATGGGAATGGTAAAGGCCCTTGCTATCTGAAGAGCCGCTCCGATATGGTCAAAATGCCCATGGGTCAGAAGCACAGCCTGAAGCTTTATCCCAAGCTCACTGCATTTATTTAAAATATAATCTCCGTTGTCTCCGGGGTCTACTGCCACAGCCTCTTTGGTTGTGTCGTTGTAAACCAGGTAACAGTTCGTGCTTACCGGCCCCAATACGCAGGTTTTGATTCTGAAATCGCTCATACGCATCCTCCTTTAGCCCGTGGTTCTCTGGATATCCAGCACGCCTTCAATCTGGCGGATCTTATCTGTGATCCGGTTCAGTTCTTCCGTGCCGTGAATGTCAAAGGTCATGATAATGGTTGCCTTGCCCTGCTTGCTGGTTCTCACATTCATAGAAGTAATATCAATCTGCTTCTCTGTAAATACCTTGGAAATATCCGCAAACATGCCAATGCGGTTATTGGCGAAAATCTGAATTTCCGTAGAGTACTGCTCCGTACTTCCCGCTGTTTCCGCCACCTGCCATTCTGCATCGATCAGACGAACTCTCTCTTCCTGAGGAAGATTGATCACATTAATACAATCTGTACGGTGGATCGACACACCGCGGCCTCTGGTGACAAAGCCTACGATCTCATCGCCGGGAACCGGATTGCAGCAGCGTGAAAAACGCACTGCCAGGTCATGAAGTCCCTTCACCACAATGCCGCTCTTATTTTTGCGCACCGTCGCTTCTCCGGAGCGGCCGTCTGTATCGGCAATGCCGCCCAATACGTCTGCATCTGTGATCTCACGCTTGCGCTTCTTCTCCCGCTCCTCCATCATCTTATTGATAACCTGGCCTTCCTTCAGGCCGCCGTGGCCGATGGATGCCAGCACGGAATCCCAGTCCTTAAAGGCATACCGGTGCATAACCTTTTCCATAAACTCCGGTTTTCCAAGCTCCGCCCAGTTGATGCCCTTGGCCTTGCAGTAGCGCTCTACCGCCTCACGGCCCCGGATGATATTGTCCTCCTTCATCTGGGTCTTAAACCACTGGTTAATCTTGTTTTTGGCCTGGGTGCTCTTTACCACCTTCAGCCAGTCGCGGCTGGGACCCTTGCAGTTCTGGGAGGTGACAATCTCGATCTGGTCGCCGTTCTGGATCACATACTCAATGGGAACCAGCTTTCCGTTTACCCTTGCTCCTACCATCTTGTTGCCAACCGCACTGTGGATGCAGTAGGCAAAGTCAATAGGCGTAGAGCCGCTTGGAAGGGTCTTTACATCACCCGAGGGCGTAAAGCAGTATACACTGTCGGAAAACAGATCCAGATCGCCCTTTACCATATTTAAGAATTCTTTGGAATCATCCGTATCCTTCTGCCACTCCAGGATCTGGCGCAGCCAGCTCATCTTTTCTTCTTCCTTGCCTGCTGCTACCTGTCCGCTGCCGCTTTCCTTATATTTCCAGTGAGCCGCAATACCGTACTCCGCCGTGCGGTGCATTTCGTAGGTACGGATCTGGATCTCAAAGGGCTGTCCTGTGCTGCCAATGAGCGTAGTATGGAGAGACTGGTACATATTTGGCTTCGGCATGGCGATATAGTCTTTAAAACGACCAGGTATCGGCTTATACATCTCGTGGATGACGCCAAGAGCCGCATAGCAGTCCTTCACCGTTTCTACCATGATGCGCACGGCAAAAAGATCGTAAATCTGATCCAGGGTCTTGTTCTGCTTGACCATCTTTTTATATATGCTGAAGAAATGCTTCACCCTGCCGCCTACGGAAGCCTCGATGCCCGCCTCGTCCATATGCTCTTTTACCTCAGATACAATGGACTGGACAAAGGCCTCTCTGGCGTCCTTTCGCAGATCCACCTTTTCTACCAGATCGTAATACACATCCGGATGGAGGAATTTTAAGGACAGGTCATCCAGCTCGATCTTAATCTTGGAAATACCCAGACGGTCTGCAATGGGAGCATAGATCTCCAGTGTCTCTCTGGCCTTTTCCTTCTGCTTCTCCGGCTTCCAGTATTTTCCAGTCCGCATATTGTGGAGACGGTCTGCCAGCTTGATAATGATGACGCGGATATCCTTTGCCATGGCAAGAAACATCTTCCGCAGGTTCTCCGCCTGGATCTCCACCTTATCCTTGTCCCAGTTTAACTGGGTCAGCTTGGTAACGCCGTCTACCAGAAAGGCTACCTCAGAGCCAAACTCCTTTGTCAGCTGCTCAAGGGTCATAATGGTGTCTTCAACCACATCATGGAGAAGGCCCGCTGCAATGGTCTCCTTATCCATTTCCAGATCAGCCAGAATGATCGCCACGCAGAGCGGATGGATAATATAGGGCTCTCCTGATTTGCGCTTCTGCTCCTTGTGAGCCTCATCAGCGATTTTATATGCCTTTTCGATCATGGTAAGATCATCCGACGGATGGTACTTTTGGATGGCGCGGATCAGATCCTGATACAGTACCTCCGGACTGGTAAAATCAGCCGGCGCTTCCAGTTCAATATCCAGTTTTTCTTTTGTTCCCTCTTTTCCCATATGTGTGGTCACCTTTTTCTTAGAAATAATTAGTTATCATTATAATTTTATTTCTGTGAAAAAGCAAGGCCGTCCTTGAAAATATGGCGTCCATGACCGAAACAAATAAAAATTCAGGGATATCCATACATCTTTTTCATGTACAGTTATCCCTGAATCCATATGTTTATTTCATGCTGTCAGCGCCAAACGGGCCTTTATGACAATTCCAGCTTTCCCGTATAGAGCTGATAATACGTTCCCTTTAAGCGGATCAGATCCTCATGGTCTCCCCGCTCGATGATCCGTCCATGATCCAGCACAATGATCGCGTTGCTGTTGCGGATGGTGGACAGACGGTGGGCGATCACAAATACGGTGCGCTCCTTCATCAGATTGTCCATACCTTTCTGCACAATACTCTCGGTTCTGGTATCAATACTGGAGGTTGCCTCGTCTAAGATCAATACTGGCGGATCTGCCACCGCAGCCCTGGCGATAGATAAGAGCTGTCTCTGGCCCTGGGACAGCTCCTCGCCGTCTCCGCTTAACATGGTATCATAGCCCTGAGGCAGCATACGGATAAACTGATCCGCATGGGCCAGCTTTGCAGCCGCATATACCTCTTCATCTGTAGCATCCAGCTTTCCGTAGCGGATATTTTCCCGGATCGTTCCTGTAAATAAATGGGTATCCTGAAGCACGATTCCCAGAGAACGCCTTAAATCGTCCTTCCTGATCTTCGTAATATTGATGCCGTCATAACGGATCTTTCCATCCTGAATATCGTAAAAACGATTGATCAGGTTGGTAATGGTGGTCTTTCCGGCTCCTGTAGAGCCTACAAATGCCAGCTTTTGACCGGGCTTTGCAAACAGGCTGATATCATGGAGGATCACCTTTTCATCATCATAACCAAAGGTCACATTCTCAAACCGAACGTCGCCTGTAAGCTCTGTATAGGTCACACTGCCGTCGCCGTGGGGATGCTTCCAGGCCCACATGCCGGTACGCTCCTTACATTCAGAAATCACCCCGTCCGCATCCTTTCTGGCATTGACCAGAGTTACATAGCCTTCATCCTTTTCCGGCTTCTCATCAATCAGGGCAAAAATACGTTCCGCGCCTGCCAGAGCCATGATAATGGCGTTAAACTGCTGGGCCACCTGCATAAAGGGCTGGGTAAAGCTCTTTGTAAACTGCAGGTAGGAAGCCATCACACCCAGGGTAATGCCGCCGACTCCCAGCACAGACAGGAAACCTCCCAGCACTGCCGTAAGCACAAACTGCATATTTCCGATGTTTCCGATCACAGGCCCCATAATGTTGGCAAAGGTATTGGCCTGAGAAGCACATTCAAAAAGCGCTTCATTTAATTTGTCAAACTCCTCCTCGGATTTGCGCTCATGGTTAAATACCTTAACCACTCTCTGGCCGTTCATCCGCTCTTCCACAAAGCCTGTTATGTCCGCTACAGCCACCTGCTGGCGCACAAAATATTTTCCGCTGTTTCCTCCGATCTTTCTGGATACGAAAAGCATGACAACAATAACCAGTACAGCCAGCACCGTAAGAGCAGGGCTTAACACCAGCATGGAGATAAAAGTTACTACGATCGTAAAAAAGGAAGACAGCGCCTGGGGGATGGACTGGCTGATCATCTGGCGCAGCGTGTCTGTATCGTTGGTGTAAAGACTCATGATAGAGCCGGTTGTATTCTGATCAAAATACCGGATCGGAAGGGTCTGCATGTGCTCAAACATATCGTCACGGATCCGTTTTAACACACCCTGTCCGATATAGACCATCAGTCTTGTATAGGTAAAGGTGGCAAGTACGCCCGCAGCGAAAATACAGGCCAGCGTTCCCAGCGCCCGGTACAGCCCGGCAAAATCCGGCGTCTGCTGTCCGATCAGCGGGATAATAAAGTCGTCCAGCAGAAATTTCAGCGACAGAGATACGGAAATGCTTGCTCCTGAACTGATAAAGATACAGATAAATACCAGAAAAAAGCGCAGCTTATACGTTTCTGTCACATATTTTAAAAGACGCTTTGCGGTCTGAGCCGTGTTTTTGGAAATCTGTAGTTTCTTACTGCTCATTCTCTTCGCCTCCCTTCATCTGAGACTCATATACTTCACGGTAGATCTCATTGGTGCGCAGAAGCTCACTGGAAGTACCCACGCCCACAATCTGTCCTTCCTCCAGAACAATGATCTGATCTGCGTCCTCAATGGAGGAAACCCGCTGGGCAATAATGATCTTTGTAGTATCGGGAATCTCCTCTCTGAAGGCCCTGCGGATGAGAGCATCCGTCTTTGTGTCTACCGCACTGGTAGAATCATCCAGGATCAGGATCTTAGGCCGCTTTAACAGCGCTCTCGCAATACACAGGCGCTGCTTCTGGCCGCCGGATACGTTGTTTCCGCCCTGAACGATCATAGTATCATAACCGTGAGGAAACTCCTTCACAAACCCGTCCGCCTGAGCCAGACGGCATACCCGCTCCACTTCCTCATTGGAGGCCCTTTCATTGCCCCAGCGGATATTCTCATAAATGCTTCCTGTGAAAAGCACATTTTTCTGGAGCACCATGGAAACCTGGTCTCTCAGAACCTCCAGGTCGTACTCTCTTACATCAATTCCGCCTACCTTTACGCTTCCCTTTGTCACATCATATAATCTGGGAATCAGCTGTACCAGCGTGGATTTGGAGCTTCCGGTCCCTCCGATAATGCCTACGGTCTGTCCCGGCTTGATGGAAAGATTTACATCCTTTAAGGAAAGAGGGCCGCCTTCACCTGCATAGCTGAAATCTACATGCTCAAAGGTGATGCTTCCGTCCGCAACCTCCTTCACCGCCTGCTCCTTTGCCTGCATTTCAGGCACTTCCGTAAGGACACTGGTAATACGGTCTGTGGATGCCTCAGCAATCATGATCATAACAAAGACGAAGGTAACCATCATCAGGGACATCATGATCTGCATAGCATAGACGATCACACTTGTCATCTCTCCTGTCTCCATGGTTCCAAAGACAATGCTCCTGCCGCTGATCGCTACCAGAAGGATGATCACTATATAAATTACCGTCTGCATTACAGGAGAATTCCATGCCACAATCCCTTCAGCCTTTGTAAAAAGCTTGTAAACGTACTTGGATATATCATGGAACTTACCGATTTCATGATCTTCCCGTACAAAAGATTTTACCACTCTGGAAGCGTTTACATTTTCCTGTACAGAATTATTTAAAATATCGTACTCGTCAAAAACCTTTACAAAATGGGGATGGGCCTTCTTCGCAATAAAAATCAGGGCGCCGCCCAGAACGGGGATCACAACTAAAAATAAAAGCGCAATCTTTGGATTGATGGTCAGAGTCATAACCCATGATAAAGCTATCATGATGGGCGCTCTGGCTAACAGGCGCAGGCTCATCATATAAGCCATCTGAACATTGGTAATATCCGTAGTCATACGGGTTACAAGACCTGAGGTAGAGAAATGGTCGATATTCTTAAACGAAAACTCCTGAACCCTGTAAAATATATCATGGCGCAGATTTTTTGCATATCCCGCCGCCGCGATTGCCGCCGTCTTTCCGGCTGTTACGCCGAAATACAGGGCAAGCATTGCCATCACAACCAGTATGAAGCCCCTCTGGATGATGTAAGGCAGATTGCCTCCTGCGATTCCAATGTCAATGATCTTTGCCATTTCCATGGGGATCATAACTTCTAACAGCACCTCCAGCAATACAAATATGGGAGTCAGTATAGACTGCTTTTTGTATTCCCGGACCGATTTTAAAAGTAATTTATTCATCCTTTTCCTCTTCCTCCTTTATGTTTTTATTTGTTTTAGACGCTTCCTCCTCCGCTTTTACAAGATTGCCGAACATCCGGCACATCACACTACGCCAGATATGAAGCTCTTCTTCCGGGATTCCCTCCATAAGAAGGGCTTCCGTTCTCCCCAGCTGCTCCAAAATCTGGGGACGCAGTGCCTCTGCCCTGGCTGTCGGCACAATGCGCTTGAGCCTTGCATCCTGAGGAACGCTTTCTCTCCTGATGAATCCATTTTTTTCCAAAAGTTTCAGGATCCCTGTTACCGTTGATTTGCGGATACGGAACTCTTCCTCGATATCCTTCTGATACACATCCGTATGAAGGGTCCGCAGAAGGATAAACTTCATAATATGCCGCTGAGACCCGGTCAATCCCTCATCCATCAGCTCCTCCTGGATGTTCCTGCGCTTTAACTGATGAGAGAGCATATGGATCATCCTTCCCATATGCATTGTTTCCATTCTGCATTCCATATCCTGCATCATTTCACCTCTTCGTATGCACTGCTTTCAGATAGTTAGCGTCCTAACTTTTGGTATTATACAGACTTAAAAATTTAATGTCAAGATAGTTTCACAGGGGAAAATGTGAAAAATATGTGTTCAAAAAAGCGTCCATCCCATTTTTCAACAGAATGAACGCTTCTGGACGGAAAATTACTTTCCCTCATAAACGATTGCAGAGTCCACTGCATAATCCTTTAACTTCTCTCTGCCCTTTAATCCGGCCAGTTCCATTACAAAACAGATTTTTACCACCTGGCCTCCCAGCTGTTCGATCAGCTTTATGATCGCCTCTGTAGTGCCTCCGGTGGCGATCAGATCGTCTACGATCACAACCTTCTGGCCCGGACGGATGGCGTCCTTATGGATCTCGATCTCTGCAGTTCCGTATTCTAGTTCATACTCTGCAGAAATGGTCTCGCAGGGAAGCTTTCCCTTTTTGCGCACAGGCACAAAGCTCTTATGCTCTGCATAGGCCACCGGTACGCCGAAAATAAAGCCTCTGGACTCCGGCCCAACGACTACGTCATAATCCAGATCCTTCACCATGGCGCGCAGGCTGTCTACTGCCAGCTGCAGTCCGTCTGCATCCTGTAAAATAGAGGTTACATCCCTGAAAATGATTCCCGGCTCCGGGAAATCGGGAATGCTTCTTACATATTCTTCCAGTTTTTTCATGTCTGCCTTCTCCTTTTGTTTGATCTGCAATCGGTTCACGGACTATTCTTCCTTCAGGTTCCGTACCGTATCCCGTATGATAAGCTTATTATCCAGATAAATTCTCCTGTTATCCACAATTCCATCGTCCAGACGGCGCAGAAGCACTCTGGCGCCCTCTCTGGCGATATCGCCCATGTTTCTCTCCACCGTAGTCAGATGCATATCGGAATAACCGGACAAATCCCAGTTATCAAAGCCGATCAGAGAAACGTCTCCCGGCACAGACAGCCCCGCCTCATCGATCGCTGTCCTTGCCCCAAAGGCCATCTCATCATTAAAACAGAGAATTGCCGTAGGCTCATAGGAAAGGAGCTGTTTTGCTGCGCTGTAGCCGCTTCCGTAACGATAGTTTCCATTAATCATAGGCACCTGATCGGGATCCAGCCCGTGCTTTCGCATGGAGATCCGCCAGCCTCTGTGGCGCAGGCGGGTAGAATCCAGCTCTGGCCTTCCCTCGATGACTGCCAGCTTCCGATGGCCATTATCCAAAAGGTAATCCATGGCCCGTTCCATGGCCCTGGCCTCGTCTGTTGTCACATTGGGCGCATCGATATCCACGGAACGGCAGATAACCGTCATGGGAATCTTCTTTGACAGAACCTCATCCATAAATTCCATATCCTCATTTTTCTGAGACAGAACAATGATCCCGTCAAAATAGCTGGGATTTAAGGTACCCGGTTCATGCATATCAATACCCTTTACCACTACATTATACTTGCTTCCCGTAATACTGTAAACCCCTGTAAGTACATCGTGAAGCACATAGGGAGAAGTCATTTTGCTGATCGTGGAAAAATACAGTCCGATCACATAGGAACGTGATTTTTTCAAGTGGATCGCTGCCTGATTGGGTACATATCCCATTTCAGACGCCAGACGGCGGATCCTGTCTCTTGTCTCGGAATATCCACCCACTCCGTTTAAGGCCCTGGAAACCGTTGAATAGGAAACCCCCGCCTTTTTAGCGATATCCTTGATCGTTACTGCCACTTTATCCCCTCCGTTTTACATATTCCCGATATTTTTTGTGACAACTGCAGGCCCTTCCTGGCCGCTTATCTCCACATCCTTTAATATAAGCTCTTCGATATTATTTGCATAGATTCCCTGGCGGCAGGTGGTCTTACTGCAGCCCTCCATCATGGCCGGCTGGCCGCACATAGGTTCATCTGCATAAGTTACCCGCACATGCTCCATCTCTACCCGTCCGATCTTCTTTTCCGGCAGGCCGTACATATAGGCAGCAGCCACATGGCAATTTCTGGCCTCAATATTTCTAAAGGTAAGGGTAGCGATCTCCGGCAGGCGGTCATCCACCGGTCCGGCTTCCTTGCTGCGGACATACTCAGAATGGCCATCCGGATCGCAGAAATAGAAACAATTGATCACAAAGGGAGTCATTACATGATCCATTGTGATATTTTCAAATAAAATACCCTGAACTACCGCATCCTTTCCACGTCCTCTTCTGGTCTTGATCCGCAGTCCCCGGTCCGTATGAAGGAACATACAGTCTCTTACGGTCAGATTCTTCACGCCTCCGGCCATCTCGCTTCCGATGGTAATGGAGCCGTGGCCGTCGCGCATACAGCACTGGCGGATGGTTACATTTTCACAGGGACGCTTATAGGTTGATCCCATATAGATCTTTCCGGATTTTAAGGCAATGCAGTCATCGCCCAGAGAGAAGTACACGCCTGTTATTTCCACATTTTTACAGGACTCCGGATCCAGACCGTCGGTATTGGGAGAATCCTTTGGATTTAATACCTTCATATCCAGGAAGCGGAGGTTGTCGGAAAAATAGGGATGGAGATTCCAGCTTGGGCTGTTCTGTACGGTGATGCCCTGGAGAACTACATGTTCACACCGCTCTAAAAATACCATTCTGGGGCGGAATGCGCCGTTCATGATCTTGGGATCCTTCCACCAGTTCTCTCTGTCTGCATTTCCATCTATCGTTCCCTGTCCGTAAATCGTTACATTTTTTACGTTCACACCTGTAATAATAGCTGTAAACATAGGAAGAGGATTTCCCTCCCAGGTACCCAGATTGTACTCATCCTTTTCATTATAACTCTGGATCATCCCTTTGAACACAGGAAAACGGCTGCGGTCTGTAAAAGCAGACAATACGGCTCCCTCATCCAGCTCAATGGAAACATCATCCTTAAGGAACAGAGAAGAGATCCGGTAGGTTCCTGCCGGGATCAGCACACGACTCTCTTTCGGGCAGGCCATGATCGCTGCCTGGATAAAGATCGTGTCATCGCTCTCCCCATCTCCCTTTGCGCCAAAGTCGCGGACATTTAAGGTAACAAACTCATAGTCTGTAGCAAAGTAGGACATAATCCTCTCTCCGGCCTCATTGACCGCCTCTACTTCGTACTGGGTATCGGGAGTCAGATGATACAGGCTGGTGACCGCCTTGTCTGTTTTTGCCGCCTCTTTGTGATTTAAGTAGATAGTCCAGGAAGAAGCTGTATGGTAGCGTCCTCCGTCTTCAATTTCAATTACCGCACATCTTGCGTTCTTGTAGATTACTTTTAATTCCATAGCTTTTGTCTCCTTTAACAAAAATAGAGGAATCCCCCGAAAGAGAATCCTCCGTTTTTAATGTACCATGTAACATTTAACCCTTTACACCGCCGGCTGCGATACCGTCAATAAAGGAATCCTGGGCGCAGAAAAATACCACCAGGGAAGGAATAATGGAAATCAGGGACATTGCCAGAATCCGGTTCCACTGGAAGCCTACGTCGCCGTCCATAGACATACGCAGATATACGGAGTTGGTATATTTATCCATATCAGCGATATAGATCAACGGGCCCTGGAAGTCATTGTTGGTCCACATGAACTGGAACAGCGCACAGGATACCAGTGATGGCTTTAACATAGGCACGATTACATACCACAGTGTTTTTAAGGTGTTGCAGCCGTCAATCTTAGCCGCCTCCTCCAGCTCTTTTGGTACGCCTCGTAAGAACTGGATCAGCATGAATACAAAGTAGGTATCAGCTGCAAATAAGGACGGGATAACCAGAGGCAGGTAGGTATTTACCCACTTCCAGTTGTTGAACATGATGTACTGAGGTGCGTTTAATACAACCTGAGGAAGGAACAGGGTAGACATCAGCAGTGCAAAAAAGATGTTCTTTCCTTTAAAGTTGAAACGTCCAAAGCCATATGCTGTGATCGTTGCGGATACAACGGTAAAGATAACCTTCGGAATAACGATCTTGTAGGTATTGATCAGAGATTTAACCAGATCGATCTTTCCTCCGTAGCTCTTAAATGCATTGTCATAGCCGTCGAATACAGGATTCTTCGGGATAAACCATGCGCTGGTGAAGATCTCGGAGTTGGTCTTAAAGGTTGCTCCCACCATCCAGATCAGAGGATACACCATGATAATCCCTACCAGGATCAGAAGGGTGTAGCGGATCACAGTACTGATTTTTCTTCTTGTCTCTCTTGTCATCTGATTCTACCTCCCATCCTCATCTGAATAGTAAACCCACTTCTTCTGGCTGACAAATGCAACAACGGTCATGGTCATAGTAATCAAGAACAGGATCCACGCCTGGGCGCTTGCCATACCCATCTTGTGGCGGAGGAATGCGTTGTTGTAGATCAGCATGGAGATCAGGGTGGTTGCTCCGTTTGGTCCGCCCTTGGTTACAAGGAACGGTCCGTTGAACTCCTGGAACGCCTGGCATAACTGGGTAACCAGGTTGTAGAAAATAACCGGTGTGATCAGGGGTACGGTAATCTTAAAGAACTGTGTCCACTTGCCGGCGCCGTCGATGGAAGCCGCCTCATAAAGATCCTCAGACACGCCCTTTAAGGCTGCCAGGAAGATAACCATAGCGGAACCGAACTGCCATACACGGAGAAGTACGATCACCATCAGGGCGCTCATGTCTCCGGCCATCCAGTTGATCTCCGGGATACCGAACGCGCCTAAAACGGTGTTGATCAGGCCGTCTGTGTTAAATACAGCTCTCCACAGGATAGCGATCGCGATGGAGCCGCCCAGAATGGAAGGGATGTAGTAAGCGGTTCTGAAGAAGTTTACGCCCTTTAACTTAAAGTTTAAGATGTAGGCAATAAACAGAGCGAACATCAGCTTTAAGGGCACGTCAAAAATGGCGTATTTAAACGTTACCACAAAGGCGCGGATGATATCGGGATCCGTAAAGATCTTCTCGTAATTCATCATGCCGTACTTGGTAATGCCATTGAAAAGGTCGTAGTTGGTGAAGCTGTAAAAAAGGGATGAGAGGAAGGGATATACCTTAAACAGGATAAAACCAACCAGCCAGGGCAGGATGTACAGAAGGCCGATATTCAGCGCCCAGAATCCTTTCTTGTTTTTCATACGGTTACCTCCATAATATTTCGTACTTTTATACGCGATCCGCATACTTTTCTGCCAGGAGAGTGCCCAGGGCGCAGCCCTTTTTTATGGCGTATGCGAGCTGCTCGCCGGAAGCCTCTTTGGAAGCCTCCAGATGTTTTCTTATGCCTTCACGGAACATGTCCTGGAGCGCTCTGTAATGCTCATAGATCTCCGGAGACATCTCCTCTATTATGTCGATCAGCAGGGCCAGATCTGCCTCGCTGAGAGTTTTCTGTGTTTTAAAATAAGTAACAATACTGCTGTAATTTTCTTTGTTTTTAACTGCTTCTCTGATTTCTTTTTCTGTCATATTCACTGTTCCCCTCAAAGGGAGGCAGCGTCTGAAAGGGACGCTGCCGTTTATTTCTTGCGGATTAGTAGTTGCTGTAGCACTCATCAATGCCCTTAAGCAGTTCCTCGGCAGCCTCGGCAGATGTCGTGTTGCCTGCGGACAGCTTACCGAATACCTTGTAGTATACGCCGTCAGGGTTAGCCTTTAAGTCATTATGCTCGAAGTAGGGATCCAGAGGGAACTTGCTGTATGCAGTCACCTTGGAGTTTGCTTCCTTAACCATCTCATCGCCGATTCCCTTCTCATTGAGAATCTCAATTGCCTTCTTGGAGCAAGGGATACCTCTCTCAGTACCGGAGATTTCGATGCCTTCATCCTCATTTAACAGGAAGTTGATCAGCATGGCTGCTTCCTTCGGATGCTCAGAATTTGCTGCAACTGCAAATGCCATGGATACCTTGGTAAATCCGCCGTTGTGATCGCCGAACTTGATGAAGTCGCCGATTACCAGCTCCTGTCCAGGCTTATCTGTACTCTCTGCGATCGCCTGCTGGAACTTGCTTACAGAAGAATCCCACTCAAGGATACCTGCATACTTACCGTTGATCCACTTAGCGTTCTTGTCAAGAGAGTCTGCCATATCGCCCTGAAGTGTAGCCAGAGTAGGAATTACATGATTCTCTTCCAGCTTTGTGATGAAATCCATACCTTCCTGGATCTCTTCCTTTGTATACTGAACAGCTCCGTCCTCTACCCAGGCCTTGCCGTACTTGCTCTCTAAGTAGTATACCAGGAAGATCGCACGGTCGTACTCGCCCAGTGCCAGAGGATAATAATCGTCGCCGTATGCCTTAAATGCCTCTCCGGCTGCCAGTAAGGATGCCTCGTCTGTAGGAAGCTCGCATCCGATCTCATCAAATGTGGTCTTATTCCAGTAGAACAGACGGCCTGTCAGAGAAATCGGAACTGCCATCAGCTTTCCGTCTGCCTTACACTGATCCAGAACCTCCTGGTCAAACTGTGTCAGGTCGATCACATCGCTGTACTCGTCCAGATTTACAAAATTCTTGCCGTTTCCGCTGTAGGATGTGATCCAGTTCCAGTTGATCTGCATCACGTCAGCTGCATTGCCTCCCTGGATCGCCAGAGCCTGCTTCTCTTCCCAGCCGGTCCATGCGCCATACTCAGCCTCAACCTTGATGTTTGGATACTTTTCCATGAAAGCTGCGATTGCCTTTTCTGTTGCCTCATGACGGGCATCACCGCCCCACCATGAAAACTTTAAGGTAACTTCCTCATTGCTCGCTGCGCTGTCGCCGCCCTCAGCCTTACCTGCTGCAGTTGTATCTGTAGATGCGGACGTACCGCCGCAGGCTGCCAGAGATAATGCCATGGTAGATGCCAGAGCCAGAGATACTGCTTTTTTGAAATTTCTCTTCATTTTACTCTCTCCCTTTCTTTTCCCCTTCACATACACATTTTGCAAAGGTTTGCAACGTTAATCAAAAAATTATGCACATTTCCTATGTAAACATTTACATTTTTGTATGCTTTTAAGTAAACGTGCTCATTTCTTTAGGTATTTTCATCATAGCATTATTGCTTTCAGTTGTCAATTATGTATTGTGTATATTTTAACATATGTTTTTTGTGCATTGTGTCCAGTTTTATTATTTACTTTTTTATGATAATATGGTTTTAAAGCAGGAATTCATATATCACATAGAAATATAGGTATTTTTCGCCAAAACTTTTCAGACTGCCCTAATATATAATGGCATTCATTACCTGTTTTTCGCATGCAAACGTTTACAGCCTTTTTTCCTCTCTGCTGTCTTCGAAAGCACTGCTGTTTGTGATACAATTCAATAAGGATAAAAGGAGAATCTAAATTTATGATACGGATTTTAGACAATTACATTGACCAGCTGCTGAAAAAAAGCACCCCCCAGGCTCCTGTCTGGAATATTGAAAAGATCAAAAACGGAGCGCCTTCTACCTGGAACTATATCGATGGCTGCATGATCAAGGCAATTCTTGAATTGTACCATATTACCCGAAATGGAAAATACCTGGAATTTGCCGACGCCTTTATCGACTACTTTGTGCAGGAGGACGGCTCCATCGCTTCCTATGATCCAAACGAGTATAACCTGGACAATGTAAATGCCGGCAAAACCCTTTTCGATCTCTATGAGCTTACCGGACGGGAGAAGTACCGCAAAGCCATCGACACGGTATACAGCCAGCTGAAAGGGCAGCCAAGAACCACAACAGGCAACTTCTGGCACAAGATGATCTATCCAAACCAGATCTGGCTGGATGGCCTGTATATGGCCCAGCCCTTCTATATGCAGTATGAAGTAACCTATAATAACGGCGCTAACTGCCAGGACTCCTTTGAGCAGTTTCTTCATGTATATGACCTCATGAAAGACACACGCAACGGACTGTACTACCATGCATATGATGATTCCAGAGAATCCTTCTGGTGCGATCCCGTCACAGGCCTGTCAGACAATTTCTGGCTTCGCGCGCTGGGCTGGTATGCCATGGCCCTGATCGATACCATGGAGGTAATGCCGGGATCCATGGCCCAGGAGAAGGAAAAGCTGGGCGCTATTTATAAGGAACTGATCGATGCCATGCTGCCCTATCAGGACAAGGAAACCGGTATGTGGTATCAGGTTGTAAACAGAGGCCGCATTAAGCCAAACTATCTGGAAACCTCCGGCTCCGCCATCTTCGCCTATGCGATCATGAAGAGCGTGCGTCTGGGCTATCTGGATGAAAGCTATTTTACCTTTGGAGAAAGGGCATTTACCGGCATCTGTGAAACATATCTCTCTGAAGAAAACGGAGAACTTCAGTTAGGCGGCATCTGCCTGGTTGCAGGACTTGGAAATAAAGAAATGCGGGAAGGCACCTTTGACTACTATATGAGAGAACCCATTGTAAAAAATGAGGCAAAAGGCGTAGCCCCTCTGATCCTTGCTTACATTGAAATCCTGCTCCGCGAAAAGGCAGGCACACAGGAGTAGATTTTATGCTGAAAGAAGAACGACAGGCACTGATCTTAAACAAGCTTCATACATCAGGAAAGGTTGTGGTAAGCCAGCTGGCAGCCGACCTTAAGGTTTCCGAGGATACAGTCCGCAGAGATCTGCTGGATCTAGATCAAAAAGGACTGCTAAAACGGGTGTTTGGAGGGGCAATCCCTCTGGAACGTCCGGTCATCGGTTTTTTCGACCGGGAAGAGGCAGACGTAGAGCTGAAGCAGAAGCTCGCCGAAAGAGCCCTGGGCTTTCTGGAACCCGACCAGCTGGTAGCCATTGACGGCAGCAGCACCAATCTGCAGTTTGCTAAGAATATCCCTTCCGATATGAAACTTACGATTTTAACAAACAGCTACAGCATCGCCCATGTGTGTTCCATGAAGGAGCAGGTAAAGGTGATCGTTCTGGGCGGGGATCTGTTAAAGGATTCCATGACAACCGTAGGTGAAACGGCAGCTGCTCAGGCAGCCGCCTACCATCCGGATCTGTGTTTTATGGGCGTTTATGCCGTACACCCCGAATACGGCATGACGATTCCCTATCCTGAAGAGGTAAGTATTAAGAGCCAGCTGATCCGATCCTCCAGACGGGTCATCGCTCTGGTGGATCCCGTGAAGTTGAATACCGTATCACGATATCATGTGTGCGGGATTGAAGCCTTTACAGCCCTTATTACAGACGGATCTGTGGAAGGCGAGATGGCTTTGGGATACCGGAACCGGGGACTGGATTTTATATAAAAACGGCCTGCAAAGCCTCTCTTTGCTCTTTTTGCGTTTGTTTGCGTTAGTTTTTCTTTAATGCGTGCGTTAGTTTGCGTTTTTAATAATTTATGTATTCACATGATTTTATTTTTGCGCAAATTAACGCATTTTTTTGCGATATTATGCTTGACATTGTGCTGTATGGCGCTATAATAAATGTATAAACCAGTATGAAATACAGCAATTTGAGGAGGATTTTGTTTATGAGATTTTTCGTTGATACTGCTAATGTAGAAGACATCCGCAAGGCAAACGATATGGGGATCATCTGCGGAGTTACAACCAATCCGTCTCTGATCGCCAAAGAAGGCCGCGACTTCAAGGAAGTAATCTCTGAGATCACATCCATCGTAGACGGCCCTATCAGCGGCGAGGTAAAAGCTACAACCACAGACGCAGAAGGCATGATCGCAGAAGGCCGCGAGATCGCTGCCATCCATCCAAACATGGTTGTAAAAATCCCCATGACCGTAGAAGGCTTAAAGGCTGTAAAGGTGCTTTCTGCAGAAGGCGTTAAAACAAATGTTACTCTGGTATTTTCTGCTGCACAGGCACTGCTGGCCGCCAGAGCAGGAGCGACTTATGTATCTCCTTTCTTAGGCCGTCTGGATGATATCTCCATGCCGGGCATTGACCTGATCTACGATATCACGGAGATTTTCCAGATGCACAATATCGAAACAAAGATCATTGCAGCCAGCGTGCGCAATCCGATCCATGTGATCGACTGCGCCAAAGCCGGAGCAGATATCGCTACCGTTCCCTACAAGGTGCTGGAGCAGATGACAAAGCATCCCCTGACCGATCAGGGAATTGCAAAATTCCAGGCAGATTATAAGGCTGTGTTTGGCGAATAATGATATGAAAAATGCCAGCTCCGTTTTCGCTTGCGGGGCTGGCATTTTTCATATTAAAACAGTTTCTGTTACATGATCCGCACATGCTTCAAAGCGCCTGTCTTTGAAAACTCGGTCCATTCGCACACATTTACGGCATGGTCTCCGATGCGCTCCAGATATTTGGCGACCATCAAAAGATCGATTCCCTGATCTGCCTGATCCGGCGATGTTTTCAGCAGGCTGATCACATCTGTCTTTACCTGATTAAACAGGCTGTCTACTCGATCATCCATACGGATGATTTTTTCAGTTTCTTCCAGATCCTGGGAAATAAAGGCCTCTACCGCATCGTGAACCATTTTCCTGGCTTCTTCCGCCATAAGAGGAAGATGCTTTACAATGTGATAAGCGTGTTCGCTTTTAATCCTCAAGATCAGCTCTGCTATATCGGAAGCATGATCTCCGATACGCTCCAGATCCGTAACCACCTTTAAAGCGGTGGAAATCTGGCGCAGGTCGCAGGCTACGGGCTGTTGGCGCAGGATCAGAGACAGGCAGCGGGATTCTATAGCCCGCTCCATATCATTAACCGTCCGATCCCCCTTGATGACATCTTCTGCAAGTGTATAATTCTGATCCTCAAAAGCCACAAAGGTCTGCTCAATGGCCTTTTCCACCATGAACGCCATTTCTCTTAAATCCTTATTCAACTCTTCCAACTCATGTTCATAAGTTATGCGAACTGTCATATCTTTTCCTTTCCGCCGCGGTTTTACTGTCTATCAGCCGAAACGTCCTGTAATATAGTCCTCTGTACGCTTATCCTTTGGCATGGTAAACAATTCGTTTGTAGAAGCATATTCTACCACCTCTCCTACAAGAAAAAAGGCTGTATAATCTGCAATACGGGCCGCCTGCTGCATATTATGAGTTACAATAGCCACTGTATATCTGCTCTTTAAATCATCCATCAGATCCTCGATCTTCAACGTGGAAATGGGATCCAGGGCAGATGTAGGCTCATCCATAAGAAGAACCTCCGGCTCTACCGCCAATGCCCTTGCAATGCACAGACGCTGCTGCTGGCCGCCGGACAGTCCCAGAGCAGATTTCTTTAAACGGTCTGAAACCTCATCCCAGAGAGCCGCCCCACGCAGGCTTCTCTCCACTATCTCGTCCAGTTGGGCCTTATTTTTAATCCCGTGGATCCTGGGGCCATAAGCAATATTGTCATAGATACTCATCGGAAATGGATTGGGCTGCTGAAAAACCATTCCCACCTTTTTGCGCAAAAGAGTCGTATCTACCTGGGGATCATAAATATTTTCATCATCCAGAAGAACCGTTCCCTCGATTTTTACATTGGGAACCAGATCGTTCATTCTGTTTAATGTTTTTAAAAAGGTCGATTTTCCGCAGCCGGAAGGCCCGATAAAGGCTGTAATCTTATTTTCATATAAATCCAGATTAATATTTTTTAAAGCATGATTTTCTCCATAGTACAGATTTAGATTCTGTGCGGAGATTTTTACCTTGTTTTCCACAGTTTTTCTCCTTTTGACTGCCTCCGGCGCTTATCGGGTTTCCACATTAAAGCGATGGGACAAATATTTTGCAAGACCGTTAATACCCAGAACGATTACCAGAAGTACCACAGCTACTCCAAATGCCTCATTATATTTTGCCTTCTGCATAAACAGATACAGCTGGATCGTCAGCGTTCCTCCGGACTCAAAAATCTTGCCAAGAATATTTTTGGGCAGATAGTAACCGCTTCCTGCAGTGAATAAAAGAGCCGCAGATTCTCCTACAATACGTCCGATAGCCAGGATCACGCCCGTAACAATACCCGGCATAGCACTGGGAAGAAGAATCGTACGGATCATGTACCATTTGGTAGCTCCGATCCCAAGAGCGCCATGACGGTAACTGTCCGGCACCGTCTTTAAAGCCTCCTGTGTCGTTCTCGTGATCAGGGGAAGGATCATCAATGTCAGCGTCAGGGAACCGGTAAGAATGGAATAACCCAGACCAATGGTATTTCCAAAAAATACCATTCCAAAAAGTCCAAAGATAATGGAGGGAATACCCGAAAGGGTTTCTGTCGTAAATTCGATCATCCGGACAATCTTCCCCGGCTTTGCATATTCATTCAAATAAACGGCAGAACCTACGCCAATGGGAGTAGCGATCAACAGTGTAATTACCACTATGTAGATCGTATTAATAATATTTCCCAGAATACCAAAGGTTCCCTTGACCGCACTGGAAGCAGTGCTTAAGAAAGACCAGGTCACATGAGGAATCCCTCTTACAAATGTATATCCCAGAATGCCCACAAGAATAAGCAGAGAAACAGCGGTACAGCCATAAATAAGACCTGTGAGCAGCATATCTGACGAACGGACATGCTTTCCGTAAATGCTTTCTCTAACTTCAGAATATTTATTAAGCCTGACGGCTGCTTCACCTGTCATTCTTCTTATCTCCCTTCTTAAGAATTCCTGTAAGACTGATATTGATCAGCATAATAAATACAAAAAGTACAAGTCCAATAGTAAAAAGCACCTGCCTGTGGAGACCGGAAGCGTATCCCATTTCAGCCACAATAGCGGTTGTCAGGAAACGGACAGAATTAAAGGGCAGCGGAAGGTTCACCGAGCTTCCGGATACCAGACTGATGGCCATAGCTTCTCCAATGGCGCGGCCCGTTCCCAGTACAATAGCTGTGATAATACCTGACTTGGCCGCCGGAAGCACCACATGGAAAATTGTCTGGATCCTGGTAGCGCCCATTGCCAGAGAAGCGCTTCTGAAGTGCAGAGGCACAGCTCTCAGAGCAGACTCGCTGATGTTGATCACTGTAGGAAGAATCATCAGAGCCAGCACCAGCACTGCTGAAATCAGGTTTGCTCCTCCGGTAAACTGGTGATCTGTTCCCTTAAAAATGATCAGCTCCAGCTTATACATCAGCGGATTTAAAATCAGAATACCAAGAAGTCCATAAATAACAGACGGAATTCCAGCCAGAAGTTCTACTGCCGGGCGCACTACGGATGCAATCTTTTTCGGTGCGATTTCCGCCAGAAACACAGCGGTCATCACTCCAATAGGAACTCCGATCAGGATCGCAAGGAAGGTTCCCACAATAGAAGTCAGGATAACATATAAGATACCAAAGCTGGGATCTGCGGCATCCGGCTTCCACACAGAACCGAACAGGATATCTGTAAGACCTATCTGAAACAGGGCGGGAGTGCCGCTGATAATCATATACAGTGTAATGGATGCAACAGCCAGAACAGCGAAAAAGCCGCAGGCGGTGAAAATCACCTGTGCAGCTTTTTCTACGCCGGACTTGCTGCCATGATGGGAACGTATGGAACAGGTTTCCGTTGTCATTGCAGATCGTCTCCTTTCCAGCCCGGATTATTTCTCTACAGAAATCAGTCCTACAGACTTTACAAGTTCAGCGCCTTCCTCAGAATAAATGAAGTCAAACAGAGCCTTTACCAGATCATTCTGCTCAGAAATCTCACCCTTGGTAGCCATTACGAAGGGACGGCTTAAGAAGTAGGTTCCAGCCTTAATGTTTTCTTCTGTAGGCTCTGCGCCCTCCAGCTTTACTGCTTTTACCGTATCATCCAGTACGTCTAAGGACACATAGCCTACGGCTCCGGGAGTAGAAGCAACCTTTGCCATGACAGCTCCTGTGCTGTCCAGCTCATTTGCATATTTGCACTTATCTTCCAGCTCTAACAGTTCTTCAAAAGCGGTTCTGGTACCGGAACCGGACTCACGGCCTACGACTACGATCGGAGCGTCATTTCCGCCTACATCCTTCCAGTTGGTTACTGTTCCGTCATAAATGCCGGCCAGCTGATCCTTTGTCAGATCTTCTACCGTATTAGAAGGATCAACAACCACTGCAATACCGTCGATTGCTACTATATTCTCAGCGATTCCCTTTGCTTTTTCCTCGTCTTTTAAGTTCCTGGAAGCGTTTCCGATATCTGCTGTTCCATTTGCAGCTGCCTCAACGCCTGCACCGGATCCTACAAACTCTGCCGTCACAGTGACCTTAGGATATTTTTCCATGAATGTTTCACTGAGTGCATTTGCGAACTTCTCCATAGAAGTAGAACCTACCATGCTGATGGTTCCGCTTAAATCAGCAGCAGCCTCTGTTTTCTCCTCTTTCTTTGCTTCCGTGGTATCAGCAGCCTTGCTGTCTGCCGCTGTTGTTGTCTGTGCCGCTGTTGTCTCTTTAGAAGAACTTCCGCAGCCTGCCAGCATACCTGCTGCCATCACTGCTGTACCAACTGCTGCCAGAATCATTTTGCTGTTCTTTTTCATAATATTCTTTCCTCCACGTTGCGCTCTGCGCTTTATTTTCATTGTGTTGTGTTCTTCGCTACATGGAGGAGTATACAAAAGTTTTACATTGAGAGAAAGCAAGGAAAGGTATAAGTTTTGTAAATTCTATGTAAACTAACGCGTTTTATGGAAAAATAACAAAAAAATACCGGCAAAAGCAGTCTTTGCTTTTCCGGTACTACAGTCTATTTTTTCGCGCCTGTGTTTTTTATAAAATCATGGCCGCATTTGGGACAGCGGATGCTGACCTTCCCATGATTTCTGGGAATACGTATCTTCTGTTTACAGCCTGGACAGCTGAAAATCTTATATCTGCGTCTCTCCTCCAGATGGAAGCGCCAGCCTTTTAAGCGCTCTGAAACCTGAAAATGCAGGCGGATATACGCATTATTTTCCTGACTGCGCCTGGTAATGTTCCGGGAAAAAATCCGAAAATAAAGAATTGCCAAAAGGATGATCAGCACACTGCGGATCAATGAGCCAAACCAGTAGGAACGTATAAAGAAGCTTACTGCTGCCAATATGACAATTACAATCGACAGAAATCTTCCCAGCTGGTCTGCGCCGTATCGGCCAATCATAAAACGCTGAAATTTTTCTTTTAGGTTTTGCATGGGGTGTGTCCTTTCTTGCACTGAAAATGATATTTCACAAAAATCCGTCAATCTGTTCCATTCTATTTTCCTTTTCTATCCGCTGGCAGATCTGTTCAAATTCATTTTCCGGTGGGGGAGGCAGGGGGATCGTACTTTTCATAGCCTCCTCAAACTCCCTTAAAACCTGTTCATCTGAAAAACCGCTTATTTCTCCCGGCTCTCTCTGCATATTATCATTCTGATCTGGTTTTTTGCTGTTAAATTTTTCCACGGGTCACCTCTGTTTGCCAAATCTCCTTAAGTTCCCTGATGCTTTAGGGTTGACTTTTTGCAGTTAACGCTTACTATAATACTATAGCACCTCTGTTTTCCGTGCTGTTACAGATACTCATTCAGGAGGTCAATTATGAAAAAAATCATTCTGACCGGCGGTGGCACTGCCGGCCATGTCACTCCAAACCTGGCCCTGCTCCCATCTCTTAAGGAAGCCGGGTATGAGATCCGTTATATCGGTTCTTATCAGGGAATAGAGCGAAAACTTATTGAAAATGCAGGCATTCCTTATGACGGGATCTCCTCCGGTAAGCTGCGCCGGTATTTTGACCTGAAAAATTTTTCAGATCCCTTCCGTGTGATCAAGGGCTATGCCGAGGCAAAACGCCTCTTAAAACGCTATAAGCCGGATGTTGTATTTTCAAAAGGCGGATTTGTAGCCGTTCCGGTTGTACTGGCCGCGAAACACTATAAAATCCCCACCATTATCCATGAATCTGATATGACGCCGGGACTGGCAAATAAAATCTGCATCCCCTCTGCCGCAAGGGTTTGCTGCAATTTTCCCGAAACCATGAAATATCTTCCCGCCGACAAGGCAGTTCTCACCGGCTCTCCCATCCGCGCAGAGCTTTTAAAGGGAGAACGGACTTCCGGACTGGCTTATGCGCACTTAAAAGAAGAGAAACCAGTCCTGCTGATCATAGGAGGCAGTCTTGGGTCTGTGGCTGTCAACACCGCTGTGCGCCGTATACTGCCCCGTCTTCTGCCCTCTTTCCAGATCATACATATCTGCGGTAAGGGCAATCTGGATGAATCTCTCATCGGCACCGAGGGATATGTGCAGTATGAGTATGTAGACGCTCCGTTAAAACACCTCTTTGCAGCGGCAGATATCGTTATTTCCAGAGCCGGAGCCAACTCCATCTGCGAGCTTTTAGCCCTCCGCAAGCCCAATCTGCTGATCCCGCTGTCCGCAGCTGCCAGCCGGGGCGATCAGATCTTAAATGCAAATTCCTTTGCAAAGCAGGGCTTCAGCAAGGTTTTAGAGGAGGAAGCCATCACAGATGATAGTCTCTGTGAAGCAGTAACTGAACTTTATGCCAATCGTTCCTCCTATATCAGCGCCATGGAAACAAGTAAATTAAACCATGCAGTGGAAACTATCATGACGCTGATCAATGAATGTTCCGAAGGAAAATAATCGCTTCTACGGCCACATTTCATTTCCGAGAAGGGTTTCCATATACTTTCTGATACGGCTCACTCTGGAGTAGCAGGCCTTTTCTGAAATATTCAGGATCTGGCATACCTCCTCTGTGGGCCTTCCCTGTATCAGTTTTAAATTTGCCACCTTCTGCCAGTTATCAGGCATATTCTCAATTGCATCCAGTATGGCGATACATCGCTCTTTACTGGCTACATACTCCGGAATACTCTGCTTTCTATTCTGTATCCTGAAGTCTTCCATTATAAAATCATCATTATCTACATCCTCACAGGTTCTGTTTTCAAGCCTTCTGCGGTAATCTACACAACGGCTTTTCACAATCCGGCCAAGAAGTATCCTCTTGCCCGTTTCTGTCTGCTCCAGAGAATAATCATACTGGGCATAGGAAACAAATGTATCCTGAACGATGTCGTCTATATAATCTACAGGAATATTATATCCATAGGCAAGTCTGCGGACGGTACCTTCATACTCCTGGTACATCTGCTCAAACCGCCTTCTGGCTTTTTCATCCATCTTCTTAATCATTCCTGCTTTCGAAAACTGCCTTTTATTTTTTCTGCCAGCTCTGTAAGATCATCTCCGGAAACAGCTCCGGGTGTCCAGCTGACTATATTGGGTCCCCCCTCATAGCGGGGGATCACATGCATATGAAAATGCATCACGGTCTGTCCGGCTGCCTCTCCATTATTCTGAACCAGGTTAAAACCTGCACAGCCTAATCCTTCTTTCATCGCTGCGCCGACCTTTGCTCCTATAGCAAGCACTTTCGCAGCTGTTTTCTCATCCAGTGCGCATACATCCGCAAAATGATTCTTGGGCAGAATCAGGGCATGGCCTCTGGTCGCCGGTCCCAGATCCAGAATAACCCGAAACATATCATCTTCATATACTGTTGCGGACGGTATCTCTCCGTTTGCAATTTTGCAGAAAATACACTTATCGTCTGTCATTTTGACATTCCTCCCTCCTGCGGCCCGAACCGCTTTTCATACCATACGATAAAAGCATATCCGGAATGATTATCCATTTTCAATGTCGTTTACAATCATTTCCAGATATGCTTAATATTAACATAACTTTAATCTCTTGTTAAGTGGGTTGCATTCCCAATATGGAAAATTCTCCCCATCCCCTGTAAAAATCGCCCAATTAAGGAAGAATTATGTAAATTTTTCACAGTACAAATTTACCGTCATTTGGATTGCCTCTGCTCTGGTTACAACTCGGTTCATATCCTGGCAGGTATCTTTGATCCATCCCAGTTTTTCTGCCTCCCGGATGCATTCCAGACTTCCAATCCTTCTCTGCTGTTTGGGGCGGAATGCCCTGACAGTAAAGCTTATGAGTTCTCCCAGTGTCAGCGGATCATCCGGACGGAAGCGATCATCCGGTGTAGTCTCTGGATCAATAAGGTTTTCATCCCAGGCCGCCTGAATCTGCTCCGCATCATACTCATAACGGCTTAAGTCACAATACTCACCCTGCCAGGGGCGTCTGAGCGTTGGTTTCACTGCTTTCAGGAACAGAAACACAAACTGCGCCCGTGGCATTTCCTCCAAGGGATGGAGATATCGCACGCAGGGGTCTAAAAGACCGCATTTCATCGCCTGCTCGAGCATTTCCACATCCTTTTTGGTCAGGCTGCGGCAGTCCTCATAGGGGAGCTCCGGCAGATCCATGCTCAGATTAGGCCGCTCCTCGATCTTGCTGCTTTCTGCCTGTCCCTGAGGACGAAGGGACAGATCCGGTTCCCAGCCACCAGAAACGGTATGGTTCATATGACTGCACAGCGGCTCAATTCTCAGCCTCCGTATTTCTTTTACCATCATATCGGCCAGAAGAGCTCCGCCGTAATCATTTACATGGGTGGTATCATTAAAATAATTCTGGCAGGTCTCCGGCCCCATGGAACAGAATGCTTCAAAAGTCAGGCTGTGAAGGTCAATCACAGGAACGTTCATCTCCTGCCCCACACGTCGGATACTGTCTGCATGAGCCTCCAGCAGATCATACCAGCCCTTTTCGTCCCGAACCGGAATCCGGCTCATAGGGGTAACAAGCACCGGTACAGCGCCCAGCCTCCTGGTTTCCATTACATAGCGGCGAACATTGGACGCAAACTGATCATAGGCCTTTAAATTCCTGCGCTTCTGGTCATTTTTCCGTAGCATTTTCAAAGCATTGATCTGTAAATCTGTACTCTGCCATCTCTTTTACCTGCGCTTTTTTATGATTATATTTCTATCATGCAGCTGCCGCAGGGCTCCAGATCCACTTCCTTTACGGCACCGCCCAGGGTGATCTTCAAGTGCTGAGGCCGATCAGAATTATTGACTGCCACTGCCTTTCCTGAACAGGGGAAATAAGCTGCTTCACAATATATGTTATCTCCCAGCTGCGCTTTTGCCTCTTCCTTTCCCGCTGCCTTTAAGAGCAGTTCCAGAAGAAAACGGCTGTTTTCAACGCTGTATGTAAAATGTGACAGGTAAATGCCGCAGCCCTTTCCATAAGGGTGATAGGTCAGCTTAGGGCTATGTACCTCTTCTCCAATCGGGCTGTAGGCCACATCCTCCGCCAACACCTGTACATTAAAATCTGTAAGATAAATACCTTCCGTTCCTTTCAGGCTTCCTGCAATCGAATCAAGCTCTTTTTTGCTGAATACACTGTCATCTCCAAAGAATTTCTCTGCCTTTTTATAAGAAATCCGCCCATGACAGCACCGTTCGCCCGTATCCTGATCTACGCCCAGCACATCTGCAAGACGGAAATTCGTCATATATCCTTTTATCATAGAAGGCTGGCATACTCCCAGGATACATCCGCCCTCCTCTGCATAGCTTCTGAGTTTTTCCAGTACCCGGCTGTCGTTCCACTGCTCTCCGCCGCTCCATGCGCTTCCTGCAAAGCCTGCATTGATAATTACATCATAGTCAGAAAGCTCCTGCTCCCTTATATCCTCAAAATCAATGTAATCCACCTTTACCGGCCAGCCGGACAATGCCTCATTGATATGTATCAGATCATTCTGCCAGGTCTCATGGAAATGGCCGGAAAGTGTCCAGGAGCGTGTTTTTCCCCAGGCAGTCAGCACTCCCACATGAAGGCGCAGAAGCTGGGGCTCTCCCTCCTCATGAAGAGCCTTTATGGCTCTGAATTCATCTGCAGTCCGGCTGATATATTCCACAAAATCAGGATAATCCTCTAACAGATGCAGGTACCCTCCCAAACCGATCCGGTCAATTTTTGCCCGGAGCATGGCTCTTCTTGCCGCAATCCAGTATTTTTCAGCATCTCTTTTGGGATCTCCATTTCCGGAAAAGGTAGGCGCCCCTCCAAGTCCCACAGGGAACAGATAGGGATGAAGGCGAACCTCATGAACCGGAGCGTCCACACCTGCACACAGGCGGACCTCATAGCCTGAAAAGATACATTTGATGATACCGTCAAATCCAAATTCTGTAAATGTTGGGAAATAAGGCTCCAGTCCTACCCAGCTGTCATCATAAAACACATAGGCCTTTTTTCCATAGGAATGAACCAGATCTACCAGCTGCTTTCCAAAAGAAATCACAAAACGGTTGGTGAATTTCATATAATCCAGCTGCTTTTTGCCGGGAGCCATATGAGTCGCGTGAAGGCGTCCCTGATTGATAAAATCCTCAGAGGTCAGGCCATAGCCGTATTCCTTCTCAAACTCCTTCAAAGCCCTGGGGCTTACGGTGAAGTCATAGGAGCCCCAGTCTGTGAAATGGTTTCTATGGCGTTCATCCTCTCCCCAGATCCAAACGAAGTTGTAGAAAAGAGAGGTAAAACGTACCACCGTGGTATCCGGATTTTCCCCGCACCAGTTTTTCAGCCAGGAAAGCAGATATTCCTGCGTATCCGGGTAACGGGGATCAACGGGCATCAGATGCTCCTTATCCCAGTGATTTGTAACATGATTATACATATTGATCTCTTCCCAGATCCGATATGCCAGGAAATTCACCGTATAATCGTGATATGCCCTGATTCCTGCAACCGTCACAGTGCCCTGCGCCTCATCAAAGGTCCACTGCTCTCTGGGAACCTCTGCATTGTCCGTGCGGTCAAACACCTGCCAGAATTCCAGAGAATCCTCTGAACCATTTACAAGAAACTGCTCCTTAAAATAGCCGTCCAGAAGGCCGATTATTACTGTATCTGCTTTTGCAGTTTTGGGAGCAGACATGAGAAATGTCTGCTGCAGACGGTCCATATGGGCTCTGGCCCATTCATTGTGGTCCCGGATGATGCAGATCGTGGAATAGATCCCATAGCCTGCATTTACGATTTCATCTGAAAGCCTGGTTCCGTCTGAATCACGGATCACATCTGCCCCCCATTGATCTGCCAGCTCCAGTGTCAAAGCCTCGCAGCCTGCCTCTCCCGGAAGTGTAAAGCTGCCCTTTGTATGCGGATATTTTGTATGTTCCATTTTCTCTGCCTGCCCTTTGGCACTCTCCCTCCTACAGCGCTCCGTCGCCTGTAAATTTTTCATAATTAAGGACCGTACCGAAGAATGCCAGCGCCATTCCCTGGCCCCATCCCTGGATCCAGCGTTTGGAAATGCTCCGGTATCCCTCTCTGTCCTTCATCACTGCTGTTCCGCCGGATACATTCATTACCTTTCCATCCTCAGAAATATTTTCCAAAATTCCTGTGATGGCTTTGTTAATATATTTAATATGAAGAGGATTTCCCTTTAACACCATAGCTGCTGCGATTCCGGCAGAGGCAGAAACCTCCTCATAGGACTTCGGATCATCCAGAATGGTTCTCCAGAGGCCGGTGCGCTCATTCTGCAGATACTGGATATGCCAGTACCACTGGTTTAAAGCATCCTCCACCAGTTCTGGACGTTCAAACATAACGCCTGCCCGCAGCATGAAAAATGCAGCCATAAACATGGTATCTGCCCAGCACTGCTCCGGAAAATCATTATTTGCAGATACGGTGTGCTGAAGGACATGATCCCCAAAGCGCAGAGCATGGTTTGTGAGGTAATCCAGCTTATCGTCTATGATCTTTTTATAAGTCTCATCACCTGTTTCCTTATAGAGCGTCAGAAGCACATGGCCCATGGCGCAGTTATTTACCGTAAAGTCCGGAAGCCCCAGGCTGATCAGCTCATCTACCCTCTCTTTTACCATATCAAGGTACTTCTTATTTCCTGTCGCTTCATAGGCCTCCGTTATGCCGTAATAAGCTACACCGCAGGGCCAGTCCCAGGTCATATCCATGTTCATGGTGCGCTCTGCCACTTTGTCTACAACCGCTTCAAGCTGAGCTTTATCATAGTTCAGTTTCATTTTCCTTTCTGTACCGGGCAATTTTGTGTCTATACCTCGGTTTTTGTCCATTTTAATACGGTATTTTCTCTTTTTCTATCACTATATTGCTCTTTTATCATCTATTTTGTCCAGATATGCAGCCCTCCTTTTTCGGATAATTCTAAAAAACAAAAAAGAAGTCAATATCATATATGATACCAACTCCTCTTCCAGACATTAATTTAAAATCACAGAAAAATCCACCCGATACCGTCAATTTACAGCCTGATATCAACCTCCTATCCGTCAGGCGAAATAAACCTCCTCGGCATTTTCATAAAGAATTTTCCCCTTCTCATTCTCTGTAAGCTCCTCACTCCGAGAAATCCATCCGATCAGATGCTCATATGACTCTTTTGTCAAAACGGACGGAACATCCGAACCAAACATAATCTTATCTATCCCCACACTTTTAATTGCAATGCGCAGATATCTCGTCGCGCAGGGGAAGGGGTATGGATCCGGACGGCAATTGTTCGGAACCGCCGCCAGATCAAACCATACATTTGGAAGTGCCAGAGCCTGTAATCCCTCCCGAAGCTTTTCTTCATATCCTGCTGCCACTGCCAGCAAATGACAGACTACAAACTTCATTTGGGGATATCTCAGGATTACATTGCGAAGGGCTTCAATCTGCCAGCTTTCACTTCCGCATTTGCCGATATCTACCACACAGATCAGGTCGTGCTCTGCCGCATATCCAAATTCCTCCATCATCATAGGATCATCCAGAGGCAGCGTAAAATGGTTGCACATAAGTCCAGAACCAGTGCTCATCTCAAATTTCACAATCGGAAATCCCAGTTCTTCAAACAAATGTCTTCGTATCTGTTCCCTGTTCCTGCAAAACGGATCATAGGATGCCGCTGACCGGAACCGATCTGGATATTTCTTTACTGCCTCAAGAGAATACAGATTTTGGAACCCGATATAGTTTCCCTGCAGCAGCACCATCTTATCTACGCCGTTATTGTCCATCAGCTTCAGCATATCCTCCGCAGTCACAACTCCATTGTTAAACTGCTCCGGAAGAATACGGAACCTCTCTCCGGATGCATATTCTGCCATCCCGTTTCCCACAAAACGCAGTTCCCCTCCGGCGCCGGTTCCGGCAATATACTGTACCAAATGCCCGTGGGCATCAATGATTTTTCTGGTTTTCTCAGCCATATTCAAACCCTCTTTTTTAAGTTTTCCTGATGCAGAAATTTCATTATCCCTTCAAGCCGGATGTACTGATTCCTTCTACCAGATATTTCTGGAAGAACAGGAAAATCATAATTGCCGGTAAAACCGACAACGTAGCCATTGCAAACATTGCTCCATAGTCTGATGTAGAACCCGGATCACAGAACAGCTTTAATGCAAGGGATACAGGATACTTGCTGGATTTGCTGACATACAACAGCGGTGAAAGGAAGTCATCCCAGCGCCAGATGAATGAGAAAATACAGGACGTAACCAGCGCCGGTTTAATAAGCGGCAGCATGATATTGACAAAAATGCCCCAATAAGAACAGCCGTCGATTTTAGCCGCCTCATCCAGCTCCTTTGGAATTCCTCCGATAAAATTGGAGATCATATATACGAAGAATCCCTGTGTTGCAAAGAAGTAGGGTACAATCAACGGAAGATAGGTTCCTACCCAGCCTAATTTCTGGTACCACAGATACTGGGGTATCATAAGCACCTGAGCCGGAAGCATCATGGTAACCAGCATAGCTGCAAACAAAATATTATGTCCAAAAAACTTAAAACGTGCAAATCCGTATGCTACAAGCGCAGAAGACATAATTGTTCCCAGCGTAGCCAAAACAGAAATGAGCATAGAGTTCTTAAAAAAGGCAGAAAATGGAACTTTTGCAAATCCCTTCCATCCATTTGTGTAATTTTCCAGTGTAAAGGTTTCAGGAATCAGGCTGCCTGCCGTAGTAAAGATCGTACCGGTTTCCTTAAATGAACTCATCACCATCCACAGCAGCGGGTAAATCATGATAACTCCTATGATAAACACAACAATATGGTATATAATGGCCTTTCCGAGTCTTTTTTCCTTCACTTTTACAGACCTCCTTCATATACCCAGAATCTCTTGGTCGCAAAGAGTCCCAGAGTAATTAAACCGATAATCAAAAGCATTACCCATGCCATTGCAGCACCATATCCTGTATTATAAAATTGAAATGACTGCTGATACATATATACGGTATAAAGCAGGGTAGAGTTCATAGGTTTTCCCTGAGTGATGATATAACTCTGTGTAAATGCCAAAAAACCATTGATCATCTGCATAACCAGGTTAAAGAAAATCGTCGGTGTCAGCAATGGCAGTGTGATACGGAAAAATTTGGAAATAGAAGTAGCTCCATCTACCTCAGCTGCTTCATACAAAGTAACAGGAATCTGTTTTAAAGCAGACAGAAAAATCAACATAGATGAACCAAACTGCCATACCACAAGGATAATCAGTACCCATAACGCGGTTTTCGTATCTCCCAGCCAGGGAAAATTTGTCTCAATTCCGATCACTCCCAGAAGCTTATTAATAACGCCATCCATAGCAAACATTCTCTTCCACAGGATCGACACTGCTACAGAGCCGCCGATAATCGAAGGAAGATAATACGCTGCGCGGTAAAAACCGGACATTCTGGAATTTTTCAGAAGCAACAGGGCGACAATAAGTGCAAACAGCAACTTCAGTGGAACAGATACAAATGCAAAATAAAAAGTTACCTTAATACTCTGAATTAAAATATCATCCTTCAGCATTTCCTTAAAATTGTTCAACCCGGAAAAAACCGGCGGTGATAAAATATCATAATCGCAGAATGAATAGTATAACGAAATTCCCATAGGAACAATCATAAAAAGGATAAAGCCTATGATAAACGGAAGCGTAAAAAGAACTCCGCTGACGCTCTCCTTTCCCAACTGCTTTCGCAATGATTTCATGATATTCGCCTCTCTTTCATCATAATATAACAGCTTTGAAGTCAAAGAGAGGGAGTCGGCACCCCCGCCTCCCCCTCTGACAATTTTGTCTTACTCTGCATTCAGTTTTTCTGCCTGTTACTGCTTTTTGGCTGCAAGAGCTGCATTCGCCTCTTCAAAGAAGACCTTTCCAGCCTCTTCCGGAGTCAGTTCTCCATACGCAACCTTCTCTTCCATTCTGTTTAAGACCTCGTTAGCCTCTGTATATCCATCGGGCTGCGGCGGATTAACCTGAGAACACTTCGGAGATACTACCTCATTGATAAATTTGATGATCTCCTGGCTGGTCTCGTCCATCTGAGGAGAAATTGCATTTGCAACCTCAGAAGACAGCGGAATACCTCTCTCACCCAGAAGGATATTGTTTGCATCTACAGAGTTGGTAATAAAATCAAGCACCTTTGCACATTCATCCGGATTGGAGCCCTGAGTTGTGATTGCAAAGAACTGGCTTGGCTTCAGGTAATTGGATTTTTCAAGATCCGACGTCGGCCATGTGCTGAGTGCAATATGGTCTCCCTCAGGAGCTGCATTTCTGGCTGCTGTTAACTGATTGGTATACTGGAACATACACCATGAACGTGTGTCAGGGCTGGAACCGTATACAAGCGGGTCCTGCTCTACAGAACCGATGGTGCGCTCTGCAAATACAGCCGGCTCGCAAAGCCATCCTTCATCAAGCCCCTGTCTGTACAGCACAAAATAATCGGCATAATCTTCAGCCGTACCACCCAGTGCTCCCTCACCGTACATTACAATTCCTTTTGCGCGGAGCAGATATTCACAGAAAATCTCATTCTGAGTATACAGAAAATTCGTCTTATATCCTGTTTTCTCATGGATCGTACGACAGATATCAATAAATTCGTCTACCGTCATGCCGTCCTTAATTGTAACGCCTGCAGCATCCGTTACGGTCTTGTTATAGAGAAGGCCCGGCGCATTGATTCCGTTACAGATCGCATAAATTCCGTCCCCGACCTTTCCCGCATTCAGAACGCTCTCATTGCAGTTGGAAACGTCAATTGTTCCGTCCTCAATATAAGGAGTCAGATCAACCAGCAGGCCGTTCTTTACATACTGGTTAATATACTTCATATCCATCTGAACAATGTCCGGCAAAGAATTTCCTGCCGCTGCTGTTGAAAGCTTTTTCCAGTAATCATTCCACTCAGAGAACTGTCCGTCAAAGGTTACGCCCGGATTCTGCTCAGAATACAGCTCCAGCATCTGCTGGGTTCTTTCATTTCTTACCTGATTGCCCCACCATGCAAATACCAGCTCGCTGCCGTCTCCGGCTGCCTCTGCTTCTGTGCCTGCCGCTGTTCCGTCCGCAGCAGGAGCATCTGTTTTTGAGCCTCCGCAGCCCGACAGGCTTACTGCCAACATAGATGCTGCCATCAGGATCGCCAGTTTCTTTTTCATAAAGTATTCCTCCCATCTTTATATACTTTTACTTGTTAATTATATTATATATAATTTTATTTGTTAAAAAAATCAACAAAACCGTGTTTCATTGTTAGAAATCCGGCTTTTTGCACATTTTATCTGTTTTACCCCATCATCTCCTGTCATCTATTGTCAATTTTTTATTTTATGATAAAATAATTGTATTATAGAAAAGAGGCCCTCCAATGAAGTATCTGAGCAATTTGCCTTTAAAGCAAAAATTATCCTGTATCATTCTGTCTGTACTGACCTTGATACTACTTTTCTTTCTCCTTGCTCTGCAAATCAGCAAATATTCCTACAACGAACAGCTTTACAGAGCTATTGCTGGAAACCTGAGCTTTTCTGCAAGTACTATTTCCAAACATCTAAAAAATATTGAAAGCTTTTCTTCTGTCGTCATTGCGCAAAAGGAAGTACAGGAAAGTTTAGATGCTGTCAACTCTAACGACGATGTTCTGACGCTCTCCAAAAACTACTCGCTTCTAAATGAAGTTGTATCCACTTACCAGCAAACATATAAGCAAAATAATTTGTCCTGTATAGCTTTGGTTAACCCCCGCTTCACTAACTGCAGCAACTTCCCGGTCATGAGCAGAATCCCACCTGAGTTTTTGAGAGAAATCCTTCAAAAAGCCGCTCAGGCTTCCGGCTCCGCTGTATGGATTTCTGACAGTTCAAACCATTATCTTATTTTGAGCCGTCAGATTCGAAAAACTGAAAATCTCAGTTTAAAACCACTGGGATATCTGCTTTTATTTATAAATTTAGACGATTTGGTGGGAGATGCCAATCAGGCTGTTAATACCTATGAAAGCGGACATTACCTGATTTATGACAATGAAAAGCTGATTTACCATTCTGAAGGAATTTCTCAGGATTGGGCCTTACTGCTGTATGAAAAGCTGCAACGTCCTTACGATATCATTAAACAGAACCGACACAAATATTTTGCAGTACGAAGCCGTATTCCTTCCTATGAATGGAATTACATAAATCTGATCCCCTATGACGATATCAATCGGTCTATCGTTGCAGTTTTTCAATTGATACTAGTCATTCTTTTGGCCGGTCTGCTTTTATCATTGTTCGTTGCACATATCATGATGCGTTATGTCGTAAGGGATTTTGAACTTCTTTTACATAAAATGGAAATATTTAGTCAAACTGAACTTCAACTTCCTGAAAGCAGGATAGACTACAGTCAGAGAAGTGATGAAATAGGAAAACTGCATCAAAGTTTTGACGCTATGGCGGAACGTATTCAACATCTGGTAAATACGAATTACCGGTATCAGATTTTAAATAGAGATGCCCGTCTGAAAGCCCTTGAATCACAAATTAATCCTCATTTCCTATACAATACACTTGAAACCGTCAACTGGCGTGCCAAAGCGCTGAAGGATGATACCATATCAAATATCGTCCAGTCTCTGGCTGCCTTACTGCGCGCCACTCTCAGCAACGAAAAGTCCCTGGTGCCTTTAAATTACGAGCTGAATCTTGTTAATAATTATATTACGATACAGAAAATCCGTTTTGAAGAGCGTCTGCTGTTTCGTTTTTATGACTCCGAATGTACAGAAAATTTAAAAAACGCACTGGTTCTTCCTTTGACAATACAGCCATTGCTTGAAAATGCCATACGCTATGGTATGGAAGAGATGACTGAAACCTGCGAAATCTCTGTCTATCCCTATCAGAGAGGAGATTTTCTTATCATCGAAGTAGCAAATCAGGGATCCTCTTTTGAAGAAAATCTGCTGGAGAATCTTCAAAACGGAAGCAAAAGTTCCCATGGATTTGGAATTGGTCTTCTGAACATCAACCAGCGTATTCAAATGCTGTTCGGAGATGCTTATGGCCTCTCCTTCCTTAATGAGGAGGATAAGGCCATTGCGATCATAACACTCCCTTTTATATTTGAGGAACCGCAATCTGCTCAGTCTCTTTACAGCAGATGATATATCAAAACAGCAGACTTAGACCTTTTGTATCCAACCTTCACTTTTAAATATTGTCATTATTATTCCACACCATACGGGGGTGATTTGTCTCATGTTAAAATTAATTATTGCTGATGATGAACGCATCATACGCGAAACTATTTCAACAATCATTGACTGGGAACAGTACGATATTGAACTGGTAGGACTTTGCAAAAATGGCCTTGAGGCCTATGATATGATTCTGGATGAAACACCGGATATCGTGCTCACCGATATACGAATGCCCGGAATGGACGGTCTGGAGCTGATTCGTCGGATTTCCGAAACAGATCTGAACACCCAGTTCATTATCCTCTCTGGTTACGGAGAATTTGAATATGCGAAAATGGCTATGAAATACGGAATCCGTCACTATCTGCTTAAACCCTGCAGCGAAGCGCAGATTCTTGAAAGCATACAGGAAATTGCCCAGGACTGTTATAAAAAAAACAGTTCGGAACACTCCTATCCAGCCATGAGCAGCATTCGGCACAATGTTATTTTTACCATCCTTAATAACGCCATCTGTCAGAAACGTTCCTATGACGAAATTATGTGCGCATATGATCCATATATGGATTTTTATTTTTCATCCTATCATCTTTTTTATATTTATTTTCTGGAGGAGAAGAATCTGGAAGAATTTTTACAGCAGCTTAAATTCTATGCAGACAGCCATTTCCCTGAGGTTACCATTCACGGTGTCTATGTTAACTGTACATTGTTACTATTTTTTAAAGAATTTGCAGGGAATTATCAGGATATGTCCCATTTTTTCTCCAGTATAAAGTTTCCCGGACGCAGTCCTTCCCTGGAAACAGAAGATCAATCCTTTAAAAATCTCCAAAACCTTCTGGAAACAATTCTGGATAAGATAAAACGATTTAGTATGATTTATTATATCAATGACTTTCGCATCCTTTCCAGCTGTAACTACAGCTGCATTATGGATGATGCGGAAAAGCAAATGACGGACGCCCTTCTGAACAGGAAAACAGAGGCCATTGACAACCTAATAGACCTCCTGTCAGATGTAACAGACCTGTCATTCCTCAAACAGCTATCTAATTCCCTGATGTTAAAAATTGCTGCTGCTGACAACCGCCTTTCCACTGTAGATTTGACAGAATGGCTTTTAAATGTAACTCAGGAAATGAATCTGGAGCAGCTTAAGCTTACCCTTGCAGAAAAGCTGAGAAAGCTCTTATCGGCTAAGCCTCAGACTTCCTCCATCAGCGCCATGACCCAGCAGATCTGCGACTATGTAAACGAACACCTCTCTGATCCCAACCTGACCCTAAAGCGGATTGCAGAGCAGCATCTGTTTATGAACACAGACTATGTCAGTAAAAAATTTCAAAAGGAAACTGGCACCCGTTTTTCCAGCTATCTCACCGATGTCCGAATAGAACGGGCCAAACAGCTGCTTGTCTCTGCCGAAAGCGATAAGATTCAGACCATAGCAGAGCAGGTGGGCTGCGGAAACAGTCCGCAATATTTTTCTCAGCTGTTTAAGAAAAAAACCGGCATGACTCCCAGTTCCTATATAGCCCGCATTCACGGTGAAGGGTGAGATTTTTTATACTGCATAGGAGTCTGAGCGGTAGCCTTGCGGAATACCCGTTCAAAATAGGGAAGGCTTCCAAATCCTGTTTCCATTGCTATCTCTGTCATAGTCAATGACGTCTCCCTGAGCAGAATCTGGGCCTTTTTAATGCGGCAGATATTTTGATATTCATTGACTGTAAAACCTGTAACTGTTCGGAAAATCCGGGTCAAATAGGAACGGCTGATAAAAAAATGGGCTGCCAGATCATCTAGGCAGAGTTTTCCTGCGGAATGATTCTGCAGATAAATCGCAATTTCATGAACCTTCTGATACATTCCCGTATGAACTATATTGGTCTGTCCTGGCTCCTTCCATCCTTCCGCCTCTGCTCTGCTTCTGGTTCGTATCAGAAGCAGAAGCAGCTGGGCCGTATACAGCCGCACCATCCCCTCCGCCGTTCTCTTTTCCGTATCTGACCATCCGGGTGCACTTTGGGACATACTCATTTCTTTTTTTATCTTTTCCAGCTGCTCCAGCACCTGTTTCCATTCGCCGTCCGAAAAACAGGTAATTCCCCGATACTGCTCTCCAAACTCCAAAAGTCCCCGGAAACCGCAAAGTTTCAAAAGGCAGCTTAAAGCTTCTCCCTCTAGCTGCAAAAGAAACCGGTGATGACTTTTTCCGTTTCCTGCCGGGCAGGTTTTGTGAATCTGGTTTTGATCGACCAGAATCGCCATCTGTTCCTTCATGTGATAGGTATCCTGCTCTACAAAGTAAAACCGCTCTCCTTCTAAAAGGAAATACAGCTCCAGACTCTGGTGAAAGTGACGGCTTACCATGGAAAAACTGTGCCTGCGCACTGCTTCTTCTGCAAAAATACCGGAAATCTCCTCCTGAAATAAAATTTCCGGTTCCTCTCCCAACTGTTCGGAGGTGAGATAGATCGTATCCTTTTCTGTATTTTCTCCCATCTTCTGACCTGCCTACTTTATTTTTCTGCTATTATACTGCAAGTTCTTCCGATTTTCTACGCTTTTTGTAGCCGATTAGATAATAACATTAAAAAATCATCTGATTTTATTAGCATTCACCACATCCATTGAGTAAAATATAAATCAGCAAATACTTATAAACATTCGTACAGAGATTTTTAGGAGGGTAAGATCATGAACTACAGCAATAACAAAGTATCGGATATTCAAATTGCCTATATCGGAGGCGGTTCCAGAGGCTGGGCCTGGACCTTTATAACGGATCTGGCTCTGGACGATCAGATCAGCGGAACCATCAGACTTTATGACATTGACCGTCAGGCAGCGGAAAACAACGCAGTGATCGGAAATCACCTTATGAGCCGGGAGGACGCAAAGGGTGACTGGAAATTTGAAGTAAAGGACAGCTTACAGGATGTTCTGACAGGCTGTGACTTTGCCGTTATCTCCATCCTTCCAGGTACCTTTGATGAAATGGCGTCCGATGTTCATCTTCCCGAACGCCTCGGCATCTATCAGTCTGTAGGCGATACCGCAGGCCCCGGAGGCATGATCCGTGCCCTGCGCACCATTCCCATGTTTGTTGAAATCGCAGAAGCCATCCGGGATTATGCGCCGGACTGCTGGGTTATCAACTACACCAACCCTATGTCCCTGTGCGTAAAAACTCTTTACCACGTATTCCCGGAGATCAAGGCCTTTGGCTGCTGCCATGAGGTATTCGGTACACAGAAGGTATTAAAGGGAATCTATGAAGCAGAAACAGGAAATACCATTGAAGACTGGCATGACGTTCATGTAAATGTAGTGGGAATCAATCACTTCACCTGGTTTACGGAAGCAAATTATAAGGGCGTTGATCTTTTCCCCGTATACAAAAACTACATTTCCAAACACTTTGAAGATGGCTATGAACTTGAAGGTGAAAACTGGATGAATTCTTCTTTCAAATGCGCTCACCGGGTAAAAATGGATCTCTTTAACCGTTTCGGTCTCATTGCTGCCGCAGGCGACCGCCATCTGGCTGAATTTATGCCCGGAAACGAATACCTGAATGATCCAGAAACCGTACATTCCTGGAAATTCGGCCTGACTACCGTGGACTGGAGAAAGAACGATTTACAGAAGCGCCTGGAGAGAAGCCACAGACTGGCAAATGCTGAGGAAGAAGTAACTTTAGAGCCTACAGGTGAGGAGGGCATCCTCTTAATCAAAGCCCTTTGCGGTCTGGATCGTTTTGTAAGCAATGTAAACATCCCCAATACAGCCCTTCAGATCCCCAATCTGCCTGCTAACGCCCTAGTGGAAACGAATGCGCTCTTTGACTTAGACAGTATTCATCCGGTTGCAGCAGGTGAACTCCCTGAAGACGTGAAAGCTCTGATCATGCCTCATGTAGAAAACCATGAGCGCATCTTAAAGGCTGCCCTTACCTGTGACGAAGAACTGGTAGTAACCGCCTTTATGAACGATCCGATCGTAAAGGGCAAAAATCCTTCCGAACAGGAAATCCGGGAACTGGTTCACGATATGCTTGTAAATACAAAAGCCTACCTGCCGGAGGGTTGGAAGCTGTAAAAACAGGCTTATTTCCACACAAACCGCAGATCCGCAATCCGTACCTCATCTCCCGGATTCAGTTCTGCGGTTTCATTGGCCGCCAGCAAAACACCTGCTACGGTAGTTCCGTTCGTAGAGTTTAAATCAGTGACTGTAATTTTGTCTTCTGTACGGTCAAGGCGGAGATGAAACCGACTGACTGTTTTATAATCGAGAACATAATCTGCCAGTTCTTTATGCTTCCCAATAACAAAGGGATAATAGGGAATTTCTATGGAGGATATTTCCGGATGGAGGGCTGTAAGGCAGTGACACTCTTCTGCTTCCGGATGGACGGACAAAACCGTAGTCTGGAAATCCTCCGGAGGCGGGGAAGCTATTGAAGCAGCGTTTGTTCTTAAAGAAGACTCTGTACTGCTGTTTTCTATTTCTTCCTCTGCCCCCTCCTCATCTTCATACAGAATACGCCAGGGATCCTCTTCATCCCTGGTATTTTTTATCTGTTTCTCTGTATCCGCCGGTTTCTTTTCTCTTCTTTCCCAGAAAATGACTGCCAAAATCGTAAAAACCTCTGCCGCAGCTGCGCCTATGACCAGATAAAAGCTGAGATTTAAAAGTGTTTCTATTCCTCTCAGAAACCAGATTCCCAGAGAGATCAGGCTGAACATGCCTGCTGTGGCTGCCATACGTTTTAAAAGCTGTTTTCCAATATTTTTTTCAGACTGCCTTTTCTTTTCGCATAATTCAGTCTGTCCGGCAGCCTCCTGCGGTAAATCCGTGGAAGTTTGCCGCGGCAAAGCTGTTTTATTCGATCTTCCTTCTGCTTTTTGCAATGCTCCCGAAGTATCCCGTACTTCATCCTCCCCGGTCTTTTGTATCCCCTTAATCCGTTCCGCCTTTTGACCAGCCTCCTGCGGCGGACGGCCTGTTTTCTCCTCAGCCACAATCTTTACCAGATCTTCAATCCCATAATTTTCCTTTAAGCTCTCCTGATACAAACCATAAGCCAATACCACACAGTCCTTGTCCCTATGATCCACATGTTTTAAAAGGTATTGGAGAAAATGGCTGAGTTCTGCTGCAAAATCTCCCTTTCCTCCCGGAACTGCACAGAGCCCTATTTCAAAACGCTCTGGTTCCGCATAGATCAATTCCGGCGTTAGAAGAATCCCTCCACTCTCTAAAAGATATTTTTCCATCTCCTCCAAAGCCCGGTAAAGCTGCCAGAACAAACTTCTGACCTGCTCCCCTGTCATTGCATGAGTTTCCAATATCCGCTCCAGCGGCTGGCGGGATGTGATATCGTAACAGTAAATTTCCCTTCCTTCTTCATAACGCACTCTCATGGGAAGCAGTCCCCGGATTCTGTTCTGTTCCAGCATTCCTGCCTCCCAGGCTCCCTTTTCCCTCTGCTCCTCATCTTCTGTTTCAATGGTAAGATAGCTGCGCTTCATCTCACGGATATAGCTGATCTTCATCCTCTTCCCCCAGTTTCTCTATCAATGTAATCTTCCGCAGAAATGTTTCCGGGCGAAAGCGTCGGAGCCGGATCTCCTTTTCCCAGTTTTCTGCCCGCCCTGCCGCACGAATCCATTTCCCCTCTTCTCTCAGAGAAAGCCGGTCATCCTTCATGTGGAGCCTCAATCCTTTGTTTTTCTGAAAAAAGGCCTCTATTTCTTCTAAATCCACAGTTTTCTCATGACGTGCCTTTTCTGCCGCCTCATGAACGGTCATTGCACACGATACCTGATCATGGATTCTGCCTGCCTCTGTAATGATCGTACCAATCCCAAATAAAATCACTGCCATCACACCGGCTGCTTCCACGGTAAAGCTTCCCTTTAAATGCTTTTCCATTTTCCTGCCTCCCCTCTGTCACCAAAAAAGTAAAAACACCGCTGCCAAAAGAACAAAGGGTAAAAAGGGAAGGCGTTCCTTTCCCCGATCTGCTGCTTTATCTCCTTTCCATATCCGACGAACCATGAGAAAGGAGCTCACAGGAAAACACAGCAGAAGACTGGCACTAAAAAGAAATACTGTCTTTATAAACCCCAGATAACATCCGGCAGCCAGAAAGAAAAAACCATCCCCAAGACCCACGGCCTCCTGGGTAACATAGGCCAGGGAAAGAAGAAAGATCCCTACACAGGCCGCTCCCAGCAGCTGTAAAACAGCATAGGCCGGAGTACAAACTGCCCTCCAGCTGCCCAAAGCACCCGATACAGCCGCAAATCTTCCTGCCTGCAAGAGAATCCCCGTGGCTCCTCCAACAATGAACGTTCCGATATGAATGGAACCCCATTTTAAATCCTGCCAGGCCGCCAGAGCTGTGAATATCCAGAAAGCTGTTACGATTGCTGTTTCAAACCACTGTTCCATTATTTGCTTCCCCTTCCGCAATAACTGCACTCCCCCAGATGCTCCACTTCGCTTAAGGGCACGGTCTGCACATACGCACGAATCGCCCCGCACTGTCCCGTACTGTGATATCTTGTTCCCCATGGCATGATAAAAAAAGGCCCTTTTGAATCAGCCGCTTTGCAGGATGGACATGGATAATACCGTTTCCCCTCCTGATTACGCAGTCCATCCATCTCACCTGCCTGCACCCGTTTTAAATCATTAAACAGATAATGACAGTTCCTGTTTCTATGATACCGTGTCGAATTACGGCCAACATAAACCATTTCCTCCATTTCGTCCTCTCCCGGCAGCAAATTTCCCTTTCGGTTTCCCTCTGCTCCGGTCCACAGACGTCTGACACACACCGCTTCTGCCTTTATGCTGTCTATACGAAATACAGAAAATGGAAGCGGCATCCTGTATGTCATTACAATACGAACCATGTCATTTTCTATAGCTGTTCTCATAAACGAAACATCTCTGACCCATTTTTTATCTATCCGTCCCAAAACCATTGCTTCAATCCCTGCCTGGGCAGCAAATCCAAAAATATCTTTCATACCATCTGGGGCCAGCTCATCCCTGCTCTCATCCATCTGCCCCTCTCTTTCCTTTCCCAAAAGCCAGGCGCTGTATGCATACTGGCTGATCTCTTCCCCCACAGTTTCTACCGCTGCCTGAATCTGTCTCTGCCGGTCCATCATCCTCATAGGGATCAGAAGTATGACACAGAGAAACACAAACAAAGGAAATACCAGTGCCGCCTCCAGCGTCAGACTGCCGCGGATTCGATTGCCCGCATGATATTTCTTTATATGACAAGGAATCCGTTTCATCTGAAAGGCCCATGAGGATACTCTCTTTTCGGAAACTCGGATCCTTTTTAAATAGTTCTGCATATCTGTGTCTGTTCGTACTTGGAGAGGTGCGATTTTCATTGAATGATGGTTCTGACAGGTATGTTCCTGATGGATCATTGATCGTAAGGAGTAGCGTGTTATATGAAGTTGTATTGGATTCCGAAAAAAGAGCATCCTCATGAGCCTCCTTTCCTAAAAATTATCTGTTTTATTCATCATCCAGATAGCTGCCGGAAACAGCCATCCGTATTTTTTGTCTGTCTTTCCACGGACCGCCGGAAAAAAACACAGGTTTTCCACAAAACTCCGCTTCCATTTCCACCATGCAGGTACAACCTGCCATGCAGAAATCCGGTTGTTCCGTTCTGAGTTCTGTCTGTATCACATCCATCATACGGTAAACCCGTTCTTCACTGTATCCGCCAAAAAGCATCAGCCGAAGATAGCCTTTGTGATCCAGACCATCTTCCTCTTTCTCCCCTTTCCCTATCCCATCCGGCAGACGGCCTTTGGCCCCCAGATCAAGAAGGCCCTGTAAATCCAGCTTCCACTGAGAACTGCTTTTTACAAGAGGTACCTTTCCGCCTTCCAAAAGACAGCGCACATCCGCCAGCGCCTCCCCCAGCGCCCAGACCGTCATAATGAAAAATGACAATACCGCTGCAAGCGGAGCCATCCCTGTACCTCCTGCAATCACTATGGCAAGGGAGCGGGCTTCCTCCCTTTTAACAGGATCCCTCAGAATATGAGCCAGATTCAGCCCCTGGCGCAATGCCGTCAGCCGAAGGACAGAAGCCTCCAGATTCTCCCTGTCTTTCTCCTTCCCATACAGAATATACTCCAGCTGGTAAAAGGATGGCGGCTCTGGCTTAAAGGCAGAAAAATAACGGATCCCGTATTCAGACACGAGAAGGCGGTCCAAAAGAGTTTGTACGCCCAGGTTACGCTTCCCTTCTCCGGCTGGATTACCTGGTGTTCTCTCCTTTGAAGGAAACCCATTCAGCTTTAAACTGCGCCCCGATACGACCGTCCCTTCCGGAAGTACCAGTTCCAAAATCCCTTTGGACGCCAGATCGCCGATCCGTTCCAGCCATCCCTCCTTTTCCTTATCCTTTACGCCAAATTCCATTCCCAGGCGCAGCACGGGATATCGTGAAAAATGACTGCGCACCGGGGCCCACAGAGCTTCTTCATCCAGCTCGTCATCTTCATCATCCGGCTCCCAGCTGTCAATATAATCCATGACATCCTCCGCTTCCCGGATAATATTTTCCAGAAAAAGGATATTTTCCCGGCTTTTTTCCCGTAAAGCCCCAATCTCCATCCGCCTCTGCCCATCCTTTTCGGTATATGTTTCATACTGGGCGAATTCCTCCCTTAAAGCCTCTCTTGATCCATCGCTCAGATCCTCTCTTGACTCAAAATCCTGCCGGCTTTCCTTCAAAGCTTCGTTTAAACGGTCCGCTCTCTTTTCATAGGCCGTTACCAGAGAAGGAAGCTTTTTTAATATTTTTATCATGCTCTCTGCCCTGCGGATCAAGCCGCTTCCATCCAGATCGTCCAGACAGCGCTTTCCCTGTTCCCAGTTCTGTCTTTGTTCTTCAAGCTTCCCGTTTATCTTTTCCAGCGCTGCCTCCACACGGACCGCTTCTCTGGTATGGCCTTCATAGCGGACAGAACAGCCATTCATCCCCTCTGCATCCTTAAACTGGCTGAGCATTTCTCTGGCTCCATTTTCATCCATGCTGTCCCAGATCATGCCTATAAGCCCAAACTTCATATAGTCCAGGATTTCCTGCTCAAAGTAGGCTCCCTGTCCCTCTGTAAGCATTACTGCATCCTTCCTGTCTGTGTCCACAAGAGTTACCGGATACCAGTTTTCCGCCTCTGCATAAGGAGCAAAAAAATCGCCGAATTCCTGTTCCAGTCTTTCCTTTTCCCCTGTTTCAAGTCCCAGGATCCGGTAATTCTCCCACAGCCCCCTGTGGTACTGCGCCATCACCGAATCCATAGAAGAATCTGCTGCCATCCGCAGATACAATCTGGCTCCCGTCTCTCTGGCCGATTCCACAACTACCAAAAGAAGCGTCATGATACTGACCAGGATCATCGTGAGAAAGACCGTCACTTCCCCCCTGTGCCTCATCAGTAAACCTCTTTGGATTTGCTGTTGATCTGTTTGAAAATGTTTTCCAGCAATGTATTGATCTGCTTCTTAAAAATGATTACAAGGCCTATAAGGACTACCAGTATCAGCACCAGCTCAATCACCCCCACGCCGGATTCATCTGCCGCAAACGCCCTAATGTCCTTTAAATTTTCTCTGTCCTTCTGTAATTCCATACGCTCTTTCCTCCTTCTCGTTTATTTGATCAATCTGTTCTTTATCCAAAGGCCAGCCAGGCAGGAACGGCAATCATTACCATTACTACTGCCAGCAAAAGAAACAGGGGAATTAAAAGTCTCGTTCCGGCTTCCTCCCCCAGCCGTCTGGCCTGATGTTTGCGCTGTTCAAAGGCATCTGCCATTTCCAGGCGCAGCCGTTCCCTTAAGCTTCTGGCCCCGTTTTTCCGGCTCTGCTCCAAAAGGGCAGCCAGCTTCATATACGGCTGCAGGCCACAGCGGCTTCCAAATTCATAAAATGCCTGACTTTCAGAAACACCGCTTTTTAACTGGCTCTCCGTCAGAACCATTTCTTCATATATATACCGCTTCTGGTGCACCCCATGTTCCACCGACCGGCGGTAATCAACAGCAATCCGTTCCCAGGCACTTCGGATACTCATTCCTGCCCCCAGAAAAATGATAAGACGCGATAAAACCTCTGAATAGTCAAGGAGCATCTGCTGTCTGCGGCGTTCCTCCTGTTTTTTCAGATCCACCGTTTCCTTAAGCGTTATCAAAAACGCTCCCGCCAGACCAAGTGCCGTAAGAGAAAGGATGGGCGGAAGCCCTCCCGGAATATCATAGCTCAGCCGATTCCCCTCCTGAAACTGAGGCAGGGAAAATGCACTTTCATACCGACTGTCCTGCTCCATCTCTTTTATCTGCTCTTCCAGATCTTTTGCAGCCCTCTGAACCGGCGTCATAAGAGGCGGTTTTATCCTTACAGGAATTTCATATTCTCTGGGCCAGTTCCCGTCTGTGAGCCGCACAAAAAGCACTGCCTGCTCCCCTTGCTCCGGCACTCCCTCCCCATGTATCTGTCCGTCTGATCCTAAAAGATCAGGAGAGCCGGACCGCCAGCTTAAATCTACCCCATATTCCGGGAGCTCTGAAATAAGCTTTAAAGGCAGCCGCACCTCTTCCAGTGAAGGATTATCCCCTAAAATATACCCCGGAAGTTCCCCTATAACCTGCTCATAAACTGCCTCAGCCTCCTTCTCTGTATATTGCTCTGCCTCAAGGATCAGTTCCAGACGCTCCGGCTCCCTGCTGTCTGCCAGCCCCCTTACTTCCAGCAGATATGTCTCTTCTTCCTGTCCCAAAGGATTTCTGTTTAAAATGTATCCGTCCTTTAAAACCGGATCAAATCCCCCTGAATACTGGGCTAAAATACCTAAAAACAGTCCTGCGGCCGCACATGCCAGCTGCTTTTTCCAGCGTGACATTGTTTCCCTTTTCCAGAAGCCTTCCCTTCTCCCACTCCATTTCTTCAATTCTTTGCCCCCTTATATCTCAATATCCAGAATCTTTCCAGACAGCATGACTGCTCCCATATAAAAAGCCAGACATAAGGTCATAATCAGTCTTCCCATCCAGGTTCCATACATAATGTCAAAAAATCCCGGAGAGGTGAAATCAATATAGAGAATCATTCCAAAAGGAATGCCATTCATGATCTTCTGTTCAAAGATCCGTGCCGCTGTCATGGTCTGTATTTCTTCCTGAACCTGGATCTTATCCCGGATTACCCCCGCGCTCTGCCGGATGATCTCTACCAGCTCCCCACCGCTTCTGCGGGCCATTCCAAATACCTGAGCAAAGTGATCCACATCCTGAATCCCGCTCCGTTCTCCAAATTCGGCAAGAAGCTGCTCCACCGGCCGGTTCATCCGAACCCCTGCTGCCAGACGTTCAAATTCTTCTGTGATCATAGCGTCTTTTCCGTACAGCGCTTCCAATTCCCGCACGCTCATAAAAAGACCATTTTCCAGCGAATATCCTGCGCTTAAAAAAGAAGATAAAACCTGGATCGCCTCTTTAAACTGCAGCGTCAGCTGCCGCAGCCTTTTCTTTTTCAGATCCTTTTTTTTATAAATAGGATACAAAAAACCAAGAGGCATAAGGAGAATAAAGGCAAAAAAACTCCGGTAAAACACATAGGCAGTAAGACCGCAAAGCCCCAGTCCGATTGCCGAAAGCCCCATATATTCTTTAGCAGACAAACGGTAAACCTGGTAATCCTTTCCATCCGGAGCCCGGGGCTTCGGGCTGCCCCGCAGGGAAATCCTCCTGCCTGGCTGCCCTTTTCTCCCGGTTTTCACGGCAGTTTTCTCCCATTTTTTCCCTTTTATCCTAACAATTTCCTGTATCTCCAAGCTTTTCCCTATTTTTAGGTTCACCCGTCTTTTCAAGCCGCCCTGTTTCTCTGTCATATCTGTACAGCTCCTCTGTTTCTATTTCTCCCATAGATATACCTCTTACCTCCACAATGGAAAGTACCTTTCTGCTTCCGTCTCCCAGCCGTCCCAGATGAACCAGAATATCCAAAGCCGAAGCGATCTGGCTTCGGACCGCCTCCAGCGGCAGTCTGGCTCCCATTAAAACCATAGTTTCCAGACGGTTCAGCATATCTCTGGCTGAATTGCTGTGGCCCGTTGAGAGAGAACCCGGATGGCCTGTGTTCAGAGCCTTTATATGGACTCCCTATGTTCCCATCATGCAGAAATACAATATCTGTACCTAATACACAATGTATATAACGTTATTATCTTGCCATTTCACAGTTGCAAAAAGAAAAGAGAACCTTTCACAGCCCTCTTTCATATCGACTTTCTCATTCATTTGTCATACTCAACAGTTTGTCAACCAATGTCTCTAAACTTTTTCCCAAAAATGGGACAAAGTCTGGTATTGCACCAAATGCCATCCCAATTATTATCATTCGACCACATTCTCTTGCAGATTCCAATGCAAATCCATAGCTCAAAACACCTGTCAGAATAAATATAATTGATAAAAAGTAAAGAAAAATATTTCCCAACATCATAGGAATTTTTAATAACCAGCAAATCAATGTCATTACTACAAGAATCAAACACAAAAACACTTTTATTATGTACTTAACCAACATTTTTAATCCCTCACTTTTTTATCTTTCCGGACAGCAAGAATCCTGCCATCCGGACTTCCATTTTTTTGCTATCCGGACTTCCACTTTTTTGCTATCCGGGCTGCAAAATTCTTGCTATCCAATACAGTTCATTATCCTTTCGTGTATATCATTTCCGTCAAAATCATCTCTTCTGCATCATGACAAATGGTATTCATCCTCCTAGTCCATTCCATGTTGTCCTGTCTTTTTAATTTCTCTGTAATTCCTTGTTTCTCCATCATCTGTTTTACTAATTGTTCTTCCCTATCCCTTGCTTCTGCATCAATCTGATTCAAATGCTCAACAAGTTTTCCTTGTAACAACAATATTTGATATTTTGCCCTTCTGTGTTCCTGTAAATAGCTTTTACGAAGCATCCCATATTTCCCATATGTTGGTTCAATATCTTTAAGTGCCAATTCCGGCAAATAATAATCACCACATAACATATAAGTAAGTCCATTTTTCTCATCGTAAATTTCGTTCTGCATAAAATATTCTCCTTTTCTTCCTATAATTGGTCGTACATCTTCAACAGTGTTCCCTTTTTCATTTGACTATATTTCACTTGTAATTCTTCATATTTTTTCTGTAGATTCTCATATTCGTTTTTCGGAACACTATCGGATAATTTCTGTTCTAAACTCTTAATCCGTGCTTCCTGTGCTTTTGCAATGGCATCGCTTTTAGGATTTCGCAATATCATTCCCTGTTGTTTTTCCTTCAATTCCATCATGACCTGTTTCACATTCGGATTATTATAGAAAAAACCTCTGGAAAGTCCTGTTAATTTTGTAAGTTCAGCAACTGAAATTTTTATATTTTTTCTATACATTGTTTCAATAGCTGTTATTGCTGTTTCCGTCATTTCCGCACTTTTTTCTTTTGCCAGTGCTACCATTTTATCGTGTTTCTGCATTTTCCTTTTCCCTCCTGTATTGTGCTAATAATTCATTCATTTCATCTCGTACAGCCTTTGTATCCTCCGCTAATGCTTCGTTTCTTAACCGCCGATAATGTGGTATGGTTCGTGTATCCTTATGCCCCAACAGCCTTGCAATGCTATCATCATCTAATTTCATTTCTGTAAGTTTTACTCCAAAAGTGTGTCTAAAACGATGTGTACGAAACTCAAAATAATTTCCATTATCATCCCTGATATCATTTTCATAAATCATGATATTTACATGATATTTCAGCATTGAATCTGTATATAATTTCCCATTATCTTGCAGAAAAATATATTCTGAATCTGGATGGTCCTTTTCTGAAACTTCTATTGCTTTTCTAATCACTTCTGCCAGCTGATCGCTGACTGGTCTTTTGTATTTCCTTGTTTTATGCTGGAGAATAGTTATAAAATAATGCCCAGATTTCTCAGATAAGCAATCCCTTCGCAAAGTCAACGTATCCTCTATTCTTGTACCGAGCATCTGATGTATTATTAGACATCTTCCTAACTGGGGCTTTAATTTTGTTAATGCACTATTAAATCTCCTGATTTCTGCATCTGAATACGCTTCTGGCAAAGCGTTGTCATATGCTCTGCAATCACTGGACAGAAAAAGATTGCATAAATTATCTATTTCCAGTTCCCGCCCAATTTCATCCAGCAGATTATCCAAAACCGACAGTTCTGTTGTGTAACTGACTGATGTAAGACCGGTATCCGTTTTTATATAAACCAGATAATCTTCTATCATATCCCTGCGAATTTCTGTAAAATGCTTTACTTCTGGAAACCGATCATACATAAATCTAGCAAACCGACGGAATCCACACAATTCGCCTTTTATACTACCCATTGCTTTTGTCTGGCAGTGGCTATACAATATTCTCTTTATTATCTCTTTAAATTCTCTCTGCCTAATCTCACGAAAATCTAATCTATATCTTCCACGAATCGGATTACTCCTTGGCACAATATCCAGCTTTCTCATATCCCATACATCTTTTTCATTTTCTGAAATATCTGCTGTTTTACACTTCACAACATACTCATAATACATTTTCAGAAAAGAAACCTGAGCGCTATTTTGTTGCTCAACATTCCGCCTATCCGGTCTATTTCTTCTAACGTACAGCGCCAATCCTTTTTTATATAAAAATGCTTTATAGCTTCTCTCCAGTTCTTCCCATTTTTTATCAGTAATGCTGCTACAGCTTGTACACTTCTCATTCAGAAATTCTTTCAACAGATCAAATCTGTAAATATCATTTACGGCTGTTGATAATGATAAACGTCTACATCTATCATCGATATACCCATAAATCTCATCCTG